>NZ_JBHVVJ010000044.1:0-1093 GCF_042883665.1 Arthrobacter sp. NPDC058192 | reverse complement strand
TACAACATCAATGTCCTTCTCGCCGTCGACTTCGCGAAGGAGTCCTTTAGCATTGTAGTAATCGAGTAGAGGGGCTGTCTTGGAAGAATACTCATCCAAGCGTGTGCCTACCTTTTCCTCTGTATCATCTGATCGTTGATACAATTCGCCGCCGTCTTTGTCGCAGATACCTTCGACCTTAGGCGGGTTAAAGATTACATGATAAGTCGTACCAGTCGTCTTCGATATGCGTCTGCCCGTCAAACGAGCAAGCAGCAAACTGCGATCAACTTTTAAATTTACAACATGGTCAATACTGCGTCCGAGCTCCGCAAGCATAACATCAAGTGCTTCTGCTTGCTGCAGTGTGCGAGGAAACCCGTCGAGCAAGAATCCATTTTTGCAATCGGCTTGTTCAAGTCTTTCCTTCACAATGCCGTTCGTGATCTCATCGGGAACGAGCAAGCCTTGATCGACATACTCTTTCGCTTTGATTCCAAGCGCGGTTCCTTGTTTCATAGCGAGACGGAACGCATCGCCAGTGGAAATATGGGGAATACCGAACTCTTCTACGATCCGTTCAGCTTGTGTACCTTTACCGGCGCCCGGAGGGCCCATGAATAAAATGTTCATGCTGAGTTCCTCGCTTTAAGCACAATAGGCTCGGGCGGGCAGCCGCGGAACGCTAGTTGACGATCGCGGAAGCCCGGTCAGAACCTATTGTTATTTATTGATAAACCCTTTGTAATGGCGTTTGATCAACTGGCTCTCAATTTGTTTCATCGTATCCAGTGCAACACCGATAACGATTAGCAATGAGGTGCCGCCTAGCTGCACTGACTTAGGTAATCCAGCAAGTGTACCGAAGAATACCGGAATAACCGAGATAACCGCCAAGAAAATTGCACCTGTCAACGTAATACGCGACATAACGCGTGTTAGGTAAGACGAAGTTGGCTTTCCTGGACGAATACCTGGAATATATCCGCCATTTTTCTTCATTTGATCAGCCATTTGAACCGGATTAATTTGCACGAAAGTGTAGAAGAAGGTAAACCCGATGATTAACAATACGTACAATACCATACCAAGCGGTTGGTCATAGCTCATATTT
>NZ_JBHVVJ010000043.1:0-1320 GCF_042883665.1 Arthrobacter sp. NPDC058192 | reverse complement strand
ACCCTTATGTATGTAGGAATGCCGAGGTAGGGAATCGAACTGTACGGTGGTCGCCCACCACAGGATTTTAAATCCTGTGTTTCTAACATCTAGATTATTTAAATCCTCAATCTACGGAGAAGGCGAATTTATATTAACGTTCAAAATTAAGAATTTCGTCCTCAAGTTCAACAATTCTGCTTGATGAGTATTTGTTCTGATTAATAAGGAAACAAAAAACCCTTGCTACGCAATGAACTGCACCCCTTAGAATAGACATTGGAAAAACCCCTTGGTTAATCCGATGAATTCTAAGGGGTGTATTTTTGTGGCAATGAAGGGACAAAAGTTCAAAACGTATTCAGATGAAACAAAGCGTGAGGCAATCCGTCTGCATGTGGAGGAGAAGTGGAGCTATCGGAAGATCAACGAACATTTTGGAATACAGGATAAAGATCGTATGAAGGTGTGGATGAGGAAATATCGGCAACAAGGAGAATATGGCTTGCTGGACCAGCGCGGTCGAAGAACGGAGTACATAGACAAAGATCGGGCGTATCAGCAACTCAAAAGAGAGAATTCCATTCTAAAAAAGTGCTTGGAAATCTGGAAACAGGAGGTGTGAGAGGGAAATATGCCATCATTGAAGAGGCATCAAAGCTCTATCCTATTGTGATGCTTTGCAAACTACTAGGTGTCTGGAGAAGTGCCTATTACCGCTACCTAGAGCGCAAGAACCGAAATCTCGATGGAGAGGTTGCCCAGCAAATTCAATCGATCTACCATCAGCGTGAACGGACTTATGGGTATCGCAGAATTACAGCTGAGCTGAAACGTCAATATGATCGCACCGTTAATCATAAGAAAGTGCAGCGTATCATGCAAGAGCTTGGAATCCGCTCTATCATAAGAGCTAAACGTCCGTATTTTAACGCCTATCCGGTTATGAAGTCGGATGGACGTGTTGCTCCTAACTTACTGAATCGTGACTTCACAGCAGCAGAGCCCAATGAAAAATGGGTGACAGATGTCACACAGTACCGTGTAGGAGAGCAGCGACTATACTTGTCTGCCATCAAAGACCTTTGTGGTAACGATAGTCGCCTATCACATCAGTCATCGTAATGACAACGAGTTGGTGCTCAGCACGTTTAAGAAAGCTTTTCAACTGCACAAAGACGTGTCTGGATTGATCGTTCACAGCGATCAAGGCTTCCAATACACGTCTCATGCTTACCACGACATGCTGCCTACGGTTGGCGCCAAAATCAGCATGTCGCGTCGCGGTAATTGTCTAGACAATGCCGCTATGGAAAGCTTCTTCTCGCACCTTAAAGCAGA
>NZ_JBHVVJ010000042.1:0-1384 GCF_042883665.1 Arthrobacter sp. NPDC058192 | reverse complement strand
GGGGACTGTCTGAATAACGGTGTGTGAAGGTCCGGCCTGATCCGAAAGGAGACGGCCGTGTCAGAGTCCACGACCGAGATAACAGGGGCGATGATCGATCCTGTGACGGGAGAGATCATCGATCAGAAGGAGCTTGCAGAGCGGTTGCTCGCGCAGGCCAAGGAGCAGGGCGTGAGCCTGGTTGGCCCGGGCGGGCTGCTGAACCAGCTCACGAAGAATGTGCTGGAGACCGCGCTGGAAGCGGAACTGACCGAGCACCTCGGGCACGAGCATGGCCAGACGCCGATCGCAGCCAACATGCGCAACGGCACCAGGTCGAAGATCGTGCTGACCGAGATCGGCCCGGTTGAGATAGAGGTGCCGCGGGATCGGGACGGGTCGTTCGAGCCGGTGATCGTGCCCAAACGGAAACGGCGTCTGGACGGGATCGACCAGATCGTGCTCTCGCTGTCCGCCCGGGGGCTGACCACCGGGGAAATCGCCGCGCACTTCGAGGAGGTCTACGGGGCCAAGGTTTCCAAAGACACCATCAGCCGCATCACGGAGAAGGTCGCCGGGGAACTGGCCGAATGGTCGGCCCGGCCTTTGGATCCGATGTATCTGGTGCTCTTCGTTGACGCGGTCGTGGTCAAGGTCCGTGACGGGCAGGTGCGCAACACCGCGTTCTACGTCGTCATGGGGGTCACCACCAACGGGGAGCGGGAGATTCTGGGCATCTGGGCCGGCGATGGTGGCGAGGGTGCCCGGTTCTGGCTGCAGGTATTCTCCGAGCTGAAGAACCGGGGCGTGGAAGATGTGTTGATCGCCGTCTGCGACGGGCTCAAGGGCCTGCCGGAGGCGATCACGACCACGTGGGAGCGAACGGTCGTGCAGCAGTGCATCGTGCACTTGATCCGCAACAGCTTCCGCTACGCCGGGCGCCAGCACCGCGAGGGCATCGTCAAGGCGCTCAAGCCGGTCTACACGGCCCCGTCCGAGCAGGCGGCGAAGGACCGGTTCGCCGAGTTCAGGGCCGAGTGGGGCCAGCGATACCCGGCAATCGTGCGGCTCTGGGAGTCCTCCTGGGCTGAGTTCGTGCCGTTCCTGGAGTACGACGTGGAGATCCGGCGGGTGATCTGCACGACGAACGCGATCGAGTCGATCAACGCCCGCTACCGCAGGGCCGTGAGGGCCCGCGGGCACTTTCCGAACGAGACCGCTGCCCTGAAATGCCTGTATCTGGTCACCAGGTCTCTTGATCCCACCGGCGGCGGTCGGGCACGCTGGGTGATGAGGTGGAAGCCTGCGCTGAACGCGTTCGCGATTACCTTCGCCGGCCGGTTCGAAAGAACCACTCACTAATGAAAACCGGCCGGACCCACCCACCGTTTATCGGACAGTCCCC
>NZ_JBHVVJ010000041.1:0-1413 GCF_042883665.1 Arthrobacter sp. NPDC058192 | reverse complement strand
CCTGTTGCCTCATTGCAATACCTCCGGGAAGAGTGATTCGTTGCCTCATTTGAAAACCTCCGGATGGAGGGACTCGTTGCGGCGCTGGAGGTAGGTCGGGAAGCTTCGGTTCCAGGGGCTGTTGACGGGTCTGGCGGAGGTGGTTTTCTTGGCCAGGGCAAGGGCTTCCAGTTCTGCGGTGAGGGCCAGGATGTGGCGTGAGAGGGCTGCCGGCCTGATCCGTTTGAACGTGGCGTTCATTTGGATGATCGACCGTTTTCCGGTGTTCTCGTGCCGGACCGTGCGTTGGTGCGGCGTGGTGGGAGCGTCGTGCTGTTTGGTGACTTTCGCCCCGTGCCGTTGCTTGCCGATGAGTTTCTGTTGGGGCAGCAGGTAATTGGTGAAGGTCCGGTCCAGTTCCCAGATTTCATTGAGCTTCTCCAGCTCGGCGGCTGTGTCGTAGCGGAGGTAGCCGACGAGTTCCCGGACCCTGGCCCAGTTCTTCTGCTCCACGTGGGCGCCGTCGTTCTTGTTCCCGGGCCGGGAGCGGGTGAACGTGATCTGGTGGGCATGGCAGTAGGCGAACAGGTGTTCGTTGATGAACTCGGAGCCGTTGTCCGAATCGATGCCGATGATCGGGAACGGGAACACCGCGGTGACGTGCTCGAGCGCCTCGAGAACCCACCTGGCGGCCTTGTTCCGCACCGACCGGTTCACCGTCCAGCCGGTGGCGATGTCGGTCACGGTCAGGGTGAAGCAGAACTCGCCGAAGCTGTTCCCGCCCTCATGACCGACCAGGTCGATCTCCACAAACCCCGGGACGGCGTCGTCCCATTGGGCCCAGGTGCGGATCGGGATCTGGGACTTCAGCAGGGTGCCCGGCTTCGTGTGGGACCGGCCGCGCAGCACCAGCTTCGCCCGTTCGCCGGCAAGTTTCCGGTCAATCGTCGCCGCGCTCATCCGGATCAGCAGACCTGCCTGCTCATCGCTGATCATCAGCTCCTGCTCGGCCCGCAGCAAGGGCACCAGAACAGGCAGCATGGGGGCCAGCAGCTTCCCGGCCGGGGCGCGCAGGACGGACCAGCATTTGATCAGCGCCGGCAGCAGTTCAGGCCCGTACACGGGTGTCCTGCCCGGCCGTGGCCTGACGACTTTCAGGACCAGGGCATCACGCAGGGCCGCCCGGGCGTAGTCGCGGTGCCACCCGGTCAGCTCGACGAGCTCATCGAGAATCCGGGACTTCGCTTTCCGCGATGCGCCCTGATAAGCGAGGGCTTTCTTCTTCGTCACAGCCTGGCGCTGGGCCATCGTTAGCTCCATGAAAACGGGCATAGCCGGGACGCGGCGCCACTACCGTCAACCACGCCGTTACGCGGAGGTTTTCAAATGAGGCAACGTATCCGGCTACGCGGAGGTTTTCTACGAGTCAACGCG
>NZ_JBHVVJ010000040.1:0-1510 GCF_042883665.1 Arthrobacter sp. NPDC058192 | reverse complement strand
ACACCGCGTTAATTTGGTATAATATAGGTAACATTGTTATGAAAGAACGGTGATTCGTGTGCTAACCCCTAACAACGAAAATACAGATGGAAAGTTTCAAATGGAACTCATTTGTCTCGATGAACTGGTTCCCCAAAACCATCTTCTTCGCCTCATCGATCATCACATAGATCTTTCCTATATTACGGAAAAGGTTCGTCCTTACTACAGCCAAAACGTAGGACGCCCATCCATTCCTCCAGTTCGCTTGTTTAAGATGATGCTCATTGGCTATCTGTACGGAATTCCCTCCGAGCGTCAGCTAGAACAAGAAGTCCGGCTGAATGTAGCCTATCGCTGGTTTCTGGGTATGGGACTGACAGAGAAAGTGCCGGATCACTCCACGATCAGTTGGAATCGAAACCACCGATTTGCGGGAACCACCGTTTTTCAAGAGATTTTTGACGAAGTAGTCGATCTCGCCATCTCTCATCGCATGGTGGCTGGACGTGTATTGATCACCGATTCCACTCATATCCAAGCTAGTGCAAATAAAAACAAATACACCATGCAAAGTGTAGTGAATACCCCTGCTTCTTACCTCGACGAACTGGAAAAGGCTGTGGGCGAGCGCCGGGAATCCCAAGGAAAAAAGCCCCTTCCTCCTCGAAAGGAGGAGACCAGCTACAGCAATCTTAAGGTAAGTCATACCGACCCCGAGAGCGGATTTATGATGCGTAAAGGCAAACCGGAAGGTTTTCACTACTTGGAACACCGTACCGTAGATCACAAATTCAACATCATCACGGACGTGCACGTCACAGCGGGTAATGTGAATGATTCCACGGTGTATTTAGAGAGGCTCCAACGTCAAGTGACGACCTTTGGATTCGAAGAGACGTTGGAGGCTGTCCTGCTGGATTCCGGTTATATGACCCCACATATTTGTATGCGTACGGAACACCTCATGGCGATTATTGCAGACCGAGCGGCACCGAAAGCAGATGGGATCTTTCCAAAAGCGCAATTTACCTATGACGAACAAAAGGATGTTTACGTCTGCCCAGCAGGAGCAGAACTTACGTACCGAACTACGAATCGAGCAGGCTATGATGAATATGTGTCCGACAAACTCGTCTGTGCGAGCTGTCCCCTTTTGATTCAATGTACGAAAACCAAGAGTCCTCAGCGCGTCATTCAACGACATGTTTGGGAGACTAGTAAAGAACGCGTCCGTGCTCACAAAGAGAGTGTAGTAGGAAAAGCGTTATACAAGCTGCGCAGTCAAACGATTGAGCGGAGCTTTGCTGATGCCAAAAATCTGCATGGCTATCGTCGCTGCCGCATGCGCGGACGGGCGAAGGTACAAGAACAGGCATTTATGACGGCAGTGGTCCAGAATATTAAGAAAATGGCCCGCTACTTGGCTCGAGAGGAGAATTATTTAGGTTACGGAGGCATCGTTTTACACCCATTCGCAGATTCCCCCCACAAATACCACCAATTTACTCCCCATGTTGCGGTATAGGCA
>NZ_JBHVVJ010000039.1:0-1657 GCF_042883665.1 Arthrobacter sp. NPDC058192 | reverse complement strand
ACTTATATAAGATCAACTAAACATATACGTTTTGGCCGCTGCGCGAGTAGTTCATTCCTACGATCGCAGTATCAACCAGATTCTACGATTGAATTAGATATTTAAAAGTTAGAATCCGGCTGCAACGGCGAACACTTCGTTTCTATAGAAGGATCTTCTCGCTTCACTTAAAACATGTTTCTTTAGTTCAACCTATTTAGATGGAATTTCTCCCGCTATTTAGAGGGTTTTCGGGGTTTCGAGGCATTTAGTTGGAATTTCTCCATTAGCGTTGCATTAAACCTACCATATCTTCGCTAACCTATAAGTTTGTACAATAATTCACAAACTTTTTAACGTTAAATAAATAAAAGACAACTCCACCTAAGCGTAGGTAACCGAATTCCAAAAAAAGTTAAATGTAAGTTTATCTGTTTCTCTTCTTCGGCTGGCGAATAATCACGCCTGGTGTGAGGCTTAGTTTTATCGGGTCAGGCGGTCCTTTTTTTCGACTCCCTTTACTCCTCTTACTTGGTTTTCTTTCCATTTCATTCAGCAGCCTCTCCCATGGTTTTACCGCATAGATGCGAATCCATTGGGTGACCTGCCAGATGGATTGCTTCGTCTCGACTTTTTGCTTGACGTAATAGGCAAGCCCATAAGCCACAAGGGCTAAATAGATGTGATTCCAGACCGCTTCAGGCTGATAGCTATAAAGCTTTGCAAACTTTAAATGCTGTTTTAGCCACTTAAAGAATAGTTCGATCAGCCAACGGTTTCGATAAACTTCCATCAGCTCTGCTGCTGACAAGTCATGACGAGTGGTCGCAATCCGATAAAAACGTTCCTGTTCATCTTTGTACTCAATCAACCGTACGGGTGTTTTCATGCGTGTTTGGGGTTGGTTTCCAAGAAGAACGGTTGCGTCCCTCATGACTCTGGGCTCATCGGCTGGGAGGTTTCGCTCACTCAAAACCTCAGCACAATGATGATTGGCTATGCGAACCACAAAATCGATTTCACCCGCCGCCCATTTTTCCATTCGCTTATAGCAGACATAACCACGGTCCATGACGTAGAGCACGCCTGGGTCCACGACAAGTTGATCCGAACCTTCGTAATCGCCAATATTGCCAGTAGAAGCGATAATTTGGTCGGGATAGGCCGTTTGTTTGTCCACCACCAACAGCCGCGTGTGAACTTTTACGCTGTTTTGCTTCTTCGTAACATAGGCCCAGTCACCAAGCTTAGGTGGCATCCGGAGACTCGTGGAATCTACGAGTGCCAGTAGAAGTTTGTTGTGATTCATGTGGGATGCTTGACTCGCCTGCGCTTGGATCATCGCAACCACCGCTGCAAATAGCGCCTGTGTAACTTCAAGTGGAACCTCCAGCATTCGACGTGAGAGCTGAGATTTATCGATACTGTTGATGCCAAATTCAGACTGGTAGGCCTCATCGGAACGAATGGTCTTTGCAATGGTGCCAAGGGAGTCCCAAGCTAACAACTGCCCCGTAATAAAGATCTTCAAGAGATTAACCGTTTTTAGTTGTTTGCGATAATCGAGAAGAGGTGCAATAAAATCTTGTAAAGGAAGATAAGAAAGGCATTGACGAATCACTTGTTTATCCAGTACACTCAAGTTCAGGTGTCTCCTTTGTATGGGTGTATGGATTTG
>NZ_JBHVVJ010000037.1:0-1984 GCF_042883665.1 Arthrobacter sp. NPDC058192 | reverse complement strand
AATTTAGGGGATTCGCCGCCTCCGGTTCCCAGCTTTCCGCTGGTCTCCCTCTCGGCGACTTAGAAAACAATACACCCCCCACGCCCCCACCGCAAACCCAGCCCTGGTAGCCGCCCTCGTGGTGCTCGACCCCGGAAATCCGCGGTTAAACGGGGTTTCGGATCCGAAATCGTTGCCCTGGCGCCATCCTTCCAGCGTGTATCCTCCATCACGCTACTGCGCCATGCGCATACTCAGGGGCTGAGCGCCTATGGCAGGCGCTATAGACGGATGCCTCTCCGTTAATGCGGGCCCCGGACCTCGTCAGCGAAGTCAGGCACGGACGAGCCCGGAGCCCGGTCGGGCTAGTCGTGGACGCCTTTCTTCCGGAAGCAGTCCGCGCTGGTCGAGCACGTACAACAAGATGAAGGCCGGCACGATCAACGGCACGGCAAGACCGGCCGCGACCAGCGCCACAGCTCCAGCCACGGCCCCAGCCGCCACGGCGCGGACGCGGAAGTAGCCGACCATCGCTTCGTTGGAGAGGCGATGGGCATCTCAGGTGGGCGCTCCCGCGGCGACGTAGGCCGTCACGGATACGGCGAGCAGACCCTGACGACCGACGTCGGGTTGACCCTACTGCCCAGCGGATCGCCCGCCCGACCGCCGGCCGGAACCTGGCCGGATGCGATGCCTCCCGCGGTGGCATCGAAGCCGTAGGGCACCAGCACCGACGAGACGCCGAAGATGAAGATCAGCCACACGTGGTTCGCTTCCCACATGAGCCCGATCGAGTGGTCGCGTAGACCTTTGCCACCAGGAGGCCGCCGACCAGGTAGGCCGCAATCATCGCCCCCGTTGAAGATCACCCCGAGCGGGTCCACCGACACAACGTTCCCGGCAGTGTCCAGGGTGACCCCTTCAGGGGAGTTCATCCACGCATTGGCGCGGCCACCACCGAAACGCTGCCGAAGATGCCGGCGACGGCGATCGGGACACCGATCCAGAAGTGGGTCCAGGGCTTGAGTCGCCGCCAACCGAAAATGTAGATCGAGATGAAACGGCCTCGAGAAGTAAGAAGAGACCCTCGAACGCGAAAGGCGCGCCGAACGCCTCGCCCCAGTCCCATGAACTGAGGCACGGCAGGCCGAACTCGAAGGACAGAACCGTTCCGGTGACGGCGCCGACTGCGAAGGTGACCGCCATGTACTTCGACCAGCGCTGCGCGAGCCTGATGGCGTCAGCATCGGTCCGCCTGATGCCTCGATAGTTGGCGATCGGCGCACCACCGACCAGGCATCCGTCAAGCAGCCCCAACCAGCCAGAGCGTAGCCAAGGAGGGCGTCTCCACTTCCACCCGTGGCCGCAACAAACCCGACAACTGCGAAACCAAACCCACTACTGCCACGCCGCAGGTTACTGCGAGATTGATGACTGTAAATCGCCCGGCTGGGTCACCGTTATGACCGGGTCGTTCGCGGCGAAGGCGTAGCGGTTTGGCGGTGCGGGCGTTGAACAGTGCGTCGAGGGTGTCGTGCTGGGTCAAGCCTCCGAGGCCCGGGGTGTACGGCGCTGGCCGTACGTGACCCACCCGGTGGACGCGGTCCTGGATGCCGGCCTTGAGGATGTGTGGGTTCTGGGACGTGCCGGGCCCGCCAAAGACAGCCGTGATAGTCAGTGTAGGTGCCGGTCTCTCCGGGATGCAGGGTCCCGCGTTCCGCGGCGACCCTCCCTCAGCTGTGGCAGGTTCCTTTCTGATGCTCCCGCGGTTTTGACGCCTCCCGCACGTCCCGGCCGCCGGTCACGCCGGAAGGTGCGGGAGCGTCTCCCCCGGATGTGCACAACGTGTGGGAGCGTCCGGCCCGGGTGGGCGCGAAGTGAGGGAGCGTGCCTGGTTCCGGGGTGCGTTTTGGTGTTAAATGCGGGAGGACCCCAACCTGGTGGTTGGGGTCCTCGACCTGAATGGTGTTCCGGCGGTGACCTACTCTCCCACACCCTCCCGGGT
>NZ_JBHVVJ010000036.1:0-3490 GCF_042883665.1 Arthrobacter sp. NPDC058192 | reverse complement strand
ATAGCCCGAGGGGGCCGCAGTGAAAAGGCCCAAGCGACTGTTTAGCAAAAACACAGGTCTGTGCGAAGCCGTAAGGCGAAGTATACGGGCTGACGCCTGCCCGGTGCTGGAAGGTTAAGGGGAGCGGTTAGGGGTAACCCGAAGCTGTGAACCGAAGCCCCAGTAAACGGCGGCCGTAACTATAACGGTCCTAAGGTAGCGAAATTCCTTGTCAGGTAAATTCTGACCCGCACGAATGGCGTAACGACTTGGGCGCTGTCTCAACGAGAGATCCGGTGAAATTTTAATACCTGTGAAGATGCAGGTTACCCGCGACAAGACGGAAAGACCCCATGGAGCTTTACTGTAACTTGATATTGGACTTTGGTACGATCTGTACAGGATAGGTGGGAGCCTTTGAAGCATGAGCGCCAGCTTGTGTGGAGGCAACGTTGGGATACCACCCTGATCGTATCGGAGTTCTAACCTAGAACCGTGAAACCGGTTCGGGGACCGTGTCAGGTGGACAGTTTGACTGGGGCGGTCGCCTCCTAAAATGTAACGGAGGCGCCCAAAGGTTCCCTCAGAATGGTTGGAAATCATTCGCAGAGTGCAAAGGCATAAGGGAGCTTGACTGCGAGACCTACAAGTCGAGCAGGGACGAAAGTCGGGCTTAGTGATCCGGTGGTACCGAATGGAAGGGCCATCGCTCAACGGATAAAAGCTACCCTGGGGATAACAGGCTTATCTCCCCCAAGAGTCCACATCGACGGGGAGGTTTGGCACCTCGATGTCGGCTCATCGCATCCTGGGGCTGAAGTAGGTCCCAAGGGTTGGGCTGTTCGCCCATTAAAGCGGTACGCGAGCTGGGTTCAGAACGTCGTGAGACAGTTCGGTCCCTATCTGTCGCGGGCGCAGGAAATTTGAGAGGAGCTGTCCTTAGTACGAGAGGACCGGGATGGACGTACCGCTGGTGTACCAGTTGTTCCGCCAGGAGCACCGCTGGGTAGCCAAGTACGGACGGGATAAGCGCTGAAAGCATCTAAGCGTGAAGCCCCCCTCAAGATGAGATTTCCCAGTATGTAAGACCCCTTGAAGACGACGAGGTTGATAGGTTCGGGGTGGAAGCACAGCAATGTGTGGAGCTGACGAATACTAATCGGTCGAGGGCTTATCCTAAACACGTCTACTGTGACCCATACATCCAGCAGACAGCAGCTACAAGGTTCAGCAACCTTATCTTTCGTATCCAGTTTTCAGCGTGCAACACGCTACGTTTGGTGGCGATGGCGGAGGTGAACCACGCGTTCCCATACCGAACACGACCGTTAAGCCCTCCAGCGCCGATGGTACTTAGACCGCAGGGTCTTGGGAGAGTAGGACGTCGCCAAGCAGGTGTTATGTTTTACACCTAACAGCAACTAATAATAGTTGTCTGTGATTCACTTTGCACCTTGAAAACTGGATAACGAAAGAAAAAGAAATTGCTGAAACATCCTTTAGCTAAAATGTTTTAATTGTTAGTGAAGGTTGTTCGAGATTGTCTCGACATCTTTTCGTTTTGTTTCAACCACTTGGTCTCTTATGAAATCGAGGAAACAAAATGAAAAAGGCGAGCAAGCCGAATCAACCGGAACGATAGGTTAAGCTAGTAAGAGCGCACGGAGGATGCCTAGGCACCAGGAGCCGAAGAAGGACGTGGCGAACAACGATACCGCCCCGGGGAGCCGTAAGCAGGCATTGATCCGAGGATTTCCGAATGGGGAAACCCAGCTATCGTAATGGATAGTTACTCTCAACTGAATACATAGGTTGGGTAGAGGCATACCAGGGGAACTGAAACATCTAAGTACCCTGAGGAAGAGAAAACAATAGTGATTCCGTCAGTAGCGGCGAGCGAACGCGGATTAGCCCAAACCAAGGAGCTTGCTTCTTGGGGTTGTAGGACGTCTCACATGGAGTTACAAAGGTGTTTGGTAGGCGAAGAGGTCTGGAAAGGCCCGCCAGAGCAGGTAAAAGCCCTGTAACCGAAATCTTGCACCCTCCGAGACGGATCCTGAGTACGGCGGGACACGTGAAACCCCGTCGGAATCCGGCAGGACCATCTGCCAAGGCTAAATACTCCCTGGTGACCGATAGTGAAGCAGTACCGTGAGGGAAAGGTGAAAAGCACCGCGGAAGCGGAGTGAAAAAGAACCTGAAACCGTGCGCTTACAAAAAGTCAGAGCCCGTTAAATGGGTGATGGCGTGCCTTTTGTAGAATGAACCGGCGAGTTACGATCACGTGCAAGGTTAAGTCGGGAAGACGGAGCCGTAGCGAAAGCGAGTCTGAATAGGGCGAATAAGTACGTGGTCGTAGACCCGAAACCGTGTGATCTACCCCTGTCCAGGGTGAAGGTGCGGTAACACGCACTGGAGGCCCGAACCCACGCATGTTGAAAAATGCGGGGATGAGGTGGGGGTAGCGGAGAAATTCCAATCGAACTCGGAGATAGCTGGTTCTCCCCGAAATAGCTTTAGGGCTAGCCTCGAGGAATGAGCGTCGTGGAGGTAGAGCACTGATTGGGTGCGGGGCCCGCCAAGGGTTACCAAGTCTAGTCAAACTCCGAATGCCATAGACGTGCTACTCGGGAGTCAGACAGTGAGTGCTAAGATCCATTGTCAAGAGGGAAACAGCCCAGATCATCAGCTAAGGTCCCCAAGTGTGTGTTAAGTGGGAAAGGATGTGGAGTTGCAAAGACAACCAGGATGTTGGCTTAGAAGCAGCCATCATTTAAAGAGTGCGTAATAGCTCACTGGTCGAGTGACTCTGCGCCGAAAATGTAACGGGGCTAAACACACCACCGAAGCTATGACATGTACCATTAGGTACTTGGGTAGGGGAGCGTTGAATACGGATTGAAGTTGGACCGTGAGGACTGGTGGACTGTATTCAAGTGAGAATGCCGGTATGAGTAACGAAAAGACAAGTGAGAATCTTGTCCGCCGAAAGCCTAAGGGTTCCTGAGGAAGGCTCGTCCTCTCAGGGTAAGTCGGGACCTAACGCGAGGCCGAAAGGCGTAGTGGATGGACAACAGGTTGAAATTCCTGTACCACCGAAGATTGTTTGAGCAATGGGGTGACACAGAAGGGCAGTGACGCGGACTGATGGAATAGTCCGTCCAAGCAGTGAGGCTGATCGATAGGCAAATCCGTCGATCATTAAGGCTGGGCTGTGATGGGGAGCGAAAATTGCAGTAGCGAAGGTCATGTACTCCGGCTGTCAAGAAAAGCCTCTAGTGAGATCTAGGTGCCCGTACCGCAAACCGACACAGGTAGGCGAGCAGAGCATGCTAAGGCGCGCGGAAGAACTCTCGTTAAGGAACTCGGCAAAATGACCCCGTAACTTCGGGAGAAGGGGTGCCTCGGTAGGGTTAATAGCCCGAGGGGGCCGCAGTGAAAAGGCCCAAGCGACTGTTTAGCAAAAACACAGGTCTGTGCGAAGCCGTAAGGCGAAGTATACGGGCTGACG
>NZ_JBHVVJ010000035.1:0-2500 GCF_042883665.1 Arthrobacter sp. NPDC058192 | reverse complement strand
GTATCGGAAGGTGCGGCTGGATCACCTCCTTTCTAAGGATTTTAACGGAATATAAGACCTTGGGTCTTATAAACAGAACGTTCCCTGTCTTGTTTAGTTTTGAAGGATCATTTGATTCTTCGAGATGTTGTTCTTTGAAAACTAGATAACAGAAGTAATTCACATTCAATTAGTAATGCAAGATATCACGTAGTGATTCTTTTTAACGGTTAAGTTAGAAAGGGCGCACGGTGGATGCCTTGGCACTAGGAGCCGATGAAGGACGGGACGAACACCGATATGCTTCGGGGAGCTGTAAGCAAGCTTTGATCCGGAGATTTCCGAATGGGGAAACCCACCACTCGTAATGGAGTGGTATCCATATCTGAATACATAGGATATGAGAAGGCAGACCCGGGGAACTGAAACATCTAAGTACCCGGAGGAAGAGAAAGCAAATGCGATTCCCTGAGTAGCGGCGAGCGAAACGGGACCAGCCCAAACCAAGAGGCTTGCCTCTTGGGGTTGTAGGACACTCTGTACGGAGTTACAAAGGAACGAGGTAGATGAAGAGGTCTGGAAAGGCCCGCCATAGGAGGTAACAGCCCTGTAGTCAAAACTTCGTTCTCTCCTGAGTGGATCCTGAGTACGGCGGAACACGTGAAATTCCGTCGGAATCCGGGAGGACCATCTCCCAAGGCTAAATACTCCCTAGTGACCGATAGTGAACCAGTACCGTGAGGGAAAGGTGAAAAGCACCCCGGAAGGGGAGTGAAAGAGATCCTGAAACCGTGTGCCTACAAGTAGTCAGAGCCCGTTAATGGGTGATGGCGTGCCTTTTGTAGAATGAACCGGCGAGTTACGATCCCGTGCGAGGTTAAGCAGAAGAGCGGAGCCGCAGCGAAAGCGAGTCTGAATAGGGCGAATTGAGTACGTGGTCGTAGACCCGAAACCAGGTGATCTACCCATGTCCAGGGTGAAGTTCAGGTAACACTGAATGGAGGCCCGAACCCACGCACGTTGAAAAGTGCGGGGATGAGGTGTGGGTAGCGGAGAAATTCCAATCGAACCTGGAGATAGCTGGTTCTCTCCGAAATAGCTTTAGGGCTAGCCTCAAGGTAAGAGTCTCGGAGGTAGAGCACTGATTGGACTAGGGGCCCCTACCGGGTTACCGAATTCAGTCAAACTCCGAATGCCGATGACTTATCCTTGGGAGTCAGACTGCGAGTGATAAGATCCGTAGTCGAAAGGGAAACAGCCCAGACCGCCAGCTAAGGTCCCAAAGTATACGTTAAGTGGAAAAGGATGTGGAGTTGCTTAGACAACCAGGATGTTGGCTTAGAAGCAGCCACCATTTAAAGAGTGCGTAATAGCTCACTGGTCGAGTGACTCTGCGCCGAAAATGTACCGGGGCTAAACGTATCACCGAAGCTGCGGACTGTTCTTCGAACAGTGGTAGGAGAGCGTTCTAAGGGCTGTGAAGCAAGACCGGAAGGACTTGTGGAGCGCTTAGAAGTGAGAATGCCGGTATGAGTAGCGAAAGAGGGGTGAGAATCCCCTCCACCGAATGCCTAAGGTTTCCTGAGGAAGGCTCGTCCGCTCAGGGTTAGTCGGGACCTAAGCCGAGGCCGAAAGGCGTAGGCGATGGACAACAGGTTGATATTCCTGTACCACCTCCTCACCATTTGAGCAATGGGGGGACGCAGGAGGATAGGGTAAGCGCGCTGTTGGATATGCGCGTCCAAGCAGTTAGGCTGGGAAATAGGCAAATCCGTTTCCCGTGAAGGCTGAGCTGTGATGGCGAGCGAAATATAGTAGCGAAGTTCCTGATTCCACACTGCCAAGAAAAGCCTCTAGCGAGGTGAGAGGTGCCCGTACCGCAAACCGACACAGGTAGGCGAGGAGAGAATCCTAAGGTGTGCGAGAGAACTCTCGTTAAGGAACTCGGCAAAATGACCCCGTAACTTCGGGAGAAGGGGTGCTCTTGAGCGTGCAAGCGCATGAGAGCCGCAGTGAATAGGCCCAGGCGACTGTTTAGCAAAAACACAGGTCTCTGCGAAGCCGTAAGGCGAAGTATAGGGGCTGACGCCTGCCCGGTGCTGGAAGGTTAAGAGGAGCGCTTAGCGTAAGCGAAGGTGCGAATTGAAGCCCCAGTAAACGGCGGCCGTAACTATAACGGTCCTAAGGTAGCGAAATTCCTTGTCGGGTAAGTTCCGACCCGCACGAAAGGCGCAACGATCTGGGCACTGTCTCAACGAGAGACTCGGTGAAATTATAGTACCTGTGAAGATGCAGGTTACCCGCGACAGGACGGAAAGACCCCGTGGAGCTTTACTGCAGCCTGATATTGAATGTTGGTACAGCTTGTACAGGATAGGTAGGAGCCTGAGAAACCGGAGCGCCAGCTTCGGTGGAGGCATCGGTGGGATACTACCCTGGCTGTATTGAAATTCTAACCCGCGGCCCTTATCGGGCGGGGAGACAGTGTCAGGTGGGCAGTTTGACTGGGGCGGCCGCCTCC
>NZ_JBHVVJ010000034.1:0-4081 GCF_042883665.1 Arthrobacter sp. NPDC058192 | reverse complement strand
GAACGCGTTCGCGATTACCTTCGCCGGCCGGTTCGAAAGAACCACTCACTAATGAAAACCGGCCGGACCCACCCACCGTTTATCGGACAGTCCCCCCCTTGGGCTTCCAGCGATGAACATATTAGTGAGATGTCCATCGCTGGTGGCTAGGGGAGGGCATGTCCATCGGTGGCGGTCGGCTGGGGAGGGTGTGTCCATTGCTCCAGCACAGAGGAGGGTATGTCCATCGGTGGCGGGTGGCTCGGGAGGGCATGTCCATTGCTCCAGCACAGGAGAGGGCATGTCCGCTGCCTTTCACTAGGGGAGGGTATGTCCATCGGTGGCGGTCGGCTGGGGAGGGTGTGTCCATTGCTCCAGCACAGAGGAGGGCATGTCCATCGGTGGCGGGTGGGCTCGGGGAGGTTATGTCCATTGCTCCAGCGCAGGAGAGCGCATGTCCGCTGCCTGTCAGCAGGGGAGGGCATGTCCATCGGTGGCGGGCGGCTTGGGTGCTGGCGGCGGACGCGGGAAGCCGTTGGTTAGGAGGCCTCCAGGCGCTGGGCCCGGCGTGGCGGGGCCGGCGGAACCGCCTTGGCGGCCACGACCAGGGGCAGCGCGATGACGACGTCGGACCGGCGGGTGCGGACGGTGCATTCGCCGCCGGCGCGTCCCACGAGCTCGCCGAGCGCATCCGTCAGGCCGCCGTCGACCCGGTACCGGACCACAACCCGCGTGCCCAGCGGGGCGTCGGAGAGGAACTGCTGGGGCAGGGGCAATGGCGAGTTCACCAGATCATAATAAGTCGCGGCCCGTGTATGACGTCCGGCTAGGTTCGCGGTAACCGGCTGGGAGATAATAGGCTCAGAAGTCAGCAGCCCGGCGCTTAGGCCGGCAAAACCATCCGGCCGGTCGCCGGAACCAACGTGGAGAGGCCAGGGACGTGACGTACGTAATCGCGCAGCCGTGTGTAGATGTCAAAGATAAGGCATGCATTGAGGAGTGCCCCGTCGATTGCATCTACGAGGGTGAGCGTTCCCTGTACATCCACCCGGACGAATGCGTGGACTGCGGTGCCTGCGAGCCGGTCTGCCCGGTGGAGGCGATCTACTACGAGGACGACACCCCCGAAGAGTGGGCAGACTACTACAAGGCCAACGTCGAGTTCTTCGATGAACTCGGTTCGCCGGGGGGTGCCGCGAAGGTCGGCAACACCCACATGGACCACCCCATGATCGCCGCCCTCCCGCCGCAGAACCAAGACAGCTAGGACGCGCCAGGGTGACTTCCGCGGTGCGCACTTTCGGCTTGAGCCTGCCCGACTACCCGTGGGAGGCCATGGCGCCGTATGCCGCCACGGCAGCCCGGCATCCGGCAGGAGCCGTCAATCTGTCCATCGGAACGCCCGTGGACCCGACGCCGGCCCTGATCCAGGACGCGCTGCGTGCCGCCGCGGACGCTCCCGGCTACCCCACGGTTCACGGCACGCCGGCGCTGCGCGAGGCTGTCGCCGGCTGGTTTGCCCGCCGCCGCGGCGTGCCCGCGCTGGATCCGCAGAACGTGATGCCGACGGTCGGTTCCAAGGAACTCGTCGCGTGGCTGCCGTTCCTGCTGGGCCTGAAGGCGGGCGACGTCGTCGTCCGCCCCACCGTCGCCTACCCCACCTACGACATCGGCGCCACTTTCGCCGGCGCGGAGCAGATCGCCGCCGATGACCTTGACGAGCTCGACGCCGGCACCCGCGCCCGCGTGCGCCTGGTCTGGGTCAATTCACCGGCCAACCCCACCGGCAGTGTCCGGGACGTCGCTTCGCTGCGGCGCATCGTCCGGCAGGCCCGGGAGATCGGCGCCGTCGTCGCCTCCGACGAATGCTACGCCGAGCTCGGCTGGGGGGAGTGGGACGTCCAGCGCGGCGGGACGCCCGTCCCCAGCATCCTGGACCCGCAGGTCACCGACGGGTCCCACGATGGCCTGCTCGCCGTCTATTCCCTCAGCAAGCAGTCCAACGTGGCGGGCTACCGGGCAGCATTCGTGGCCGGCGATGCGGCGATCATGGCCAACCTGGTGAACAGCCGCAAGCATGCCGGGATGATCGTTCCCTATCCGGTCCAGGAAGCCATGCGCGTCGCCCTGGGCGATGACGCCCACGTCCTGGCGCAGAAGGATCTGTACCGGGGGCGGCGGGAGCGCATCGTGCCGGCGCTGGAGGGCTTTGGACTGACAATCCACGAGTCCCGTGCCGGCCTCTATCTGTGGGCCAGCGCCGGCGAAGGCACCTGGGACACCGTGGGCCGGCTCGCGGACCGCGGAATCGTCGTCGGCCCCGGGGTCTTCTACGGCGACGCCGGCCATGGGTTCGTCCGGGTGGCGCTGACCGCAAGCGATGAGCGGATCGACGCCGCCGTATCCCGGCTGGCCTCGGCAACGTAACAATGCTGTGACGAGTACCACATGTGGCGCCGTTTCGGCATTTTCGGGGCTCCTCGGATTAGTGCCACCCGCGATCTAAAGGTACTTTTTAACTGACGATCAATGGTGGCTTTCCACAAGAAGGCAGCGCAGCCTTTGGAAATCCTGTCCATGCAGGATCCGCGGGCAGCTTCACCAGATGTTGGACCAGCTTTCGACAGAGGCCCCGATGCCTCATGAGGAGACTCCATGACTGAAACCACCAGCGCAACCCTGCGCCATGCCGGCGGCGAACTCGAACTCCCGCGCATCCAGGTTGTAGAGGGAAACGAAGGCTACGACGTTTCCAAGCTGCTGAAGCAGACCGGCGCCGTCGCGTTCGACCCCGGTTTCATGAACACCGCGGCCACCACCTCGGCCATCACCTACATCGACGGTGACGCGGGCATCCTGCGCTACCGCGGCTATCCGATCGAGCAGCTGGCCCAGCACTCGAGCTTCCTGGAAGTTTCCTACCTGCTGATCTACGGCAACCTGCCGACCCCGGCCGAGCTGGAATCCTTCGACCAGCGGATCCGGCACCACACCCTGCTGCACGAGGAACTCAAGGGCTTCTTCAGCGGCTTCCCGCGGGACGCGCACCCGATGCCGGTCCTGTCCTCGGCCGTGTCCGCGCTCTCGACGTTCTACCAGGACTCGCTGGATCCGTTCAACGCCGAGCAGGTGGAAGTCTCCACCATCCGCCTCATGGCCAAGATGCCGGTCATCGCCGCGTACGCCCACAAGAAGTCCATCGGCCAGCCCATGCTGTACCCGGACAACTCGATGAACCTGGTGGAGAACTTCCTGCGCCTGAGCTTCGGCCTGCCGGCCGAGCAGTACGAGGTCGACCCGGTGGTCGCCAAGGCCCTGGACCTGCTACTGATCCTGCACGCTGACCACGAGCAGAACTGTTCCACCTCCACGGTCCGCCTGGTCGGCTCCTCGAACGCCAACCTGTTCGCGTCCGTCTCCGCCGGCATCAACGCCCTCTTCGGCCCCGCGCACGGCGGCGCCAACGAGGCCGTCCTGAAGATGCTGCGCCAGATCCAGGCCGACGGCGTCAAGCCCGAGGACTACATGGAGAAGGTCAAGAACAAGGAAGACGGCGTCCGTCTCATGGGCTTCGGGCACCGTGTCTACAAGAACTACGACCCCCGCGCCAAGATCATCAAGGCAACGGCCCACGAAGTTCTCAGCAAGCTTGGCGGCAACGACGAGCTCCTGGACATTGCCATGCGCCTGGAAGAGAAGGCCCTGGGCGATGACTACTTCATCCAGCGCAAGCTCTACCCCAACGTGGACTTCTACACCGGCCTGATCTACAAGGCCATGGGCTTCCCGGAAAAGATGTTCACGGTGCTGTTCGCCATCGGACGCCTGCCGGGCTGGATCGCGCAGTGGCGCGAGATGATCAGCGACCCCAACACCAAGATCGGCCGCCCGCGCCAGCTGTACATCGGCGAACCGGAACGCAACTACCCGTCGCTGTAGCGCGGCGGCCGTTCCCCGGCACCGCATCATGGCGAGCACGACGCCGGCCGCGCCCCACCGGTGCCGGGCGCGGCCCGGGGCCGGCATGGGGTGCAATACCAGTGTCGGTGGCCACCCCCCCCGCCGCCCCGGGGTGGCCCGCCCGGGGAGGGACCAGAACGGG
>NZ_JBHVVJ010000033.1:1565-4979 GCF_042883665.1 Arthrobacter sp. NPDC058192 | reverse complement strand
GTGCGGGTTTGTTGTTTGGGAACCACATAGTGGACGCAAGCAGTCTTGTTTCTTTGTACCCTTTCCTGGTGTGAACGTCTTTTGACTCCGTTCACGGAAGGGGTGTGTGGTGTAAGTTATCGGCCTATTAGTACCGGTCAGCTTCACGAGTCGTTAGTCCTCGCTTCCACATCCGGCCTATCAACCCAGTGGTCTGGCTGGGGGCCTCTCACACGCAAGGTGTATGGAAATCTCATCTCGAAGCGAGCTTCCCGCTTAGATGCTTTCAGCGGTTATCCCATCCGAACGTAGCTAATCAGCGGTGCACTTGGCAGTACAACTGACACACCAGAGGTTCGTCCGTCCCGGTCCTCTCGTACTAAGGACAGCCCTTCTCAAATTTCCTGCGCGCGCAGCGGATAGGGACCGAACTGTCTCACGACGTTCTAAACCCAGCTCGCGTACCGCTTTAATGGGCGAACAGCCCAACCCTTGGGACCTACTCCAGCCCCAGGATGCGACGAGCCGACATCGAGGTGCCAAACCATGCCGTCGATATGGACTCTTGGGCAAGATCAGCCTGTTATCCCCGAGGTACCTTTTATCCGTTGAGCGACGGCCATTCCACAATGTACCGCCGGATCACTAGTCCCGACTTTCGTCCCTGCTCGAGATGTCTCTCTCACAGTCAAGCTCCCTTGTGCACTTACACTCGACACCTGATTGCCAACCAGGCTGAGGGAACCTTTGGGCGCCTCCGTTACTTTTTAGGAGGCAACCGCCCCAGTTAAACTACCCATCAGGCACTGTCCCTGACCCGGATTACGGGCCGAAGTTAGATGTCCAAAGTGACCAGAGTGGTATTTCAACGATGACTCCACCGCCACTGGCGTGGCGGCTTCAACGTCTCCCACCTATCCTACACAAGCCACTCCGAACACCAATACCAAACTATAGTAAAGGTCTCGGGGTCTTTCCGTCCTGCTGCGCGTAACGAGCATCTTTACTCGTACTGCAATTTCGCCGAGTTTATGGTTGAGACAGCGGGGAAGTCGTTACTCCATTCGTGCAGGTCGGAACTTACCCGACAAGGAATTTCGCTACCTTAGGATGGTTATAGTTACCACCGCCGTTTACTGGGGCTTAAATTCTCAGCTTCGCCTTGCGGCTAACCGGTCCTCTTAACCTTCCAGCACCGGGCAGGAGTCAGTCCGTATACATCGTCTTGCGACTTCGCACGGACCTGTGTTTTTAGTAAACAGTCGCTTCCCCCTGGTCTCTGCGGCCCCGATCCCCTCCCACCAGCAAGTGGTGTTCAAGGTTGGGGCCCCCCTTCTCCCGAAGTTACGGGGGCATTTTGCCGAGTTCCTTAACCATAATTCTCTCGATCGCCTTAGTATTCTCTACCTGATCACCTGTGTCGGTTTGGGGTACGGGCGGCTAAAACCTCGCGTCGATGCTTTTCTCGGCAGCATAGGATCACCGAATCCCCCCATACGGGGGTCCCGTCAGATCTCAGGCACATGAACGGCGGATTTGCCTACCGTTCGCCCTACATCCTTAGACCGGGACAACCATCGCCCGGCTCGGCTACCTTCCTGCGTCACACCTGTTAATACGCTTGCCTCCCAGGATCAGGTCCCGCGCTCCACCAAAACCCACACACCCAAAGGGTGCTAGGGCAGGTTTCGGGCGGTTAGTATCCCCTGTTCAGCATGGGCGGTTTTTCGCCGGTACGGGAATATCAACCCGTTGTCCATCGACTACGCCTGTCGGCCTCGCCTTAGGTCCCGACTTACCCAGGGCAGATTAGCTTGACCCTGGAACCCTTGATCATCCGGCGGACGGGTTTCTCACCCGTCTTTCGCTACTCATGCCTGCATTCTCACTCGTGTAGGCTCCACCGCTGGTTTCCACCGCGACTTCACCGCCCACACGACGCTCCCCTACCCATCCAGACGCCTGAACCACAAGGGCTTGGCTGTTATCTGAATGCCACAACTTCGGCGGTGTACTTGAGCCCCGCTACATTGTCGGCGCGGAATCACTTGACCAGTGAGCTATTACGCACTCTTTTAAGGATGGCTGCTTCTAAGCCAACCTCCTGGTTGTCTTCGCAACTCCACATCCTTTCCCACTTAGCACACGCTTAGGGGCCTTAGTTGGTGGTCTGGGCTGTTTCCCTCTCGACTATGAAGCTTATCCCCCACAGTCTCACTGCTGCGCTCTCACTTACCGGCATTCGGAGTTTGGCTGACGTCAGTAACCTTGTAGGGCCCATTAGCCATCCAGTAGCTCTACCTCCGGTAAGAAACACGCAACGCTGCACCTAAATGCATTTCGGGGAGAACCAGCTATCACGAAGTTTGATTGGCCTTTCACCCCTACCCACAGCTCATCCCCTCCATTTTCAACTGAAGTGGGTTCGGTCCTCCACGACGTCTTACCGTCGCTTCAACCTGGCCATGGGTAGATCACTTCGCTTCGGGTCTAGATCACGCCACTGCAACGCCCTGTTCAGACTCGCTTTCGCTACGGCTTCCCCACACGGGTTAACCTCGCGACGTAACACTAACTCGCAGGCTCATTCTTCAAAAGGCACGCCGTCACCACTACACAGCAAGCTGCGGAGGCTCCGACGGATTGTAAGCACACGGTTTCAGGTACTGTTTCACTCCCCTCCCGGGGTACTTTTCACCTTTCCCTCACGGTACTGGTCCGCTATCGGTCATTAGGGAGTATTTAGGCTTATCAGGTGGTCCTGACAGATTCGCACGGGATTTCTCGGGCCCCGTGCTACTTGGGATACCTCCCAGGCGGTGCAACAGCATTTCGGTTACGGGGCTCACACCCTCTCCGGCCGGCCTTTCAAGACCGTTCACCTATGCCCACACTCTCACCTCACCAGTCCGGCAGAACTGGAACGGAAAGTCCCACAACCCCGACCATGCAACGCCCGCCGGCTATCACACATGGAACGGTTTAGCCTGATCCGCGTTCGCTCGCCACTACTGACGGAATCACTATTGTTTTCTCTTCCTGCGGGTACTGAGATGTTTCACTTCCCCGCGTTCCCCCCACGCACCCTATGTGTTCAGATGCGGGTCACCAGGTCACTCGCGCGCCTGGCGGGGTTTCCCCATTCGGACACCCTGGGATCACAGTCCGGTTATCGACTCCCCCAGGCTTATCGCAGATTCCTACGTCCTTCTTCGGCTCCTAATGCCAAGGCATCCACCGTGTGCTCTTAAAAACTTGACCACAAAAGATCAAGGAGTAATTTACGAGAGAACCATGAAAACCACCACCACCGCCCCGAAGGACAACAGCGACAGATCCAGGTTCATATTCTTGGAAATTGCTTCTTATAAAAGATGCTCGCGTCCACTATGTAGTTCTCAAACAACAACCCCGTACCACACACCCCACACACAG
>NZ_JBHVVJ010000033.1:0-1468 GCF_042883665.1 Arthrobacter sp. NPDC058192 | reverse complement strand
GGGCACGGTGCTTGTAGGTGCTCCTTAGAAAGGAGGTGATCCAGCCGCACCTTCCGGTACGGCTACCTTGTTACGACTTAGTCCCAATCGCCAGTCCCACCTTCGACAGCTCCCTCCCACAAGGGGTTAGGCCACCGGCTTCGGGTGTTACCAACTTTCGTGACTTGACGGGCGGTGTGTACAAGGCCCGGGAACGTATTCACCGCAGCGTTGCTGATCTGCGATTACTAGCGACTCCGACTTCATGGGGTCGAGTTGCAGACCCCAATCCGAACTGAGACCGGCTTTTTGGGATTAGCTCCACCTCACAGTATCGCAACCCTTTGTACCGGCCATTGTAGCATGCGTGAAGCCCAAGACATAAGGGGCATGATGATTTGACGTCGTCCCCACCTTCCTCCGAGTTGACCCCGGCAGTCTCCCATGAGTCCCCGCCATTACGCGCTGGCAACATGGAACGAGGGTTGCGCTCGTTGCGGGACTTAACCCAACATCTCACGACACGAGCTGACGACAACCATGCACCACCTGTGAACCGGCCCCAAAGGGGAAGGACTGTTTCCAGCCCGGTCCGGTCCATGTCAAGCCTTGGTAAGGTTCTTCGCGTTGCATCGAATTAATCCGCATGCTCCGCCGCTTGTGCGGGCCCCCGTCAATTCCTTTGAGTTTTAGCCTTGCGGCCGTACTCCCCAGGCGGGGCACTTAATGCGTTAGCTACGGCGCGGAAAACGTGGAATGTCCCCCACACCTAGTGCCCAACGTTTACGGCATGGACTACCAGGGTATCTAATCCTGTTCGCTCCCCATGCTTTCGCTCCTCAGCGTCAGTTAATGCCCAGAGACCTGCCTTCGCCATCGGTGTTCCTCCTGATATCTGCGCATTTCACCGCTACACCAGGAATTCCAGTCTCCCCTACATCACTCTAGTCTGCCCGTACCCACCGCAGATCCGGAGTTGAGCCCCGGACTTTCACGGCAGACGCGACAAACCGCCTACGAGCTCTTTACGCCCAATAATTCCGGATAACGCTTGCGCCCTACGTATTACCGCGGCTGCTGGCACGTAGTTAGCCGGCGCTTCTTCTGCAGGTACCGTCACTTTCGCTTCTTCCCTACTGAAAGAGGTTTACAACCCGAAGGCCGTCATCCCTCACGCGGCGTCGCTGCATCAGGCTTGCGCCCATTGTGCAATATTCCCCACTGCTGCCTCCCGTAGGAGTCTGGGCCGTGTCTCAGTCCCAGTGTGGCCGGTCACCCTCTCAGGCCGGCTACCCGTCGTCGCCTTGGTGAGCCATTACCTCACCAACAAGCTGATAGGCCGCGAGTCCATCCAAAACCACAAAAAAGCTTTCCACCCCCCACCATGCGATGAGGAGTCATATCCGGTATTAGACCCAGTTTCCCAGGCTTATCCCAGAGTTAAGGGCAGGTTACTCACGTGTTACTCACCCGTTCGCCACTAATCCCC
>NZ_JBHVVJ010000032.1:0-12475 GCF_042883665.1 Arthrobacter sp. NPDC058192 | reverse complement strand
AGTGAAGGCCACAGCCGGAACCCACGCATCATCATCCGTCACAAACGCCCTGGCTTCCACACCCCGCCCTCCCTTCCGACACTCCGCTTCCCGGCACTCCCCTTCCGGATACCTCCAATCTAGGGGGAGGCTCCGACATTTGAAGCCGCCCGCGTACAGCCGCCAATGCGGCCACGGCCCCCGACAAAGCCGCGCGCGCCCCGCGGCGGTCCCCCTCCCGGCTCCTCCCTCTAGAGCTGAGGGCTAATGTCCCTGTCCCTCGCGGCCCGACGGGACTACCTTTCTCCTGTGGGCCGGGCAAGCAACGGCGCTTGCGGCCTGCGCAGAGTTTCTACTCAGCGAGGAGTGGGACGGGCTATGAAGGCAAGAACCGTAGTTTTGGGGATTATCGTCGTGGTGCTGGTCGCTGGTGGGGCGGCATTTTTTTACTTCAACAACTTGAGAAGCAGTGCTGCTGACTACAACCCGCAGATCAACCCCGCGGATTTCACGACGAAAATAACTAACAAGTACTTCGCCCTCCCGGTCGGCAAGAAAATGACCTATGAGGGTGGCACCGACAGGATCGTCATTGAAATCTTGCCGGAGACGCGGGTCATTGACGGCGTGGAAACGGTCATCTACCTGGACAAGGAATTCCAGAACGGGCAACTGGTCGAGGAAACCAGGGACTACCTGGCCCAGCACAAGAACGGCGATGTGTGGTACTTCGGCGAGGACGTGAGCAACTATAAGGACGGGAAACTGCAGAGCCATTCCGGCAGCTTCATCCACGGGCAGGACGGCGCCAAGGCCGGCATCTGGATGAAGGCCGAACAGCGCGTTGGCGACACGTACAGGCAGGAATACTACTTGGGGCACGCGGAAGACATGCGAGACACCATCGCCACGGGCCAGAACGTCACGACGAAAATGGGCAGCTTCAAGGACTGTGTCAAAGTGGACGACTGGACGCCGCTGGAGTTCAATTCGCGGGAGCACAAGTACTACTGCCCCGAGGTCAGCTCGCTGGTCCTTACCGAGGAAGCAAACGGCAAACGGTCAGAGCTGACGAATATCGACCTGCCGTGAGGCCCCAGTAGCAGGGGTGAATCAATCGTCGGCAACCGTCGGCGGTGCTGGCGAACAGGAGCAGCACGCAGAACAGAGTGCCCATCTGTTCGAGTGCTTTGGGGCACCCAGGGTCGGGATGACTTGCCATTCAGACGGTGGACCGTAGACTCGGCCCATGTCAGGACCTGGGGAAACAAAGACAGTCCGGAGCTTTGCAGCCCTGATTGTTGGCATGTTACTCGCCTGTGGCATGGCCGCCTGTGCTTATGAGGACGACGGAGATCCGGAGCCGGCGGCTGCCGGCCAAAGTCGCCGAGCTGCGCCCGCCGTCCCCACGAAGGATCCTGGCATTCTGGGTGCGGAAGCGAGCAACTACGCAGAACTTCACAGGCGCTTGGCCGTCGCGACAGGGTCCGTTCTCCTCACCGACTCCGGCCCGGCCGACGGGCCAGGGGTTGGCTTCCGAAAAGCCGCGGTGGTGAAGACAGCTGGTCCGTACACTGTCACCGCGACCTGCGTCGGCACTCGCGGCGCACAGATCTTCCTCTCTCAAGACGGGGCCGAGCCAGTATCACTAGACGTTGATTGCTCGGGGGTCCTTTCGAAGGTCGTTGTGCTGCAGCGCGGGTACGTCGGGACACAACTGACCCGGCACGACCCGACGGGCGCCTGGACTGGGGCGGTCGCCGGAATCAAAATCACAGCCCCGAGAGGCTGAGGAGCCGCGGGCTGGCTACGCAGATAACATCCGACGAGCTTTGGGCTGCGCTGGCGTGGCCTACGAAGATGCGGATCCGTGCTTCGGGGATCCGATAAGGCTCGAGGGTTTGACGCCACTGGCGGAGCAGGCCGCCCAGCAGAGTCAATTCAGCTATTCAGCTGGCACCTAGCGGGGGGCCGGCGGCGGATGAACGAACCCAGCGCGGCCCCCAGAGGAATCGCGATGCCGATCACGTAGACGGCAAACAGCGCCACCGACGGCCAGAATGAGAGCCCCCAAGTGGCCACCATCGCCCACGCGATTAAGGTGAAGAAGGCTGTCCAGGGAGCCGCCCGAAGGAACCATTTCCCCCGGAGCGACGGTACTGGATGCCCCTCTGCACTGATCATGCCCCGAGGCTACTCGAGCCCGGGCCGGGAACCTACTTGTAGCTCAGGCTGAGCAGCATCGATGAGTTTATTGGCCAGTTAGCATCGGACCAATTCCAAGCGTGTCGCGCCCAAGTAACGCGCACGAAAAACCCCTCCGTTCCAGGCACAATCGCCGGAACGGAGGGGTTCGTGGAGCCCCCTGTCGGATTCGAACCGACGACCCCCGCTTTACAAGAGCGGTGCTCTGGCCAACTGAGCTAAGGAGGCGTGCCTGCACCTGAATATTGAAGCGAAAGCCCCAAAATGGGGCGAATATCAGGACGCTAGACAAGGTTAGCCCACGGAGGGCCGGGAGAAAAACGCGCACCGCCCTGCCCAGAAAACCGAAGGCCCGGCCCCGGATCGCTCCGGGGCCGGGCCTTAGTCGTCCGCACCAACAGCGCGAGCCTTGTGAGCGTTTACTTCTTGGCGTTGACCGCGGCCTGCAGGAACTGGTCGAACGGGGTCTGGGCGCTGTCGCCGACGCCCCACTGCTTGCCATCGACAAACACGGTGGGCGTGCCGGTAACCCCGATCACCTGGGCTTCCTGGGTGGTGTGCTTCACATACGGGCGGTACGTCTTGTCGTCCACGCACTTTTCGATGCTCTTGGCCCCGACGTCGGTGGCCAGCGTCTTCAGCTCGTTGTCGGAGAGCCCGGCACTACCTTCCGCGGGTTGCTTCGCGAACAGCGCATCGACGAAGTCCGAGTACTTCTCCGGGGATTCGTTCACCACGCAGGCTGCGGCGTTGGCCGCGCGCGAGGAGTAGTTCGTGGTGGACCGGCTGTCGAGGAAGCCGAGCGGGCGGTACTCCACGCTGATCTTGCCCTCATTGCGCAGCTTGGTGAGGGTCTCGTTGTACTGGGCCTCGAAGTTCTTGCAGACGGGGCAGATGAAGTCGATATAAAGGACCACCTTGACCGGCTTGCCGGCCTCGGCCTCGGCGCCCGGGGCCTTGACCGGCGACGGTGGCGTGGCCGGCGCGGACGGAAGGTCGGACAGCTTCACCGCGGCGGGATCGGACTTGGCTACTTCGGTCTTCGCCAGCAGGGTGACACCGCCGTGGACATTGCCGTTGGCCGGCGTGGGTCCCTCATCGGCAACCGGAGCGTTGTTCTTGATATTGGAAGTGACAACCAGCGCCACGATCACAATGATGGCGACGACGGCGGCAACAATGCCCCAGCCGATCAGCAGCTTATTGCGCTTGTCCTTTTTCAGCTGCGCCTCGCGGATTTCGCGGGCTTTCTCGCGCGCCGCGGCTGTGCGCTCTGCCTTAGACTGTCGGGGTTCATTTGCGGGGCTCATTGGTTCCTCGGGTCGATCGGCCAGGGATGGTCAGTGGCAATTTCATCATTTTAGAGGAGAAACCCGAGAAGTTGCGCTTTCAAGTTTCCCCCGAAAGCCCAACGGACGAATGGCCCGTAAGATTCCGTCCGGCTAGGGTTGACGAAGAGCCACGAGCGACCCCAGGGAGTACCAATGGAAGATTCGGACAGCGCCGACCACGGCGCACGAAAGACCACGACGGCGACGCAGACGGCCACCGGCAACGCTGAGGCATCCGCTGAAGCGAGGGATCATTTCGACTTCATCGTGGTGTCCAACCGGCTGCCCGTCGACCGCTGCTCCCCCGAGGACACCGGCTGCGAGGACGGCTGGCGCCGCTCCCCCGGCGGCCTCGTGACCGCCCTGGCTCCGATGATGACCAAGACCGACGGCGCCTGGGTGGGCTGGCACGGCGCGCCCGACGAAACCATCAGCCCCTTCAGCCACGGCGGCATCGACCTGATCCCGGTCCAGCTGAGCACCGACGACATCGAGCTTTTCTACGAGGGCTTCTCGAACGCCACCTTGTGGCCGCTCTACCACGACGTCATCGCCCCGCCGGAGTTCCACCGCACCTGGTGGGACGCCTACCGGCGGGTCAACCGAAGGTTCGCCGACGCCGTCATCGGCAACGCCGCGGAGGGGGCTACCGTCTGGGTGCAGGATTACCAGCTCCAACTGGTCCCGAAAATGCTCCGGGAAGCCCGGCCGGACCTGAAAATCGGGTTCTTCAACCACATCCCGTTCCCGCCGCCGGAAATCTTCGCCCAGCTCCCGTGGCGCCGGGCGATCATCGACGGCCTCTTGGGCGCCGACCTCGTGGGCTTCCAGCGCAGCAGCGATGCCGGGAACTTCATGCGGTCCGCCCGGCGGTTCTTGGGTGCCAGCGTCAAGCAACAGCAGGTCCACGTCAAGGGCACCGACGGCCAAACCACCCACATTGCCCGGGCCCAGGCGTTTCCCATTTCCATCGACGTCAATTTGGTCAGCGAGCTGGCGAAGCGGCCGGACGTCATTGAACGCGCGGAGCAGATCCGCCGGGACCTCGGCAACCCCAAAACCATCCTGCTCGGCGTCGACCGGCTCGACTACACCAAAGGCATCCGGCACCGGCTCAAGGCATATGAGGAACTCCTGCAGGACGGCAAGGTTACGGTGAAGGATGCAACCTTGATCCAGGTCGCCAGCCCCAGCCGGGAACGCGTGGAACAATACCGTCTGCTCCGCGAGGAGGTCGAAGGCACCGTGGGCCACATCAACGGCACCTTTGACACCATGGAGAGCACCGCCGTCCGCTATCTGCACCACAGCTACCCCATTGAGGAGATGGTGTCCCTGTATCTGGCCGCGGACGTCATGCTGGTCACCGCCCTGCGCGACGGTATGAACCTCGTGGCCAAGGAATACGTCACCGCCCGCACGAACAACGACGGCGCGCTGGTGCTCAGTGAATTTGCCGGCGCGGCGGACCAGCTCAAGCAGGCCCTGCTGATGAACCCGCACGATATCGACGGCCTTAAGGACACGATCATGAAGGCCGTCAATCTTCAGCCGGCCGAGGCGTCACGACGCATGCGGGCTATGCGCAAGCAGATCCTGGACCACGACGTCGACCTCTGGTCCTCGGACTTCCTGAATGCCCTGGCCGAAAAGGTGGTGCGCGATGACTCCTGACGCTGCCGGCACCAACAACCCGCGCCCTAACCCGCCGGGTTCCGCCCGGCTCTCCCTATCCCCGGAGCTGCTGGCCGCCGTGCGCCGCGTCGCCGGCACCGAGCACCTGCTCGTGGCGATGGACTTCGACGGCACCATGTCGCCGCTGGTGGACCATGCGGGCGACGCCCGGCCGCTCCCCCGCGCCGCGGCTGCCTTCGCCGAGCTGGCAGCACTTCCACGAACGACGACGGCGCTCATCTCCGGCCGGGCGCTGGCCAGCCTGCGCGCCGTCGCCTCCCCGCCCGAAAACACGCTGCTGATCGGCAGCCACGGGGCAGAGGCCTGGATGGGTCCGGGTTCCTCCGAGCTGCAGCTCGACGACGCCCAGCGGGAACTCCTGGCAGAAATCCGCCAAGAGCTCGCCGGCATCGTGGACCAGGCTCCCGGAACCCTCTTGGAAGACAAGCCCGCCGGCGTCGTCCTGCACACGCGGCTCGCTGACGACGACGTCGCCGAAGACGCCGTCGCCGCGGCCCGGGCGGTCCTGCAGGACCGCGGCGGTGTATTCCTGAAGACCGGCAACCGCGTCCTGGAGACCTCGGTGGTCCACGCCTCCAAGGGCGAGGGCGTTGCCTTCCTGCGGCAGGCCACCGGGGCCACGGCTGTGGCCTTCGCCGGAGACGACACCACCGACGAGGACGCCCTGGGCAGCCTGGTCACCGGGGATCTCGGGGTGAAAGTCGGGCTTGATTTCACCCAGGCGGAGTTCCGGGTGGAGTCGCCGGTCCACGTCGGCGAACTGCTGGAGGCACTGCTGCGAGAGCGGAAGAAAGCCGTCGAACCTGGGAGCTAACGCGGGGTTACTGAGCGGCCAGCTGGGCGTCGGTCACAACTCAGGTTCATAGCCGATCAACCAGTGCAGTCCGTGACGGTCGACGACCTGGCCATCTGTTGCGCCCCAGGGCTTCGGGACAAGGGGGTCGATCACCCGGCCGTCAACGGCGAGCTTGTCGAACCACTCGTGGAGGACCGCCGGTTCGGCGGTCCCCAGCAGCGAGAGCATGAGGCCTTCGAACCGGACGCTTTTCTCGCCGGCTGCCGCATCCGAGCCCGCCAAAGCGACTGCGCCGTTCAGCTGCCCGTGGGCAATGGCATCGGGCGGCCCGTCGCTGCGACTGAACTCTTCGTACGTGAACAAGGCAAGCTCTCCGCCGAAGACGTCGGCGTAGAAGCCGAGTGCTTCACGCGCCGTGCCGGGGAAACTGACATAGATCTGCAGTGCCGTCATGCGCACAGCCTACACACCCGCTTCTGGCGCCAGGTGACGGACCCCACCTGTGACATCCGTAACATTTTCGCCCAAATGCCAGAAATCTGACATACTCTTGTATGTGATGTGGCGCACAGCTACCGTGCGGCGTCACTTGTACTCCTCGGCTTCGGCCGAGGAGTACGCGTGTGAACCCATAATTGAATTACCAACTGCATAAAACGACCATTCACTACGGATCGTCCGGCACGTACCTGCCGGTGAAGGGATTGATAACTGTGGCTACAGTTACTTTTGACAACGCAACACGCCTGTACCCGGGCACCGAAAAGCCCGCCGTCGACAAGCTCAACATCGACATCGCTGATGGCGAATTCCTGGTCCTCGTCGGACCCTCCGGCTGCGGAAAGTCGACCTCCCTGCGCATGCTTGCAGGTCTTGAGGACGTCAACTCCGGCCGCATCCTCATCGGCGACCGTGACGTCACGGACGTTCCGCCGAAGGACCGCGACATCGCCATGGTGTTCCAGAACTACGCCCTGTACCCGCACATGACCGTGGCGGACAACATGGGCTTCGCGCTGAAGATCGCCGGCGTCAGCAAGGAAGAGCGCGCCGAGCGCGTCCGCGAAGCTGCCAAGCTGCTCGACCTCGAGCCCTACCTCGACCGCAAGCCGAAGGCACTCTCCGGCGGCCAGCGCCAGCGCGTCGCCATGGGCCGCGCCATCGTGCGTAACCCGCAGGTCTTCCTCATGGACGAGCCGCTCTCCAACCTCGACGCCAAGCTGCGCGTGCAGACCCGCACCCAGATCGCGTCCCTGACCCGCCGCCTCGGTGTCACCACGGTCTACGTGACCCACGACCAGGTCGAGGCAATGACCATGGGTGACCGGGTCGCCGTGCTGAAGGACGGCCTGCTGATGCAGGTCGACACCCCGCGCAACCTCTACGACCGGCCGAAGAACGTCTTCGTGGCCGGCTTCATCGGCTCCCCCGCCATGAACCTGCTGGAACTCCCCGTCGTCGACGGCGGCGTGCAGTTCGGCGGAACCGTCTACCCCGTGCCCCGCGACGTCCTCGAAGAGGCCCACGGCCAGACTGTAACCGTCGGCTCCCGCCCCGAAGACCTTGAGACGGCGGCACAGGGCGAGGGCCTCCAGGTAGAGGTCGACGTCGTTGAAGAACTCGGCGCCGACGCCTACGTCTACGGCCACACCACCCTCGACGGCCAGAGCCACGACATCGTGGCCCGCGTCGACGGTCGCCGCCCCCCGATGAAGGGTGACTCGATCTGGGTCCGCCCGCAGTCGGGCCACGTACACCTGTTCGACACCAAGACCGGCCTGCGCCTCGGCGACTAGTCCCTTCTTCCGCCAACCGGCGGCGGTCCTCCCAGCGGAGGGCCGCCGTCGGCCTTTAACTGCTGCGCAATAGGTGCGGACGATCGAATACGCGAGAATTGACTTATGACCGAGGAAAACTCCATGAGCGAGGAAAACAGCGCCAAGTGGCACGACGAGCCCACCGACTACGGTCAGATCGGGAAGCTGCCCCGGTACCAGGCCGCCAGCGCCAATGACGACAAGGCCTCGATGGTGTCCAGTTCCCTGAGCATCACGGCCGCCGCCACCGAGCCGGAGCTCCTGGACCTGCCGTGGCACACCGCCCTCGAGGACTGGCCGGCCGAGTATTTGGCGGCGCTCCCCCGTGGCATCTCGCGGCACATCGTGCGCTTCGCCCACCTTGGCGGGTCGGTCATCGCCATCAAGGAAACTTCGGAGCACATCGCGCGCCACGAGTACCACATGCTCCGCAAGCTCGCCCGGCTGGACGTGCCCTGCGTCGAGCCCGTGGCCGTCATCACCGGACGCACCACCCCCGAAGGCCGGCCGCTGAATCCAGTGCTGGTCACCCGGCACCTGAAATTTTCCATGCCGTACCGTGCGCTCTTCTCCCAGATGCTGCGCAAGGACACCCTGACCCGTCTCATCGACGCCCAGGCGCTGCTGCTGGTCCGGTTGCACCTGATCGGCTTCTACTGGGGCGACGTCTCGCTCTCCAACACCCTGTTCCGCCGCGACGCCGGCGCCTTTGCCGCCTACCTTGTGGACGCCGAAACGGGCGAGCTGTACCCGGACCTGTCCACCGGTCAGCGCGAGTATGACCTCGAAATCGCCCGGGTCAATATCGCCGGGGAGCTCATGGACCTGCTCGACGGCGGCCTGATCGAGGAAAAGGTCGATCCCGTCGCCACCAGCGAGCTCATCATGGACAGCTACCGGAGGCTCTGGTCCGAGCTGACCGCCAAGGAGTCCTTTGAGATCGGCGAACGCTGGCGCGTGGCCGCCCGCATCCGGCGGCTCAACGAGCTGGGCTTCGACGTCGAGGAATACGCCATCAAGACCACGCAGAACGGCTCCACCATCCAGCTGCAGCCGAAGGTGGTTGACGCCGGGCACCACCAGCGCCGGCTGCTGCGCCTGACCGGCCTGGATGCCCAGGAGAACCAGGCCCGCCGGCTCCTGAACGACATGGACTCGTTCCGCGCCGACAACAACCCTGACATGGACGAGGAATACAGCGCCCACCTTTGGGTCAGCCAGATCTTCGAGCCCATCGTGCGTGCGATCCCCCGCGACCTGTCCGGCAAGCTTGAGCCCGCCGAGGCCGTGCACGAGGTCCTGGAGCACCGCTGGTACGTGTCCGAGGCGGAGAACCGGCACATTCCCCTGGCCGAGGCCGTCCAGTCCTACATTGACAACGAACTCCGCCACCGCCGGGACGAGGCCGCGATCATGCTCAACCCGGACACGGGCCTGCTGAAGATCCTCGAGGTCGAAACCGAGGAGTCACGCTACGGCGCCGACGATTCCCTCGAGGAATACCCCGACTCGGACGACTAGATTGCTTTGCCGGGGTTCAGGATTCCGGCCGGGTCAAACAGTTCCTTGACCCGGCGCTGGAGTTCACGCACCGGTTCCTTCTGCTCCAGGCCAAGCCAGCGCAGTTTGTACTGTCCGATCCCGTGCTCACCCGTGATGGTGCCGCCCATGGCCAAGGCCACGGTAATGGACTTGTCCAGTGCCTCGCCGAGACGGGCCATGGCATCGGCGTCGACGGTGTTGTCCGCCCGCTCGATCCAGAAGGTGGGGTGGAGGTTGCCGTCGCCGGCGTGGGCCACGACTTTGAGCTGGACCCGGTGCGCGGCGGCTATGTTTTCGAGTTCCGCGACGTAGTCCACCAGCCGTGACCGGGGCACGGCCACGTCCTCGCCCACCCGGTACTCGTCGTCCACCTCGGTACCGCGACTGTTGCGGCGCAGCTCGACGAGCCGTTCGGCTTCCGCGTCGGCTTCCATGGTCACCACGGCTCCGCCGGCCGCCAGGACCGGCCGGATGGCCGCGGCTTCGGCCGCCGCGCCGAATCCGTCGGTCTGGATCAGCAGGAGCGACGCCCCGCGCGCGGCCAAGTCCGAGCCGTGGGCGTCGTCGAGCTGGGCGAGCGAGCCGCCGTCGAGCAGTTCCATGATGGCAGGCTGTACCCGGGCCCTGCCGACGGCGAGGACGCCGGCGGCGGCGCTGCGGAAGTCCGGGTAGAAGGCGGCGATGGTGTGCACTTCGCGCGGCAGGTACTTCAGCCGCACAGTCACGCCGACCACGATCCCCAGGGTTCCCTCCGAGCCGACGAACAGCCCAGTGAGGTCGTAGCCGGCGACGCCTTTGAACGTCTGGTGGCCGGTGTGGATGAGGGAGCCGTCGGCGAGCACGACGTCGAGGGCCAGCACCGAGTCCCTGGTCACCCCGTATTTCGCGCAGCGCAGCCCGCCGGCATTGGTAGCCACGTTGCCGCCGATGGTGGACATCTTGAAGCTCGCTGGATCCGGGGCATACATGAGGCCATGCACTGCGGCGGCGGCATTGAGGTCTGCGTTGATGACGCCGGGTTCGACGACGGCGGTCTCGTCGTCCGGATTGAGGTCCAGGATGTGGTTCATTCGCTCGAGGGAAAGCACCACGCACCCCTCGCTCGCATGCGCGCCTCCGGAGACGCCGGTACCGGCCCCGCGAGTCACCAGCGCGGTGCCGCGGGCGGCGCAGGCGCGGACCGTAGCCCGGACGTCGTCAACCGATTCGGCGAGGACTACGGCCTGCGGGAGCTGGTAGTCCAGAACAGGCGCCTGGTCCACGGCATAGGTGGCAAGGGTGGCGGCGTCCACGACAACTTTGGCCGGGCCCAGGGCAGAGGTCAGCTCGTCAATGATGCTGCGCATGCGGTCTCCAGTTCGATCGAATCCGGCTCCCAGTCTAAGGCTGGCTCAGGCGTTCTGGGCGCCTGCGCCGCCCATGAACCGCACGAAGCGGTCCAGGACGCGGGGCCAGCCTGTCTCATACTCAGCACGGGTAGCCGCAGGAACTTCGGCGCCTTCCCATCCACTGTGAACCAGGCGGAGTTCCGTCCCCTCGGCTACCGCCTTGAACGCGACCCGGAGTTCGGTGGACCAAAGTGCGGTGGTTCCAGGGTGCCAGCTGGCGTGGAACGACAGCGGCGGTTGCCAGTCGTCAATGGAGCCCCAGACAGCTGTTCTGCCGTCGTCCGCGGTCTCCAGGATCAGGCTCTCCTCGAACTCCACATAGGACCCCTCGCCGTAGACACTGTGGTCCTCCAGCGGCCACCACAGGTGCGTGTGCTCGGTAAAGCCCATGAAGGCCCGTGCAACCGCGCCTGGGACCACGACGCTGACGACGACGGGTTCAAGTTCGTCTGCCGGGTCAGGTTCCGGTATGCCGGACGGAGCATGGCTGAAGAGGTTATCCATGGGCAACAACTTTACCTGCGGGGCGGGAGACCAGATGGATCCAGTAACGCGGCAGTAACGCCCACCCCAGTACTGTTCCGCCATTGGGGACAGCTGACTGATCGGGGGGGATCGCAGTGATGAGCAACAAGGCCAACTTAGGCGGATTTTCGGCGGAGACGCAAGAGCACGACGGAGGGGCGTGGCAGGGCCTCGGCATTTTAGTGGCGGAAACCTCTGAAAAGACTCGGCTAGCGGGGCCAGATCCGGGCCATGACCCGTGCCGCCACCGCAGACGGCACTCTGCTTAATGCTAGTGAGCGGACTACGCTTGTGGCACGGATGCAGGCCGAGTCGAAACGGATAGCCACGGAGCAATCTCAGGCCTTGGGCAAGCTCCGCGAGGACCTACAGCTGGTGACGCTGGATGTCCTCATCGAAAACTTCAGCAAGAGCCTGACGGGAAATGGCGCAAAGAATGAACGCGCCTGGCAGCAATTCTTCAAAGCCAACACATTCGCCTTGAAGCAGATCTTCGCTACGCCCGTAGCCTTCTATGGGGAGCAGGTGCATGTAAGATCACCGGATATTAAGGGCGCCGGCAGCCAGATCGCTGACTTTGTCTTGTTCAATACTTTGACCCGCAGCATGGTCCTGGTTGAGATCAAAACACCATCGGCGGCGCTGGTCGCCAAAAACAAGTACCGCGGAGCATCCAGCGCGGAGGTCTACCCTCCCGACAAAGAGCTATCCGGGGCCGTTGCACAGCTCCAAGCACAAATGGAATCCGCCCGTACCGACTTCGACCAGATCGCCCGCCGCACTCCCGGGGCCGGCCCGCTCAATACGAAGGTGATCACGGGAGCCGTAATAGCAGGGACACTCGGTGCCATGGATCAAGGCCGGAAGGATTCCTTTGTTCGTTATCGCAACGGGCTCCATGGCATTCAGGTCATCACGTTCGACGAGGTGCTGGATCGACTCGTCGCGCTGCAGACGATGCTCGCGGAAAGCGGGTACCCGTGGTTCGTCGGCAGAGTGAGCCGCGAATAAGGTTCGTGAGGGAGCGTCTCCCCCGGATGTGCACAACGTGCGGGAGCGTCCGGCCCGGCTGGGCGCGAAGTGAGGGAGCGTGCCTGGTGCCGGGGTGTTTTCCGGGCGGCTTGTGGTGTTAAATGCGGGAGGACCCCAACCTGGTGGTTGGGGTCCTCGACCTGAATGGTGTTCCGGCGGTGACCT
>NZ_JBHVVJ010000031.1:0-13025 GCF_042883665.1 Arthrobacter sp. NPDC058192 | reverse complement strand
ATCATCGCCCCTGTTATCTCGGTCGTGGACTCTGACACGGCCGTCTCCTTTCGGATCAGGCCGGACCTTCACACACCGTTATTCAGACAGTCCCCTTGCTGGGAGGTAACGCGAGACCGCTCAACTTTGAGCACCGGGCCCAGCCGGTTGAGGATACTTACAAGTAGGTATCGTCTCGCGTGCAAGAAGTTCAATGCACCATAGGTGCGGGCGGTAATTAGATTAGGAGTGAATGCAGTTGGAGCGAAGGCCGTTTGGTGAGACTTCTTTGAGCGTCTCCGTCGTCGGGCTAGGTGCCGGTCAAATTGGTGAAAAAGATGTCACCGAAGCCGAAGCGGCCGAGGTGCTCAACGGAGCACTGGATCTCGGAATAACGCTGATCGATACCGCCGCGAGTTACGGGCTGAGTGAAGAGCGTATCGGTCAGCACCTCGGTCGCCGTCGGGACGAGTTCGTGTTGTCAACCAAAGGCGGACCCAGGATCGACGGTCAACCGGATTGGTCGCCAGGCAGCGTATCGGCCGGTATCGAGCGGTCATTGCGCCTGACCCAGTCTGAACGGATCGACATCTTCTATCTGCACTCCTGCCCTATCGAGATTCTGCGGCGTGGTGACCTGCAGGACACCCTGGACAAGGCCGTCGCCGCTGGCAAGGTCGGCGTTGCCGGCTACAGCGGCGACAACGAGGCTCTCGCTTTCGCTGTGGATTCCGGCCGGTTCGGTGCCATCGAAACCAGTGTCAACATAGCTGATCAGTGGAATCTCAGACACGTCCTCGGCCGGCGCCCCGAAATGGGAGTGATCGCCAAGCGCCCGATCGCGAATGCGCCGTGGCGGTTCGCGGATCGGCCTGCCGGGCATTATGCAGAGCTCTATTGGGAACGGCTCCAGACTCTCGACCTTGACCCAGGCGACAGGGATTGGCCAGAGTTCGCCTTGCGCTTCACGGCGTACGCGCCCGGTGTGCACACCGCAATTGTCGGCACAGCCAAGATGGCCCATCTGCGCCGGAACATCACGGCCGTCAGCAGAGGTCCACTTGAGGCTGCAGCTCTGGAAAGCATCGACCGCGCTTGGCGCGATGTTGGCACCGACTGGCCGGCTTCTACCTAGTGGGCCAGAGCCCCTGGCGGGCCCCTACCAAATTGAAGTACACCCCATCCTGACGTCGGGGCGGCCTGGCAGGGGTGGACTCGGACTGTCGACGGAGCTCCGGCTTGTTTCCAGGCAACCGCAGAGCCGCAAGAGATGTCATCGCCGGCCCCTGCTCCAAGGAATCTCTATAAAGTCCAGATTCTTTGGCTGGGCTTTATCGATGATTCTCGAGCTATCGCACCCCGGTTTCCCGTCCCTCGGACTGTCAGGATGAGTTCTGAGAACGTCATGAGCCAGTGTCAGTAAAGCGGAATTTCGCGCTATTCTGACGCCGGCGCAGATCTACGGCTCGGACTTCGCGGACCAGATGAGGACGGCAGTTCGGCACCTCCAAGTTGCCCCGTTTGCCCATCTTCCCAGTAAAACGGGACTCTACGGCGAGGCGACCGCGAGAAACTTTGATGGGCGCGGCGTGTAGCGGCCACTGCTAGGCTTTCTGCTCCCTCGAGCATAACCCGATGACTACCTGACGGAATCCTTATTATCGGCGTTCAAACAACGCGAGTAGAAGTAGCTGTCAGAACCCGTCGTCGCGCGGTTCAAGGCGTTTGCGCAAGCCCCGCGTGCTTCGAGAAGCGGATGCCCAGGGCAGCTGACCCCGGACGATACGGACACATGGAAGTAAGCAATCCTCACACAGAAAAATCCATCGATAAGCCTCACAGTTTGTGCACAGCAGGGCAAAAGTGCTCGGACAGGGTCCCCTCCGAAGATAGGAACAGCTTCGAAACCGGAGTGGAACTAGCAAGGAGCAAATTGTGAACAGAGTCCGGAAATTGCGGCAGGTGCCACCCTGGTCGGCGCTCTCATCGGCGGCGGCGCCCTTACCGCCATGGCTCTGCCTGCCAACGCTGCCACCGCAACTGTGGTGTTCGACGGGTCAAACTCTGTGAAGGAAACGGAACCGACCGGGGACACGGCAACCAAGGTCCGGCAGGCTGTACTGGCCGCGAACGCCGGCGCCACCGTCGACCGCATGGAAACCGAGGGCGACGGCAGCGCCGCTTACGAAGCCCACATCACCAAAACCGACGGCAGCCACGCGACGGTCAAACTCGACGCCAACTTCACCATCACTGCCACCGAAGCCGGAGGCAACGGCGGGCACTGATCTGCCGCACTGTTTCGGGCGGCGCTGCTGCGTCCGCAGCCATCGCTTGAAGGAACACCTGATGATCATCCACCGCGCCACTCCTGAGCCTGGTGAACCCACTGTCGTTCCGGTCCGCCGGTGGTCCCCGGCGCCGCCGGGACGAGGATCTCCGTTAGCCCCCACAATTTCCACCGCAGCACAGCGGTGACCGAACACAACTCCAAGGAGGACACTGATGATCGCCTACCGCCCTGTGGCCCCGCTGACGACCGGCCGCCCCGGCCTTGTGTCTGCGTTCGCCGCCATGGCCTTGACCGCGGTGCTAGGCACCATGTGGCAGGTCTCGAATGAACCCTCAGCAGCACCGGAGAAAACCGCGGAACCTGCGGGAAACACGTACCCCGTCGCGGCTGGCTGGCCCCGGCCGTGAGTACCGCGGCCCCTGCGCGTACGAGACGCGGAGCAGCGTGGGGTCAATCAAGCGGCGGACCCCAGATGTGGTTCTGGCTCCGACGCGCCTTATCCGCCACGGTCATCGGTGCTGCCGTTATCACCGGTGTGCAGCTCGGTGTGAACGCGCCGGTGGTCTCACCCGTGCAGCCGACCACTGTCTCTGTTGCAGCAACCACGAACGGTTCATCCGCACTTACCGCACCTAACCCACCGGCAATACACGCCGCCGGAAGAAACGGGACGGCCCACGGCCACGACAAGGGAGGCCGCTGAGCAACCCCCATCAAAACAATAAATGGGCGATCGCAACCGCCCTGTTCCTCGAAGAAAGAAGACGATGACCCTATTGGCCGGGCGTCAACAAGACCAAGCAACGCAGTCCGATCTGCCCGCGGTTACTGCCCCGCAGACCGTCACCCCGTACATGGCCCTCGGGCTGATCACGGCCGGCGCCGCCGTAGTCACCGCGTTGGCCGGCATCAGTGCCCCCCTACCGCTGCGGTTCAACCTGCCCCTCCTGGCCCACACCTCCGGCCTGCTCTCCGGATACGGCGTTACGGTGATGGTCGCCCTAATGTCCCGTGCCCCTGCCCTGGAACGGGGAATCGGTGCCGACCGACTGGCACGCTGGCACGGTAAAGGCGGCAGGATCATCTTCTCCCTGATCCTCATCCACGGTATTGCCGCAACCGTGACCTGGGCAATGGTTCAAGGCACCTCGCTCTGGGTTGCGACCATCAACCTGCTGACCATGCCGGGACTTATCGCGGCCACAGCAGGAACGGTGATCTTTCTGTCCGTTGGTATCATTTCGGCGCGAAGCGTGCGCCGAAAGCTAAGCTACGAGACCTGGCACGTCCTTCACCTGCTGACCTACCTGGCGATCGCCTTGTCCTTCTCCCACGAACTCGCCGGCCCCGACCTGGCCGGCTTCCCCCTGGTTCAGGTGGCATGGAGCCTGCTCTACACGCTCAGCTTCGGACTGATCCTGCGATACCGGGTCCTGGCCCCGCTCACACAGCTATGGCGACACCGGCTGCGGGTCGACTCTGTCGTCGATGAGGGAGCCCGAACCGCCAGCATCATCCTTCGCGGCCGGCACCTCAACGAGCTCAACGCCGAATCTGGACAATTTTTCCGCTGGAGATTCCTGACAAGTGCCACGTGGCGGTCGTCCCATCCCTTCTCACTCTCCGCCCCGCCCCACCATGAGTTTCTGCGCATAACCGTCAAAGCGGTCGGCGACGGAACCCGGCTAATCCACTCCCTGCGGCCAGGAACAAGAGTCCTCGCCGCCGGCCCATACGGTGCCATGACGAAAGAACGACGCCAAGGCCGCGGAGCCCTCCTGATAGGCGGCGGGGTCGGCATCACCCCGATGCGCGCCCTCTTCGAGACACTGCCAGTCGGCGGAAATGAACTGACCCTGCTATACCGGGCATCCTCCGCAGACGAGATACTCTTCCGCGACGAGCTCGAACATATCGCCCGGCACCGCGGAGCGCAGCTGATCTTCCTGATCGGACCGTCGTCAGACCCCCGGAACGCGATAACCGCCCAAAGCCTCAGGGTCATGGTCCCGGACCTGCCGGCCCGCGACGTCTACATCTGCGCATCCCCCCGGTTCTCCGCCGCCGCGACAACGGCCCTGACACAGGCTGGCCTGCCACGGCAACAACTCCACCATGAGGAATTCAACTTCTAACTACGGTCCCGTGAAAGACAGTTAGCCGCAACGCAACTCAGGTACACCCCAGCCTGACGCCAGGCAGAGGGTGTCAGCGCGTCAGATTGCGCTCAGTTTCTTCCATTTCTGACACTCTCGCTAGGAAACCATATACCCCAAAGTGAGGCTCGAGCGCCCGCAACTAGCGCTCGATAAAAACACACGTAAGTGTGGACACTGTCCACACCCTCTTTGGCAGGACAAACTAACGGACACGGCGCCACAACCGGGCGACCGCTACGCTAGCCGCAGAAGGAACACGATGAGCATCGAGGAAGCCCGGGCGCGGGAGAGGCGATGGGCCTACGCAGCCGTCGTCCTCTACTTGGTCGCGATAATCCTTGGCATCGGCGGTTTCGTGCTGGCCGTAACGGGGCACACGCCGCCGGGAATATTGGCAGGTGCGGGGGCTTTCGTGTCAGTCATCTTTTCCTTCCTCGCGGGCCGGGCGTCGATCAAATGGCTGAAGCTCGCAGACCGGCTGGAAGGTAGGCCATAACGGCCACCGCCACCCCGCGCGAGGCGGCGATCCTCTATCGCCGCCGCGCTCTCGGTGCTGATCGAGATCAAGAACCGCGGCGTCGAGGACGACTGCATTACGGTCTGCGACGGGTTGAAGGGCCTGCCGGAAGCGATCACCACCGTCTGGGACCGCGTCGTCGTTCAAACCTGCCTCGTGCGCCTTCCGCTACGCGGCCCGGCAGTACCCGAACGACATGTCCCGGGACTTGCGCCCGGTCTACACACACCTTCGGAGGCCGCAGCGAAGGAGCAGTTCGTGGAGTTCTCGACCAAATGGGGCCAGCAACATAAAGGAGCATGCCGTGCCTTCCGAGCCCTCACGTCGCAGCCATTGACGAAGAGGCGCAGGCCAAGTGCATCGAGTACCAGGAATACGTCGACTACGAAGATCGATCCCGACAAGCGGGAGACGCCGGGCGACATCGCCGAGTACGCCGGCATCGGCGGCACACTGTTGGGTGGCCGCCCCGCTGAACACCGCGGAGGTAAACGGGCACGGCAGCGCACGTATCCCCCGATTCCCCGTTCGGAGTCCCACACGCGGCAGACGTCGCGCCCAGAAAAACCAAAGGTTGAATGCCTACGATGAGTCAGGAGGGGTCCAGACCCAGGCCCCTTTGCATGGGGCGGGCTACCCGCCTTTCGCCCTCACCGACGAGATGTTATTCCGGAGTTCGAGCCCTGGATCTCGCTACTTGATCGGTCGAAGCGCAGTAGCCCCAGGCGGGAAGGAATCCGGGGAGCATGCCTCTCACCCACAACGTCGACTGGGACGGGCGTCTGGAATCCTTCAGGGGCAGGGACACGCCGCTCTACGTGAAGGCCGCTGCGGCCGTCGCGACGGCCTGTGCCCTCTGCGGCCAGCCGCTGCAGCCCGGCGAACCGCTGTCGCTGAGCGTGGAAATCATAGAGAGCACCGCGCCGAATGGAACGGAACACGTCATCTTCAGCGACTCTGTCTGCCATCGGCACTGCCGCGAACCAGACCTGGCCGTACGCAGGGCTGTCTGGGCTCCCACGCGTCTGACACCGACCGCCGCCCACATAACGTTCACCCGGGAACCAGGTGCCGCCAGTCCCGGCGTTAGCGTTGCAGCCCTTGCATACACGCTCGCCCCCGTCGTCGAATTCCGCGAAGCAGACGGCGAACTGACCTCCGCTCTGGTATCGCTATTGCTTTCCAACGGCTTTCAGCTGGCCATGGACCCGGCCTACACCGAGATGCTGAATCATGCCAGAGAGTTGGGCGACGGCTGCAGTCTCACCGTGACGGGGGCCGCATTCCTCACGCTAAATATCGGCGGGGAAACCGTCTACGCCGAGCAACTCAACCCGGAGACCCGCGCTAATGCCAGATGGATGGAGGCAGCACGCAAAGGAAACGTCCTGGTCATCAGTGGAGACAACCTGGTCATTACCGAACACGGGCTCGACGTTGCCGCAGCCGCGCAGCTGGGCACGCTGGTCATCGGTTTTGTCCCCTTTAGAAACCTGACGTAAAGCCGGGTCACCGGAATCCGCCCTTACGGGGCAATTGCATTTAGAACTTGTACCGCCTGGTCATTGACGGCTACCTGAAGGGTCGGGACTTTGACCGCAGCTATTCGCTGCGGTCGGTGGCTTCTCTTTTGACCACTCCCACCCGGACCGATCCTTGACCTTACAATACCGACCATGTTTGTTGTTGCCACCGAAGGCAAGACGCCCGGCTACATCCGCGACCTCTACGCCCGGTTGCCGGAAAGCCGGCACCGTCTGCTCACGGCGCAGGGAAGTGTGTATTGGATGAATCCCCACCTTTATTAGGCTGCTGAGCTGGTGCACGGCTGGGGTCGCCGGGGAATGAGCAGGCCCGCGGACCACGAGGATGCACCTGTGGGTCCTGGTTACCTGCCATCCTGGTCGGGGCGGCCTGATCAAAGCCTTCGTGGAACACGACCAGATGAACGTCGCATCCGGCGTTTCAAAAGCGCACTCGTCTAGGGAGAGAACGGCGGGCGGGCCATCGATGAGAGCGGCCAGACAGTCCCCGCACGAGTGGGGCTTTGCCCAGGGCTGTGCGCTCGACGCTCTCAACGGTCTGGACGTCCACCGGTGTCCCACGACCCCAGATGATGTGAGGGCTGCGGCCAGTTCTGCGCGGAGCTGCTTGAGGGGGTCGTTCTTTGCCGGGCCGGCGAGGAGCACGCGCAGCGCGGAGGGTACGGGCGAACGGCTCCGTCTCGACCACTGCCACGCGACCCGGAAGATGCGCGGTCTGCTCTCCCGGAACTGCAATACGGGACTGGTCCGCTTCAAGACTGACAGTGGGTCACTTATATCTAAAACAGCCATTCTTTCCGCGAAGGGCAAGTGATGCGGGATGGGGTCGGTTTGAATATGGCCAAAAAGTCCTCTGGTCATCGTGGTGCTGGGGCAGCACCTCGCCAGCAGCTTGGCATCATGACTACGTACCGTCTCTCAGTCCTGAGTAGCTGCAATACCACTTTTCGAGTGCTAACTACTCAAATGAAATTGGCACAGCTGGGAAACACTGAGAACTCGTTGGGCAAAGCCAGAGACACGACCGACCTACAACGACCATGGGAGGGCAAGTACAAATGCCGGACTTGAGCGCGAATGAGAAAACTCGAGAGGCCGCAGCGAAGGCGGCGCTGGAAGCCGCAGAATCGTCCCGGAACAACTGGAAGGCACTCTGGGCGCGCGCAACATACCTGCGAGCCATCTCCTCTTCGGTAGCCACCCCTCGGTATCCCATGAACGTGACGGGAGCAGCGAGAGCGCTGGGAAAGCCAGTGGCCAGTGCCTGATCGTGCCACGTACCATGTCCACCAAAATGATCGAGGGAGCCGACGGAGAGCTCGAGAGTGACGCTCACGGGCAGATCGTACTGTCCCGGGCCGACCGCGAATTCATCCTGGAAAAAGCGGAGGCTGCCGGAACAATCCGCGGCCACCCATCGGAATACGAGTTCTTTGACACAGCACCCTTGCCTGATACCAGCCGAGCGTCGGCTGGAAAGCGTGCCGCAACTGCCCCCGATGACGTTTGAACGGTCATGGCTAAAGGCGGCAGGGCCGGCACGTGCGTGCCGGCCCTTCTATCAGTCCCCGAGAGACTGGTCAGCCGTTGCGGCCGGCCAGTCTCTTGCTGTGTCCGGGGGCGAGAGTGAACATATGGCACGATGACGTTAATCCGGGCCGTAGCCGCCGCGACCAGCTTGCGCGGCAGCGCACATCGGCCGGACGGGGCGTCGCTGAGTTGATTCAGGTAGTCGGGGGCATGCCCTCTGCCGCACGGGAATTGGAGTCTATGCCCGACGTCCGGGAAGACGACGGCCCGGTGTTGGCGGGCCGCCGGCAGGGCGGAGGCGTCCTACCGCTCCACGCAGCGGGACCGGGTGCCGCTCGCCGGCTCCTCCTCCGTTGACCCCTTGGGGTGGCCGTTTGTCCTCGGGAAATGCCGTCGACTTCCGCCTCACTGCCCGGTAGCCTCTCGCTATGACGATCGACCCGGCAGTTCTCGGCTGGATGCTCGACTCCGATCCGGCCCTGCGCTGGCAGGTTGAACGTGACCTCGCCTGCTCGCCGCGCGAGCAGTGGGAGGCAACCCGGGCCCGCGTACGGACCGAGGGATTCGGAGCGGCGCTACTGGCACGGCAGGATCCCGACGGCCAGTGGGCGGGCGGGGCGTTTTTCCCAAAAGACTTCGACTTCAACGGCCCCGAAGCGGCCGAGGGGGCGGGGCAGCCGTGGACCGCGACCACGTGGTCGCTTAACACCCTCCGCGACTGGGGTCTCGAGGCGACAGCACTGGGCGGCACGGCGGCCCTGCTCGCGGTCAACAGCCGCTGGGAGTACGAGGACCTTGCATACTGGGGCGGCGAGGTTGACTGCTGCATCAACGCCTACACGCTCGCCAACGGCGCGTGGCTGGGGGCGGATGTCTCCGGACTGGCCCAGTGGTTCGTGGATCACCGCCTGGCCGACGGCGGTTGGAACTGTGAGTGGGTCGAGGGCTCGACCCGCTCATCGTTCCATTCCACGCTCAACTCCCTGAAGGGCCTGCTGTACTACGAGGCGGCGACCGGCAGCAGTCCCGCGCAGGGCGCGGCCCGTCACGCCGGTGAGGAGTATCTGCTCGAACGCCGGCTACTGTATACGCTCTCCACAGGCGCGTCCGTCGGTCCGTGGGCGACTCGGTCCGCGTATCCGTTCCGCTGGTTCTACAGCGCACTCAACGCGGCCGACTACTTCCGGGCGGCCGCTCAGCACGAGGGCACCGGGCCGGACCAGCGGCTCGCCGACGCGATCGAGGTCATAATTGCCGCCCGACGCCCTGACGGCACCTGGCTGCAGGAGCGCCGTCACCCCGGGCGGGTGTGGTTCGAGGTCGACGTACCGGCCGGCAAGCCGTCCAAGTGGCTCACCTTCTACGCCACACGCGTGCTCCAATGGTGGGAGGGCCACAGCTGACGTCGGGACAAGCTGCGACTATTGGGAGGACTTGCAGCAAGGGATATCGACACTACGTTCAGTCCAAGCTGAAGCTTGATGAAAAACTGGTCGAGAGAGTTGCCCTCTTTGACCGGAACGAATCGAAAGCGGCCCCCGCGGACACCGAGAGGGCAACGAGGATGCAAGCGCAGAGTAAAAGCGATATTTCCATCAGGATCACCTTCGCATGCGGATCAAAGCTGCGTCTTTAAGGGGATCCCTCACCGGACGCTACTGAGCAGCCACAACCACGTTCACGAGCCGCGAAGTTCAGCAGCGGGCCCACGCACCAGCGCAGTACGCAGCCGACTGACCGCGTGCGATGAGGCCTCGCCGACATCCTGGAACGACCCCATCCCCCGTTGGTTCAAGGTGAGAGCATTCCGCGTTGCGTCAAGCAGAACGCGCGGGTCAGCGATACCGATAAATTGTTCCTCGATCCAGTCGGCAACTTCTTGTCGCGGCTTGTTGCGCTCTGCACGGGCCACAGCACGCAGCCCGCGACTGCGGCGATTACCTCGTCTCGGATAACTTCCACGTTGTGCTGATAGCGACTCATCCACAAATCCTCTGTAGTTGCCAAGCCCTTTTGCCAGAACGGTTTGTGAGCGATTCGGCCATCATCGGACGTGGCGAAGGCGCCGCTGGCTCAGGATGGAAGACAGTCGTGTGCGGTGGTGGCGTTCGCGGTTCTCTGTGGTTCTTTGGTGAGAGGCCTCGGGGCTCAGGGGAGTATTCCGTTGACGATGGAGACGGCTCGAGTCACACCTGCTACCCCCAGAACGATGCCGACGCCAAGGGACACGATTCCGGCCACTACGAAAACTCTGGGATTCGTGTCGCCCCTGGCCGATTTTCTTAGGGATGCAAACATGCCGTAACTCAGGCCGAGCAGGATCGCGGCGACTGAGACAAGAAAGAGTGACACGCCGTCTATGTTGCCGACAATTTCGTTCCACATGTCTTCCACGGCTGTGTTCCTCTCGCGATGGCAGCTCCCCAGCCCTGTCGCGGTGTACGGCCATCCTACGTCGCGAGCCAAGCGGCGCGAAAGGTTCTGACTCATGGCGGCTGACGGCTCCGCCACCGCCGTTGTCCGCATCGCTGGGCTGGACCTTCAGGGAGGAAGCAGCAGCGAGCATGTCGGCGCTGACCGATTCGCTACCTCTCCCCGAGGAACGGCAACGCTGACAATCACCCGCTCTCTGATCGCGGTCCGCCGACGTCACCCATGGCTGCACCGAGCACACACGAACGTCGTCATGATCTCAAACGCAGCAGCGACCGTCTTGCGCACGGCTGCGCCCACCGAATCGAAGGGCCGCGCAGGGCGGACGCCGATGGCGCCGCGGAGCACGCACCGAATTTGGCGACGAGTTTCTTCCTCTTCTGACACTCTCGCTAGGGCCCATATACATCCACCTGACGCTCGAATGCCGGCTACTAGCGCCCGATAAAAGCAGACGTAGGCGTGGACAGTGTCCACACCCCCTTTGGCAGTACAAGCTTGTACGCTAGACCCCCAGAGGGCGGGAGCGGCCTTCCAAGAATCCTTCCGCACCAAAATCGCTTTCATCATGTCGTAGCCGCATCGCAGCCCCATGAATAGGTGTAGGCCACCCCGGCCCACCCGAAAGAACCGGAACGAGGAACCGCAGCAACCCAGTCATAGCAGGCGGAAGGCCCACCACCCAGGGACTTGAACCCGCCACCCCACACACCTGAATAGGCCACCGCGGCGGTCAGGCCACGGCCCGCGAATCAACCCGTCAGAGCGACGCGACCACAAGCTTTGTCAACACGTCAAAGCAAAATCGCCTCTGACGAGGGAAAACGTCGTGCCCGAGGTGGGACTCGAACTACATTCCCGGCCTTTCAAACACTGGGAGCCCGCGGAAACATGCGGAATCCGGGGCCAGTCCGGCCCCGGTACGACCCGATCCGAAGCCCAAAGTGTGTACTTTGTACACACCCAAATTGGCCGCTTCAACGCTCTCAGTCCAACGACCGCACCCCGCAACAAAGGGGTGCGGTCCTTCTTTGTCCTGACAGATTTTGCCCGGCCCGAAGAACTTCTGCGGCTTCAACGCATCCTCTGTCCCGAGGTACTGGGTCACGCACCGTTAAGACGCGCCAGTCACTTTGCAATAACCCGAACCTGGAGTCGGCTGACAGGGCGAATGCGGCGACTCGCCTCGAATAAATTCGACTCACGAACACAAACGCGCCTAGCATTGTGGAGATGCCGAAAGGAGGTGGCCATGGCTTCCAGCTCAACGCTCCGCCACATTAACCAGGCCCGGGTACTTGACGCCCTGAGGACATATGGTCCCCGTTCACGTGTCGGGCTCTCGGAACTTTTGGGACTGCAGCGGTCGACCATCACGGTCATCACGGGTGCACTCATTGACGACGGTCTAGTCCGCGAGGTGCACGCCGACGGGCCCGCGACGAAAGGCGCCGGCCGTCCCCGCGTCATACTGGAATTGTGCCCGGAGGGCGCATACTTCGCCGGTTTGGACCTCGGCAACGAGACCTCCACCGCCATCGTTGTTGACCTCAGTGGTTCCGAAGTGGGGCGGGCGTCAGCGGCCACCGACCGCACGGATCCGGCTGCCGCGGAACGGACCCTGCTCGAACTGCTGGAGACTGTGCTGGCAGAGCACGCGGGCGTGCGCGCCCGTTTGCAGGGCATCGGCGTCACCGTGCCCGGCACTGTCGTGGACGGCAAGATCCGGCGGGCTCCGATCCTCGGCTGGCGGCATGTCACTTTCGGCGACGTCATAGGCCGCGAAACTGGCCTGCCGGTTTCGATCGACAACGATGCCAACGCTGCAGCGATCAGCGAGGCGCAGTTCGGAATCGGCCGCGACAGCAGCGACCTCCTTTACGTCGTGCTGGATAGCGGCGTCGGTTCCGGCCTGGTCCTGGACCGCCGGATCTACCGTGGCAGCCTCGGCCAGGTCGGCGAGGTTGGCCACATCCGGATCCCCCGAGGCGACGGTTCACCGGCAGCCGAATGGCCGAGCGTGGAAGACGTCATCGGCATTTCGGGCCTCCGGGAAAGCTACACCGCCCTGGGGGGAACGGCTCCGGATTTCGACGGCTTTCTGCAGGACCTGGCAGCGCGCGGCGAGGCGGCCGCCAGCGCCGCAGCCGAATGGCAACGGCACCTCGCGTGGTTCACATCGACTCTGGTGTGGATGCTGTCCCCCCAGCTGGTGGTGTTTGGCGGGCGAGCATCTGCCATCCTCAGCGATGACGAGGCGATGTCGGCTGTTGTTGGTGGCACCGAGGCAGACCCGGACCGGACGCAGTTCGCCGTCTCCGCCTTTGGGGCCGATGCCATAGCCATGGGAGCCGCGGCGCTTCCCATGAACGAGTTCTTCTCGCTTCCCGCGTTGCGTCCGGAGCAGGCGCCTGCGTACGGACGCACCGGGGCCTCAACCGGCTCTACCGCCTGAGGCGCGGGTGCGCGGCCCCCCCCCACGGCCCGGGCACCCCCCCCCGGGGGGGTTTGGCGGGCCGGGCGGTGTGGGGCAGGTCCGCCCCTTTATAACCGGCATACCCTGCCCCAGC
>NZ_JBHVVJ010000030.1:0-23490 GCF_042883665.1 Arthrobacter sp. NPDC058192 | reverse complement strand
ACGCAAAACGCTCGGCTGGAAAACTCCAGCCGAGCGTCTGCGTGATTTACTACTAACCACCTAACCAACAGGTGTTGCAACGACCCCTAGAAACCAAGTTTCCCCGGGCCGGCCCTTCGTTTGTCGCACCAGTCGCCTCCTGGCGGATGACCAGGGGGCAATCAGTTTGGCTAGCCGGTGATCAGCTCCGGGTTCGCCTTCTGGCAGACCGTGTCGCCTGCTGTCTGGTTGACGATGTCGGCGGGCAGCTGCGGGGTGGGAGTGGCTGTGGGCGCTCCGTTGGCGAAGTCGCTGCCCAGGTAGACCTGGACTCCGGCGACCCCGTCGGCGGGGAGCACCCTGTCGGCGGCCACCCCAAGCTGGGCGGCCACGTCCGCCGCGACCGCGGCGTAACCTGCACCGTAGTAGACAGCCGTCGTCGCGACGGGGTCTGCCGCCAGCTTGCTCACATGGGTGAAGCCCTTGGCCGTGAGCGCCTGCATGATCTCCTGCGCCCGGGCCGGCGCACCGGAGCCGTTGGCCACGGCGACCGGCTGAAGTGCCTTGTCGTAGGCCGGTGAGGTGGCGCTGGGGCTTGGCGTGGCGCTGGCAGCGGCAGTAGCGGTCGGCTTCGCCGTCGGATCCGTCAGGTCAACGTCGTTGCGCATGGCGGCGAAGAGCTGGGAAGCCTTTGGCTCGGCCAGCTGCAGCCGGTTGATGTCAGAGGTGGCCGGCTCGGTCGGGGTGGCCACGAACGCCACCTTGCCGACGTCGATGTTCTTGAGCCGGTTGGCGACAGTCAGCAGCGTCGGGACCGAGGCCAGTCCCTCGTCAATGGTCAGGTTCTTCGTGATCGCGTCCGCGATGCCCAGCATCCGGGCCGGGTTGGTGAGGGTGCCGTCGTCCTTGATTTTCCGGGTCAGGGAGGACAGGAAGCCCTGCTGGGCCTTGATCCGGCCGAGGTCGCCGCCGTCACCGAAGGCGTGCCGCGTGCGGACGAACGCGAGTGCCTGTTCGCCCTGGACGCTGGAGGTGCCCTTGGGCAGGCGCAGCTTCGAGTCGGGGTCGTACACGGCGTCGCTGACGCACACGCTCACGCCGCCGACTGCGTTGGAGAGCTCCTTGACGGCGTTGAAGTCGGCCATCATGAAGTGGTCGATCTCCAGGCCGGTGAGCTTGTTGACGGTGTCCACCGCGCAGCCGATGCCGGCCTCGGACATCGCCGAGTTGATCATGACGCCGGTCTGCGCCGGGTAGACCTTGTTGGTCTTCGGATCCGTGCACTGCGGGATGTCCACCAGAAGGTCGCGCGGGAAGCTGACGACGTTGACGCGCTTGTTGTCCGCGGAGATGTCCATCAGCATCATCACGTCGGAGTGGCCGTAGCCGGTGGAGTCATCGCTGCTGCCGTACTGCGAATTTTTTCCGTCCCGTGTGTCCGAACCCAGAATCAGGATCTGCATGCGGTCCGAGGAGTCGTTCACGCCGGTATCGGTCTTGGTGCTCCCGGCGCTGAGCGGGGCCTTGGTGAGGTTGCCTTGGAGCCGGATTGCCCAGTAGGCGCCGAAGGCGATCACGCCAACCAGGAGTACCGCGATGATGCCCGTCCCGACTTTCAGCCAGGTGGGGGTGCGCCGGGCGACTCCGAGGTGCCGGGCGGCGCCGACGGCGGCGCTGTCCGCGTGCCGGGCAGCGGCGTGTGACCGCGCAGCCGGGGCGGTTCCGCCGGCGCGGTTGTCACGGGGTCGAGCCACTAGTTGAGCCTTCCTTCACGATCGGGCAGTCTCGCCATTTTAGTGCCCAATTCTGTGAAAACGCCGACTGGACTCCCCGCACGGGACGAAGTGGAGCGGCTGAATCTCCCGAAGCCGGTGGAAATGCCTGAGGAAAGGGCCGGCTTAGAATCCGAGTTTGACGAGCTGCTTCGGATCGCGCTGCCAGTCCTTGGCCACCTTGACGTGCAGGTCGAGGTAGATGCGGGCGCCGAGCAGCGCTTCAATGCCCTTGCGCGCGTTCGTCCCGACCTCGCGGAGCCGGGCACCGCCCTTGCCGATGATGATGGCCTTCTGGGACGGGCGTTCCACGTACAGGTTGACGCGGACGTCGAGGAACGGCCGGTCCTCGGGCCGGCCCTCACGCGGGACGATCTCGTCGACGACGACGGCCAGGGAGTGCGGCAACTCGTCGCGGACGCCTTCGAGCGCGGCTTCCCGGATCAGCTCGGCGATCATCACCGCCTCCGGTTCGTCCGTCAGGTGGCCGTCCGGATACAGCGGCGGGGACGAGGGCATGTGGCTGATCAGGACGTCGGCCACCGTTTCGACCTGGAAGCCGTCGGTGGCGGAGACCGGGACGATATCCTTCCAGCCGTCCTCGCCGAGCACCTCCCGGCCCAAGGCGGCGACCGCGAGCAGCTGCTCCGTGAGGGCCTGGCGATCCACGGTGTCGGCCTTGGTGACGATCGCGACGACCGGCTTGTTGCCGACGGCGGCGAGCTGGGCGGCGATGAACTTGTCGCCCGGGCCGATCTTCTCGTTGGCCGGGAGGCAGAACCCGATCGCGTCGACCTCGGCGAGGGTGTCCGCCACGAGTTCGTTCAGCCGCTTGCCCAGAAGGGTGCGCGGCCGGTGCAGGCCAGGGGTGTCCACGAGGACCAGCTGGGCGTCGTCCCGGTGCACGATGCCCCTGATGGTGTGGCGCGTGGTCTGCGGCTTGGCCGAGGTGATGGCGACCTTTTGGCCGACCAGCGCGTTGGTGAGGGTGGACTTGCCCGCATTGGGCCGCCCGACAAGCACCGAGAAACCGGCGCGGTAGCCGCCGTTGGCTGCGTCGCCGTCGGACTTATTCTGCTTGCTCACGTAGGACTCCCTGTTGGATTGGTGCGGCCTCGTCGAGAAGGTCTTCAAGGTCAGTTTCTTCTTTTCCAACGGCAGCCGCAATGATGTGGCTGACGCGGTTCCGGCGGCCCTCCAGCCGGTCGGCGCGAAGGGTCAAGCCGTGGACCTGGACGGCGCTGCCGACTATCGGCACCCGCCCGAGGGCCTTGGCCAGGAGGCCGCCCACCGTGTCCACTTCGTCGTCGTCGAGCTCGAGGTCGAAGAGCTCGCCGAGGTCGTCGATGCTCATGCGGGCGCTGACGCGGTAGCTTCCGTCGCCAAGCGCCACGGCTTCGGCGCTCTCGGTGTCGTATTCGTCCACGATCTCGCCGACGATCTCTTCGATGAGGTCCTCCAGCGTGACCAGTCCGGCCGTTCCGCCGTATTCATCGATGACGATCGCCACGTGCGTGGATTCCTTTTGCAGTTCTCGCAGCAGGTCACTAACGGGTTTCGAGTCCGGCACGTAGCGGACCTCGCGGGCGAGTTCGTCCACGGCCGGGGGCTCCTCATCCGGGCCGAGGTTGTGGAGCACGGCGGCGACGTCCTTGAGGTAGACAATGCCTAGGATCTGGTCGGCGTTTTCGCCGATGATCGGGATGCGTGAGTACCCGGAGCGCAGGAACAGCGACATGGCGCGCCGCAGGCTGGATCCCGAGTCGATAGTGAGGATGTCGGTCCGCGGGACCATGACGGAGCGAACCAGGGTGTCACCGAAATCGAAGACCGACTGGATCAGCTCGGCCTCGTTGTCCTCGATCACATCGGACTCCGTGGCGCGCTCCACGAGGTCGCGGAATTCCTCCTCGCTGAAGAACGCCTCGTTGTCGGCCGGCGCTCCCGGGGCGACGGCGCTGCCCAGCCGCACCAGCCAGCCCGGGATCGGCCCAAGCACGGCGTAGAGGGACCGGACGAGGGGGGCGCTGAACCGCACCAGGGCGGCGGAGTGCACGCGGCCGAGCTGCCGCGGGGAAACCCCGACGATCACGAACCCGACCACCGCCATGATGCCTGTGGCGGCCAAGCCGGCGAGCCAGACGTTGTCCAGCATGCTGTGCAGGAGGACGGTGACGGCGACCGCGGCGGCCATCTCGAACCAGACCCGCCAGAACCGGAGCGCGCGCATGTGCGGCCCGGGCTGCGCCAGGATCCGTTTGAGCGAAGTGCCCCGGCTGTGCAGGACCGCCTGTTCGGCGTCGTGCCGGGGCAGGAAGTTGAAGGCCGCTTCGGCAGCGGTCAACACGGCGGCAAAGCTAAGGAACACCAGCGCCATGCCGGCAAGGATCAGTGGGGTCACTGAATCGTCTCTGACGGGGCCGCTTTGCCGGTGAACGCCGAGAGCAGTTCGCGCTGCAGCCCGAACATCTCTTCCTTCTCTTCCGGCTCGGCGTGGTCATAACCGAGCAAGTGCAAGATGCCGTGCGTGGTGAGCAGCAGCATCTCATCCTGGGTGGTGTGGCCGGCGTTGCGGGCCTGGACCTCCGCCACCTGGGGGCAGATGGCGATATCGCCGAGCATGCCCTGCGGAGTGGGCTTGTCCGGGGTGCCCGGGGTGAGTTCGTCCATGGGCACGGAGAGCACGTCGGTGGACCCGGGCTCGTCCATCAGTTCGATGTGGAGCTTTTCCATGGCCGGCTCGTCTACCAGCAGGATGGACAGCTCCGCCTGCGGGTGGATGTAGAGCTGTTCGAAGATGAATCGCGACAGCGCCACGAGCTCGGACTCGTCAACCGCCACGCCGGATTCGTTGTTGACCTCAATGCTCATGCGCGTTCCCCCCGGCCTTCCCGGGCAACGGAGTGCTTGACCCGGCTTCTCTGCACGTCGTCCCAAATGCTGTAGGCATTGACGATGTCCCCCACCAGGCGGTGCCGGACGACGTCGGAGGAGTCCAGTACCGAGAAGTTGACATCCTCGATGCCCTGCAGGATCTCCTCGACGATCCTCAGCCCCGAACGGGTGCCGAAGGGAAGGTCCACCTGGGTGATGTCACCGGTGACCACCATCTTGGAGCCGAAGCCCAGGCGGGTCAGGAACATCTTCATCTGTTCCGGCGTGGTGTTCTGGGCCTCATCGAGGATGATGAACGCGTCGTTGAGCGTCCGGCCGCGCATGTAGGCCAGCGGTGCCACCTCGATGGTGCCGGCGGCCATCAGCCGCGGAATCGACTCGGGGTCCATCATGTCGTGCAGGGCGTCATACAGCGGCCGCAGGTAGGGGTCGATCTTGTCGCTCAGCGTGCCGGGCAGGAAGCCGAGCCGCTCCCCCGCCTCGACGGCGGGACGGGTCAGGATGATGCGGCTGACTTCCTTTTGCTGCAGGGCCTGGACGGCCTTGGCCATCGCCAGGTAGGTCTTGCCGGTACCGGCCGGCCCGATCCCGAAGATCACGGTGTTGGCGTCGATCGCGTCCACATAGTTCTTTTGGTTCAGCGTCTTGGGCCGGATGGTCTTTCCCCGGGTGGAGAGGATGTTGGTGGTCAGCACTTCCACGGGGTTCTGCAGCGACTGGCTGCGGAGCAGGGACACGAGCTGCTGCAGGACGGCCGGGGTGATCACAGTCCCCCGGGCCACCAGCCCGCGGACCTCGTTGAGCAGGCGCATGATGCGCGGCACGTCGGCCGCAGGGCCGCTGATCGCGAGCTCGTTTCCGCGGACGTGGAAATCGACGGCAGGGAACTGGTTTTCGATGAACCGGAGGGCTTCGTCATGGCTGCCCAAAGACTGAACCATCTGCTCTGAGTCGTCGAACAAGACCACCTCCGTCCGCAGCCCTGGTAGGGAGTGGGGGAATTCCCCTGCGGTGCGCTCTCCGGCGCTGAACCGGGCCTTGCCGTTCGCTGCTTCAGTCATGGTGTTGGCCCGCGGGCCTCTGGTCCCCTCCAGTTTAAATACGGTCTGTCGCCGGGATCCCTCACCGACGGCGGTTCGCACCGTCCGCGGCCGGGGTCGCCGGGTCCTTCTATCTTACGCCAGCCCAGCGCGCCCGGCAGATCGCCGCCGGCCGCAGGACCGCCTGTTCTCCGCGCCGGTCAGTGACGCGCCGGTCGGTGACCTGCCGTCCCGAGGTCGGCATGAACCTGACACTGAACGCCGCCCGCGTGTCCACCCAGACCGGCAGGAAACGCCGACACAATGTATCAACTTTGCATCGGCCTCATATCGTTCCCGTTGCAGTTCCGCCAGGCCGGCCCCAATCCCCGATGTGGCGCCGCACAGGTATGCAATGCTGGAATTCGGGTGCTCCAATGTCGCCGGCCCGGCCACCCGGCCGGTGAAGGACGGGCTGCCCACGGCGGTCACGGACCGCCGCAAGCCCAACAAGCGAAACAGCCGCCAAACGCGGCGCGGTACACGAAGGGACAGCATCATCAGGCAGCGTGAGGTTCAACAGTCGGCAACGCGGCGGCTCCGCCGCGCCGCGCTGGTGCTCATGTTGCCGGCCACGCTGGTCCTCTCCGGCTGCGTGGCGACGCAACAGGACGGCATAACGAACTCCAGCAGCCCCTCCGATCTCATTCCGGCACCGGCGTCGGGCGCTCCCACCACCAGCGCGCCCCTGGAAACGGCACAGGCCGCTAACAAGGCTCCGGTGTACTGGATCGGCCGGAGCAACGACAACGTTTTCCTCTACCGCGAGTTCCGTGATGTTCCGGAGCAGGACAACCCGGTCACCCTTGCACTGCGCGTGATGATGTCCCAGAAGCCGCTTGACCCGGACTTCTTCACGCCCTGGCAAAACCCGAAGAAGCTGGCAACGTCGATTTCCGGCAAGAACGTGATCACGGTGGACGTCTCGAATGACGCCTTCAACAGCAATCTGGACGCGGCCATGGCCGAGCGTGCCATCCAGCAGCTCGTTTACACCGCGACGGCGGCCGCCGCCAGCACAGGGCTGATCGATGCCGGCCAGCAGGTCCAGGTAGTGGTGCTGGTCGACGGGCACACGGACTACGTCGCCTTCGACCATGTCCGCCTGGGCGCGCCGACGTCGCGCAGCGCCGGAATGGTTGCCCCCGTGTGGATCATTGATCCGCAAGAAGGAACGTCAATGGCTGACGGCGCGGTGAAGATCAGCGGCCGGAGCACCGTCCCGGGCGCGAAACTTCGCTGGGAGGTCCTCAAGGTCGATGCGGATAACGCCAAGACCGCCTATCTCACCGGCAGCGCCACGGCCTCGGCCGACGCCGCGAAGTACGGGCTGTTCACACTGTCCGTCAACCTCGGCCCGGGCCGCTACGAGGTCCGTGTGTCCCAGGTGGACCGGACCGACAGCAACAAGGAACTCTACGTCGATACCCGCGGCTTCACTGTTAACTGAGCCGGAAGCAACGGAGCCTCAGCTCACCAGCGTCCGAGGATGTCGCTGGCCAGCACGGTGGCGGCTGGGCCCGCGGTGGACGAGCGCAGCACGTGGTGTCCCAGCAGGGCGGTGACCGCGCCCGCGTCGCACAGCCGGGTCACCTCCCGCGGGCTGATTCCGCCTTCCGGCCCGACGATCAGCAGAATTTCCACGGCTCCGCCGGCGCCGGGCGTACTGCTGTTCAGACCGTCCAGCCAGGTCTCGAGGACCTGCCGCAGGGGCCGGACAGCGTCTTCGTGGAGGATGACCGCGAGGTCTGCGGCCGCCACGGCCGCCTGCAGCCCGGCGCCGTCAACGGCGGCACGGACCTCCGGAATCCACGCCCGGCGCGCCTGCTTGGCGGCAGCTGTCACCACGGCCTGCCATTTGGCGTGGGCCTTCGCGGCCCGCTCGGCCTTCCACCGCACAATGGATCGCTCGGCCTGCCAGGGAATGACGGCGTCAATGCCGAGCTCGGTGGCCGTTTCGGCCGCGAGTTCGTCGCGGTCGCCCTTGGCGAGGGCCTGGACGAGCACCAAGCCGATCCCCGGCCGCGGCTCTTCCGCGATGTCCAGGCACTCGACGGTCAGTTCGCCGGGCGCGACGGCGGCGACGGTGCCGGTCAGGCGCTTGCCGGCGCCGTCGGCGATGTCCACAGCTTCCCCGACGGCCAGACGCTTGACGGTGACGGCGTGGCGCGCCTCTGCACCGTCGAGGACAAAGACGGAACCGGGGACCTGCTGGTCCAGCGTTCCTGGGGCGGTAAAGAAGACCGGGTTACTCACCGTTAGAGGCTACCGAGCCGTTCCCGCAGTTTGGCGAAAACTCCGCCGCCTGCCGCGAGCTTTCCAGGATGGTTGTGTTCACCCCGCAGCTTGGCAAGCTGACGGAGCAACTCTTCCTGGGCGGCATCGAGCTTCTCCGGCGTTTCCACCTGCAGGTGGACCTTCAGATCGCCGCGGCCGTAACCGCGAAGGTGGGTGACGCCCAGGCCGCGCAGCGTGATGACCTCGCCCGGCTGGGTGCCGGGCTTGACGTCGATCTCCTTCTGCCCGTCAAAGGTCTCGAGGCTCATTTCGGCGCCCAGGGCCGCCGACGTCATGGGGATGTTGAGGGTTGCGTGGAGGTCATCGCCGTCGCGAACAAAGGTCGCGTCACTGTTCACCCGGATCTCGACGTACAGGTCGCCGGACGGACCGCCCGCGGGTCCTGCTTCGCCCTGGCCGGACAGCTGGATGCGGGTGCCGGTGGCGACGCCGGCGGGGACCTTGACGGTCAGGGACCGGCGGCTGCGGATCCGGCCCTGGCCGCTGCATTCGTTGCAGGGATCCTTGATGACGGTGCCGAAACCTTCGCAGGACCCGCAGGGGGCGGAGGTCATGACCTGGCCCAGGATGGACCGCACGGCCCGCTGGACCTGGCCGCTGCCGCCGCAGATGTCGCAGCGGACGGGGTGGCTGCCCTCGCGGCAGCAGGAACCCTCACACGTGGGGCAGACGACGGCGGTGTCCACCTCGAGCTTCTTGTTGACCCCGAACACGGCGTCGCGCAGGTCGATCCGCACGCTGATGAGCGCGTCCTGGCCGCGGCGGATCCGGGACGCCGGACCGCCCGGGCCGCCGCCGGCGCCGCCGCCGAAGAAGGTCTCGAAGATGTCCTGGAAGGCGAAGCCCTGGCCAGCGTAGCTGCCGCCGCCGAAGCCGTTGTCGGTGCCGTTCTCGTTGCCCGTGGTGTCATAGACCCGGCGCTTCTGCGGATCGGAGAGGACCTCGTAGGCGTGGGTGACGGCCTTGAAGCGGTCCGCGGCGTCCTCCCCCGGGTTCACGTCCGGGTGCAGGGTGCGGGCCAGTTTCCGGTAGGCCTTCTTGATCTCCTCCCCGGATGCGTCGCGGGAGACTCCAAGAACGTCGTAGTGGGTGCTCAAAGTGTGTATCTCTTCCTTTTCGTATTGCCTGTGGGCAAGAAGTCGCGTCTTGTCCCGGGTCCGTCAGGGGCCCAGGATCCTCGAAAGATAGCGGGCCACCGCGCGCACGGCGGCCATAGTGGTCGGATAGTCCATCCGGGTGGGGCCCAGTACGCCGACCTTAGCCGTGGCGTCAGGCCCGTAGGCCGTGGCCACCACCGACGCCTCGGCAAGACCGTCGTAGGGGTTTTCGCGGCCGATGCTGACCGTGACGCCGCGCGGGTCGGCCGCCATCTCGCTCAGGAGACGGAGCATGACGACCTGTTCCTCGAGCGCCTCCAGCACGGGCCCGATGCTGAGCGGGAAGTCCAGATTGGAGCGGGCCAGGTTGGCGGTGCCGGCCATGACCATGCGCTCTTCGCGGCTGCTCGTGGCCAGGGCCTCCAGGCCCCTGGCAAGGGCCTGGGCTGCTCCGCGGTGCGCCGGCGAGCCGCCTGCCACGACGGCGGGCAGCAGTTGCGGCATCAGGCTCAGCGGGGTTCCGGACAGGCCGGCCAGGAACCGGGTGCGCAGTTCCGCCACCGCGTCGTCGGGAACGTCCTGCCCGACGTCGATCACGCGCTGCTCCACCTTGCCGGTATCCGCAATCAGGACCGCCAGCACCTTCCGGGGCGCCAGGAGCACGAATTCTATGTGCCGCACCTTGGCGCGGCTCAGCAGCGGATACTGCACGACGGCGACCTGGTTGGTCAGCTGGGCGAGGAGCCGCACGGTCCGGTCGAGGACGTCGTCGAGGTCCTCGGATCCTTCCAGCAGCGCCTGAATGGCCCGGCGCTCGGCCGGGGACAACGGCTTGACGGCGGAGATCTGGTCGACGAAGAGCCGGTAGCCCTTGTCAGTGGGGATCCGGCCGGCACTCGTGTGCGGTGCCGTGATGAGCCCCTCGTCCTCCAGCGCAGCCATGTCGTTGCGGATCGTGGCACTGGAGACGCCAAGATGGTGCCGTTCCACGAGCGCTTTGGAACCGACGGGCTCGCGGGAATGGACGTAGTCCTCCACGATGGCGCGCAGCACTTCGAGTTTGCGCGGTTCGCTCACGCTCCACCTCCAATCGACTCTCCCGCAGCCGGTGCCGCGCCGTCCGGTTCGCGTCCCCCAGCGGTGCCAGGGCGGTCCGCGGCCGGACAGGGGTTAGCACTCGACATGCCTAAGTGCTAACCAGTCTAATATGAGTCGCCGCGTTGTTAGCATTGGATTCGCTCCAGGCGTGGCCCGCGGGAGTGTTTCACTGACCGCCGTACGTTCCGACTGCAAAAGTAAGCGTGTAGAGATGTCGTATCAAAACTGGGGACCGCAGGACCTGTCCGCCCCCGCCAAGACGCAGTTGCCCGAAGTGCCGGTGGAACGCGGGATGGTCCTCGAGGAGGTCCAGTCCGGCTGGGTGGGCGCCGTGACCCGCGTGGAAAAGTCGGGCGGCATGCACGTGGTGGCGCTGGAGGACCGGCGGGGCAAGTCGCGGTCCTTCCGCCTCGGTTTCGGCTTCCTCTTGGAGGGACAGCCGATCCGGCTGATGCCACCGGCCCCGAGGCAGGCAGCGGCCGCCGCTGGTGCCGGCCGCACGGCGTCGGGCTCGGTGCGGTTGGCCGGGCAGCGCGCCCAGGTGGCCAAGGCCAGCCGGATCTGGGTGGAAGGCAAGCACGACGCCGAGCTTGTGGAGAAGGTCTGGGGTGACGACCTCCGGGTGGAGGGCATCGTGGTCGAACCCCTGCACGGCATTGACGACCTCGCAGGCGCCGTGGCCGAGTTCCGGCCGGGCCCTGGGCGCCGCCTTGGCGTGCTCGTTGACCACCTCGTGCCGAATTCCAAGGAATCGCGGATCGCCGAGGCCGTGATGGCCTCGCCTGGTGCTGCCGGCAACGTCCTGATCGTGGGCCACCCCTACGTGGACGTGTGGCAGGCCATCCGCCCGGCCGTCCTGGGAATTGAGCGCTGGCCGGTGGTCCCCCGCGGCGTCGACTGGAAGACCGGCATCCTGACGGCCTTCGGGTGGCCTCACACCACGAAGGAGGACATTGGCCTCGGCTGGCAAAAACTCCTGGGCGCTGTCCGCAGCTACGCCGATCTGGAGGCGTCCCTGCTCGGCCGGGTCGAGGAAGTCATTGACTTCCTCACTGTGCCCTAGTCCATGCTTCCCCCTGGTCGACACCGTGCCCAAGTCCCTTGCGGGGACGCCGCGGATGTCCACAGACGCGCCCAAGCAAGTATTCTTGATACGGCGGCCGCGCTTCCGGCGCGGACCCGCTAGTGAAGGCACAACCCCAGCAGCACCGCATCCCCGCAATCTGAAGGGCAACACCGTGGCAGATAACGCACGCGAACACACGGACAACCAGGCAGGCAACGCCCGGCCTCCGTACCATGGCGTTCCCGCGAATGCGCTGCCACTGACGGCCAGCGAGGACCGCCAGTGGGCCACGCTCGCGCACTTCGGCGGCATCCTGGGCTGCGTGCCCTCGCTGCTGATCTACCTGATCTTCAAGGACCGCGGCCCCTTCACGGCGCAGGAGTCCAAGGAAGCCCTCAACTTCACGCTGCCGCCGACTCTCGCGGCCGTGCTCGCGAACCTGCTGGTGTTCATACCCGTGGTGGGGAACCTCTTTGCTGTGCTCGCCACGGTGATTTGGATCGCGGTGACCTGCTTCTCGGTAGCGGCAGGCATCCACGTCAACCGTGGCCAGCCACACCGCTACGAGTTCAACCTGCGCTGGATCAAGTAGCCGGCCAAGTCTCTGGCATTCGGGTTTTGATTTTTAGAGCCGGCCGCCGCCCGTCAGGGTCGCGGCCGGCTCTATGGCTGTCCGGATTCGGAGGAGGAAGGGCTGTCCGCCTTAGTCCGGCAGGATCCTGCGGACGACGGCGTCGGCCAGCAGCCGGCCCTTGAGCGTGAGGACCAGTCGGCGCTGGAACGCGGCTACCGGGTCGACCAGCCCGTCGGCGATCAGACCCGCGACGGCGTGCCTGCCCGTGTCCCCCAGGCTCGGGATGTCCAGCCCCGAATTCAGGCGCGCCTCAAGCATGATGCGCTCCACGTTGCGGGTCTCGGCATCCAGCGTTTCGCGTCCGGCAGCCGGCGAGGCCCCCGAGCCGAGGCGGTTGGCGTAAGCGGTGGGGTGTTTGACGTTCCACCAACGCACGCCGCCCACGTGCGAGTGGGCGCCCGGCCCGATGCCCCACCAGTCGTCACCGCGCCAGTAGGCAAGGTTGTGCCGGCAGGCCTGTTCGGGAGTGCGGGACCAGTTGCTGACCTCGTACCACCCGAGCCCGGCGGCCGAAATCAGCTCGTCGGCGAGTTCGTACTTGGCCGCGTGGTCGTCGTCGTCGATCTCCGGCACTTCGCCGCGCCGGATCTGTGCCGCGAGCTTGGTGCCGTCCTCAACGATCAGCGCGTAGGCGCTGATGTGGTCCGGGCCGTAGGACAGCGCGGTCTCCAGCGAGTAGCGCCAGTCCTCCAGTGACTCCCCCGGCGTGCCGTAAATGAGGTCCAGGCTGACCGCCAGCCCCGCATCCCGCGCCCACCGCACCGCCTCGGGCACCCTGCTGGGCGTGTGGGTGCGGTCCAGGACCTTCAGGACATGCGGCACTGCCGACTGCATGCCGAACGAGACCCGGGTGAACCCGGCGTCTGCCAGCAGTTGCAGGGATTCCGGGGTCACCGAATCGGGATTGGCCTCGGTGGTCACCTCGGCACCCGGCACCAGCCCCCAGACGCCGACGGCGGCCGTGAGGATGCGGGCCAGGTCCTCTGCCGGGAGCAGCGTGGGCGTGCCGCCGCCGAAAAAGACCGTGCTGAGCGGGCGGGCCGGCAGCCCGGAGGCCTTCAGTGCGCCGGCGGCGAACTCCACTTCCGCGAGGGCAGTCCCGGCGTAGGCGTCCTGGGAGGCACCGCCACCGAGTTCGGTGGCGGTGTAGGTGTTGAAATCGCAGTAACCGCAGCGGACAGCGCAGAACGGGATATGCACGTACAGCCCGAAAGCCCGCTCGTCCGCGCCTTGGGCCGCCGCGGCGGGCAGAAGCCCGTCCGGCGGCGCCGGGTCGCCCAGGGGAAGAACGCTAGGCACAGGACCCGCCCCCCGTTGCTGCAGCAAAAGTCATTACCGGCACCGCTACTTCTTGGCCTTGTCCTTGGACTCGTCGGTGGTGAGGGCTGCGATGAAGGCTTCCTGCGGCACCTCGACGCGGCCCACCATCTTCATGCGCTTCTTGCCTTCCTTCTGCTTCTCGAGCAGTTTGCGCTTTCGGGTGATGTCACCGCCGTAGCACTTGGCGAGGACGTCCTTGCGGATGGCGCGGATGCTTTCGCGGGCAATGATCCTCGAGCCGATGGCGGCCTGGATCGGCACCTCGAACTGCTGCCGCGGAATGAGCTCGCGCAGTTTGCCGGTCATCATCACGCCGTAGGCGTAGGCCTTGTCCCGGTGGGTGATGGCGGAGAAGGCGTCCACCTGCTCGCCCTGGAGCATGATGTCGACCTTGACGAGGTCGGCGACCTGCTCGCCGTCGGCCTTCCAGTCCAGCGAGCCATAGCCGCGGGTCTTGGACTTGAGGATGTCGAAGAAATCGAAGACGATTTCGGCCAGCGGCAGGCGGTACCGGATTTCCACCCGGTCCTCGGAGAGGTAGTCCATGCCGCCCATGACGCCGCGACGGCTCTGGCACAGTTCCATGATCGCGCCGACAAACTCGTTCGGGGCCAGGATGGTGGCGGACACCATGGGCTCACGGACCTCGGCGACCTTGCCGGTGGGGTATTCGCTGGGGTTGGTGACGTGGACGACCTTCTTGTCCTCCAGGGTCACCTCGTACTCCACGTTGGGGGCGGTGGAGATCAGGTCCAGCTTGTACTCGCGTTCGAGGCGCTCACGGGTGATTTCCAGGTGCAAGAGGCCGAGGAAGCCCACGCGGAAGCCGAACCCCAGGGCCGCGGACGTCTCCGGCTCGTAGACGAGGGCAGCGTCGTTGAGCATCAGTTTCTCCAGGGCGTCGCGGAGCACCGGGTAGTCCGTGCCGTCGAGGGGGTACAGGCCGGAGAAGACCATCGGCTTGGCGTCGGCATAGCCGGGGAGGGAAGCGTTGGCCGGCTTGGCCAGGTTAGTGACGGTGTCGCCCACCTTCGACTGGCGGACGTCCTTCACGCCGGTGATGAGGTAACCCACTTCGCCGACCCCGAGGCCCTTGGAAGGGGTGGGCTCCGGGGAGCTGACACCAATCTCGAGCAGTTCGTGGGTGGCGCGGGTGGACATCATCTGGATGCGTTCGCGGGGGTGCAGCATGCCGTCCACCACGCGGACGTAGGTGACGACGCCGCGGTAGGTGTCGTAAACCGAGTCGAAGATCATGGCGCGCGCAGGGGCGTCCGGGTCGCCGACCGGGGCGGGAAGGTCGCGGATGATCTTGTCCAGCAGGTCCTCGACGCCGGCGCCGGTCTTACCGGACACCCGAAGCACGTCCTCGGGGTCGCCGCCGATGAGGCTGGCGAGTTCCGCCGCATACTTCTCGGGCTGGGCCGCCGGGAGGTCGATCTTGTTCAGGACCGGGATGATGGTGAGGTTGTTCTCCATGGCCAGGTAGAGGTTGGCCAGGGTCTGGGCCTCGATGCCCTGGGCCGCGTCCACGAGCAGCACCGCGCCTTCGCAGGCCGCAAGCGAACGGGAGACCTCGTAAGTGAAGTCCACGTGGCCCGGGGTGTCGATCATGTTCAGTGCGTAACTGGTGCCGTCGAGTTCCCAGGGCATGCGGACCGCCTGGGACTTGATGGTGATGCCGCGTTCGCGCTCTATGTCCATGCGGTCCAGGTACTGGGCCTTCATGTCACGGGACTGGACGACGCCGGTGTACTGGAGCATCCGGTCGGCCAGTGTCGATTTACCGTGGTCAATATGCGCAATGATGCAAAAGTTCCGGATGATGGCCGGATCTGTTGCGGCGGGCACCGGGGCGGTGCGGGCCATGGGAGACACGCAGGGTCCTTACTCTTGGCGTTCTTTGGCTTATCGACGCTTGTGTCCGGCTGGCGCTGGGCCATCCCGCGGCACGCCGCATCTTTGAACTCATAGTCTCCCACGTTCGGACCCATGCGGGTGCATTTTGTTCCGGATGCACTGGGCCCGTGCGCGCCCCTCCGGGTGGCGCGCCAGGGCCGGTGGGTCTGACGCGCCGCGACACAGCCGCGGGGAGGGCGTTACCCGGAACCAGGGAATGGCCGCGGGGCCTTCGGCCGGCTCCCGGTAATGTGTCCCCATGGCTCTGAACTTTCGCTCCATTGGCAGCGCGGTCCGCGGTGCACTCCGTTTCCTGGACAGGCTCGGCGCATCCGGGGCCGTCGAGGGACCGGCTGCTACGCCGGCTAAGAAGCCGAAAGCGGGGTCGGCTGGGAAGCCTGCGCCAAGGCCGGCCGGCAAGCGGCGGCCGGGCCAGCCAGGTGCGGGCCGGCCACATTCGCGCCAGTCCCGGGCCGGCGCCCAGGCCGGTGCCGCGGGGGGTGCCGCAGCAGCCGGACTGAGCGGGCCGTATCCGGGCGACTTCCGGGGAACTGCGTCCGTCCGTTACGCCCCCGCGCCGAACGGCCTGCCGGAGCCCGGCGAGATCGTATGGACCTGGGTGCCCTTTGAAGAAGACTATTCGCAGGGCAAGGACCGTCCGGTGCTGTTGGTCGGCACCAGTGGCCGGTATCTGCTGGGCCTGATGCTCACGAGCAAGGACCACGACGCCGACAACCGCCAGGGCGACGACTACGTGGACATCGGCACGGGCCCCTGGGACCGCCAGTGGCGGCCCAGCGAAGCAAAGCTGGACCGGATTCTGCAGATCGACGCGAAGGACATCCGGCGCGAAGGAGCGATTCTGGACGCCGGCCGCTTCAGCATCGTCGCGTCAGCCCTGCGGGAGCGCCACGGCTGGAGCTGACGGCGGAGCTGACAATCAGGAGCCGGTCAGTGCGAATCACGGCCGCACTCGTTCCTGCGGCGTCATCTCTGCTATTATTTACAGCTGTGTGTCCGTGCAGGTCGACGGCCACAGATGGTTGGTCGCCATAGGTATCCCCACGCCGCTCAGTCAATGGCCAATCTGAAAGCCCTCTAGACCATTTTCCGCATTGAAAAAGAGAGTTCACACGTGGCTAATATCAAGTCCCAGAAGAAGCGCATCCTGACCAACGAAAAGGCTCGCCTGCGCAACAACGCAGTCAAGTCGGAGCTGAAGACTGCCATCCGCGCCGTCAACACCGCCGTTGAGTCCACCGACAAGGATGCTGCATCTGCTGCTCTGGTTACTGCCAGCCGTAAGCTGGACAAGGCTGTCAGCAAGGGCGTTCTTCACAAGAACAACGCTGCAAACCGCAAGTCCGCGATCTCCAAGAAGGTCAACGCACTCTAAGGTTTTCCAGTTCACCTGAACTGATGATCGTGGCCGGCACCCCATGGGTGCCGGCCACATTCGGTTAAGCGGCCGGGTGGCTACGCCCAAACCGCCGTCCGGGGCGCACGGGCCGGGGCCGCTCACGGTCCCGGAGGAGGCGGCGGCGACGGCGACGGCGGCGGCGGCGGCGGCGACTAAGGGGCCTCGCGGGACCCGCGGCGGCACGCCGCATCCGCAGTTCCTGCCTACGTACCAGTGGCGTCAGGAACTCCGAACCGAGGTCGCAATCACCGTGACGGCGTGCTCCACGGCGTAGACGGGGTCTCGGGAGAGACCCTTGACCTGCGCGTCGGCCTCGGCGGTCACCTGGATGGAGCGGACCAGCCCTTCGGGTGTCCAGCGGCGCACTTCGCGCTGGGCCTGTTCGACGAGCCAAGGCTGCATCCCGAGCTGCTTGGCAATCTGCGCCGAGGACCCCTGCGCGCCCGCCACCTTCGCCAGGGAACGCAGCTTTGATGCCAGTGCGGCCACGATCGGCACCGGGTCCGCGCCCGTCGCAAGGGCGTGGCGGAGGGTCGAGAGGGCGAGTGGGCCGTTACCGGCCATGGCGGCGTCGGCGACCTTGAAGGCCGTGGCCTCGACCCGGCCACCATAGTACTTGTCCACCAGCGCGGCATCCACGGCCGTGGTAGCGTCCGCGATCAACTGGCTGCACGCGGCGGCGAGTTCCGCGAGCTGCGCGCCGACGGCATTGACAAGGGCGTGCACGGCTTGGGGTTCAATACGCCGTCCGGCAGCCTTGAACTCAGCCGTGACGAACGCGATCTTCTCGGCTTCTTTCTTGAGCGGCTGGCAGTCAACCACGGGCCAGCCGCCGGCCTTGATGGCGTCCAGCAGTTTTTTGCCGCGGACTCCCCCGCCGTGGCGGAGCACCAGGACCGCGTCCGGCTCCGGTGCCGCCAGGTACTTCAGGGCGTCTGCGAGGAAGGCATCGTTCATCGACTCGAGGCCATCGACCTCAATGAGCTTCTGTTCGCCGAATAGTGAAGGGCTGACGTTCATGGCCAGCGACCCCGCAGCGTAGCTGCCAGCGTTCAGCTGGGTCACCTCAACGTCGGGCGCTGCCTCACGGACCAGCCCGCGGACACGGTCCATGGCACGCGCACCCAAGTAGTCCTCGGGGCCACCGACAAGAACTACGGCGGCAGGTGCCACGTCGCGCCACGTGGCACTGTTCGTCGCCGAGGTCCTAGGCCGTTGGGTCTGGGCAGCAGCCACTCGTGTTTCCTCCCGGAAGTTAGTTTGCGGACTCTAAGCGTCCCATGCCCGAACCGGTGCTCCAAGCCGCGCCGGACCACCTGCCGGGCTCCCGACCGGGCGGCCGGCGACGGGCCCGCCAGCCCAGCCGGCTCACCCCGGCGTTCGAGGACGACAACGATCCGCGCATGTGCCGCCAGGGCCGCCTGTACTGCCGCGGCCGGATGGAGGACCAGCCACACCACTGCCAGCACAAGCGCCGAAAACAGGGCCGCCGTGGCTGCTCCGAAGCCTCCTTCCGGCCATGGCAGGGCTGCGCCGGGGAGGGACGCGAAGAAACGCGAAACCCCGGCCACCGCAGCTGCGAACGGTGCCGCAACGGCCATCAGGAGATCGGCGGCTGCGGGAAATACCGCCTGGAGGGCGGCGGCTGCGGTGCCCAGCAATGTCACGGGTGCCACGAACGCGGCAGCAATCACGTTGGCGGGCAAGGCATAGGCATTGAACTGGGGCTGCAGCAACACGATCGCCGGAGCGCAAAAGAGCTGGGCGGACAGGGGTACGGCAACGCCGGCTGCCGCCCAGCGCGGAACCGACGAGGGCGCCCAGTCCATGATCTGGCGTCCGGTGACGACGATACCGAGCGTGGCCAGCACCGAGAGCAGGAATCCGAAGCTGGTGGCCAGGACCGGCTGTCCCAGCAACAGGCCGATGATGGCGACGCACAGCAAGCTAAGGCCGCGCACTGCCCGGCCCGAGGCGACCGCGGCCAAGCCGACGCTGCCCATGAGCGCGGCCCGCAGCACGCTCGGATCCGGCCCCACCATGAGGACAAACAGCCCGAGCCCGGCAAGACTGGCCACGGCGGCTGCCGCACGCGGAAGGCGCAGCGTGCGCGCGGTGAGCAGCAGTGCCCCCAGAACCAGGCTGCAGTTAGCGCCGCTGACGGCCGTCAGGTGTGTCATCCCGACCATCTTCATGGCGCTTTCCAAGTCCGGCTTTAGAGCACTCGTGTCCCCGGTGACCATGCCTGGCAGCAGCCCCGCGGCGTCGCCGCCGAATCGTGCGGCAGCCGTGGTGAACCTCCGGCGCAGCTCACTGGGACCTTGCTGCCATGGCCCGGCGTCGCGCAGCACCGTCGGCTGGGACGAGGCCGCAAGGACACCAGCCTCGGGCTCGCCCGGAGCTGGGGGCCGGAGCCTGCCGGTGGTCCGCATCCGCTGACCCGGAACAGCGTGCTCCCACGCCCTTCCGCCCATCACCACGAATGGCGTGTCACCGGCCACCCTACGGCCGTCGTAGGCCAGCACCTTTAGCATGACCGGGATCACCCAGCGGTCCGCCAGTCCGGCGGCTCCGGGACTCCCGAGCCGCCGGGGCGCCCCGGCAACCTCCAGTTCCGCTATGACGGCGGCGCGGGCGCCCACTGCCTCAGCAACTGCCCCGTCCCGACGGGACGCCTCGACCGCTGCGTGCGCACCCGCCACGAGGGAGAGCAGCAGCGCCACGGCCAGGGTCGCGTAGACGCTCCGGTGTTTTCCCGGGCCGTGACCGGTGCCCCGTGCAACCTTCCCCTCGGCGATACTCCGCCGACCTAACGGCCAGCGTCCTGCCAGGAACAGCAGGATGCCGGCCGCCACGGCCACACCGACAGAGGGGCCGCCCAGACCCTCCGGCGGCAGCCAGTTGCCAGCAAGGGCGGTCCCCCACACAAGGAGGGCCGGCAACACCAGGCGGAGATCGGTCCGCCGGCGCTGGTCCGCCCGACGCCTGCGCACGGCCTTGCCCCGGGCGGGCTCTGAGCGCAGGCGCCTGCCCAGGCGTCCGGCGGCATCCGCCGTGAGCTGCCCTCCAAGGCGCACCCCGGAACCACGCGGCCGTTGCGCGAGGACTTCCGTTACTGCTGCGCCGGCTCCACGAACCCCGCCGGCAGCCTGCTGACCGCCGGGCTCATCTTCTGACGGGAAACCAACGGCCGCGTCGACGAACGGCTGCCAGCGGCTCCGTCCTGCGGCGGCCCGCCCCCGCACACTGGCCATGTCAGACCTCCACCAGCGGCAGGAGGGCCTCCAGCAACTTCGGACCGATGCCGTCAACCGCGTCGAGCTCCTGCACGGTCTTGAACTGCCCGTGCTGCCTGCGCCAGTCCACGATCCGCTGCGCCAGGACGGGCCCCACGCGAGGCAGGGTGCCCAGTTCCTCGACACCTGCGGTGTTGAGGTTGATCTTGGCGCCGCCTGGACCCATGCCGGTCGTGCCAGCAGCGCCGGCATCCAGCGGCGGCGTGCTTCCGGCCTCCGGGCTGGCTGCCGGATCCGGTTCGCCGCGGACCGGCACCTGGACCTTCTGGCCGTCCTCCAGCACGGCAGCAAGATTGAGCCGGTCCGGGTCCGCCGGCGCCGTGGCTCCGCCGGCCGCGGCAATGGCTTGATGAACGCGGCTCCCTGCCGGCAGTTGGACCACTCCCGGTGTGGCCACTGCGCCGGCAACGTGCACCGTGATGGTTCCCGAAGCTTCGGTGGTGCCCTCTCCTGCGGGTGTAAGGGTCGCAGCAGTTGCCTGAGAGGGCGCCTCCTCGGCGGCAGGGGGAGGCTCCCTGAGCGGGACGACTTCTGCTCCCCCGGTGCCGGCCTGCCACCAAAAGCAACCGCCCACTACCGCCGCAAGCACGCCCAGTAAGGCCGCAGCCTGTACTCCTGTCCTCGCCCGCAGCCGCGCCGACAGCGGAGCCCGTCCCGCCCTCCGTAGACCCGGCACCGGCTCCGGCAACTGCAACAGCCCCCGGTCGCGCCCAGCCGCCGAGCCCGCAGCAGTGGAATCCCCTGATTGATCCTCGTCACCTTCAAGCGTTGCCGTCAAGCGCTGCCGTGCACCCCGGACTTCCGTGGCAGCTTCTGATTGCGGGTTCCGGCGGGGCATGAAGCGACTCTAGGTAACCCTCAATCCGGCCGCTATCCAGGAGCGGCCGTATGTGGAAATACCTGCGTAATCCGCGTATTTTCGGGGCATCAAGCAAGTATTCCCTACGCTGGTGCGCACTAGGGCCCGGTGGTAACGTCTGCATCCTGGATCGCGATGACGTTTGCCGGCTGGGGGCAATCCTGATCGCCTGGAGGGGGCCAGGCTTCGAAAGCTGGTGTGCGATGAAGTGGTTGCTGGGCTCGGCCGGAGTGGTGACCCTTGGGGGTGCAATGCTGCTGCCCCCGCCCGCCCTGGCGGACGCAACGCTGGCTGCTTCAACCCAGGTGGTCAACTTCTCGCTTGACAGCAGCTTCTGCCCGCAGCATGGCCTGTACGGCATAGCGCACGTGACGGTTAATGGAACCTCCGGAATGACCGCCGACCAGAACTTTATCTGGACCACCAAAAAAGCCGCCACTTCCATCCACTCGGTTCCGCCTCGGGGCGCCGTGGCAAACGTCGCGATTCTCTACCATTGCAACGTCCAGGTGCTTTGGTGGATAGAGCCCGGCGACGCTCGCACCGTCACGGCATCCGTCTGGGTCAACGGTTCGGGCCATCAACCCGACTACACCATCAGGCCCGATCGGCCGCCCCATGCGACGACACTGCCAGCCCAGCCCGCGCAGTCAGACCCCGCGCAAGCACCGCCAGCCCAGCCCGCGCAGTCAGACCCCGCGCAAACACCGCCAGCCCAGCCAGCACAACCTGTCCCGCCGGCGCCCGAGCCAACACAACCCGTCCAGCAGCCCCCAGCACCAGCAGGGCCGGCCACCGACCCGACCCAGCCGGCGCCCGACCCGACAGATCTGACTCCTGAGCCGACGCAGCCGGCGCCCGACCCGACAGATCTGACTCCTGAGCCGACGCAGCCGGCGCCTGACCCGACGCAGCTGACTCCTGAGCCGACGCAGCCGGCGCCTGACCCGACGCAGCTGACGCCCGACCCGACGCAGCTGACGCCCGACCCGACGCAGCCTTCCACCGACCCGGTCCAGCCGACACCCGACCCGGTCCAGCCGACACCTGACCCGACGCAACTGACGCCCGACCCCACACAGCCGTCGGCTGACCCGACACAGTTGGCTCTCGACCTGACCCAGCCGGCGTCCGACCTGGCACAGCCTTCCATCGACCCGGCCCAGCCGGCTTTCGACCTGACACAGCCGATGCCGATAGCGATTTACTGAGACTCAGCGCTGGCCCAAGGTCACTGCTGGTAGGTGATGTAGGCCTCGTACTGCACTCGCCATTGGTCCTCAGCCTTGGGATCAGGCACGGTGGTGGTCAGGAACTGGACGCTGGTCACCTGGCCCTTCAGGTACTTCAGCCATTTGGTCACCTCTTCGGCAACGTCGCGATCAAACTGGGCTACGTGGTGCACCTGCATTCCCATGGCGGCCTCCGGGTACTCTGTGGCTTGGTGCAGTGACTTTACCGCCGCTGCCTCGTTCCGGCCAGAGTCCCCCGCCGCCGCGTAGTGGTTTGCCTAACCGCCTGCACCAGCAGGTGCCGCGCCGGCCTCGGGTTCGGGGCCGGAAGCGCCGGACCCCGCAGTGCCAGCACCGGGTTCACCGCCCTCCCCCACGACGACGGCCAGCACGCCAAGACCCGCGTGGGCAGCCAGGACGGCCGGAAGGGCACTGATCTGGGCCGGCGGGCTGGCAGGCAGCGCCGCGGCAAGGCGCTGGGCAAGCTCCTCGGCCTCCGCCTGGTTGCCAAAGTGATGCACGGCCAGCCGGGCCTGCCCGGCGGGCCGGGCCGAGGCATCGGCGGCAACGATTTCTTCCAGCCGCGCTATGGCTTTCGCCGCGGACCGGACTTTTTCCAGCGGGATAATGTGGCCTCCGTCAACAGCAAGGATGGGCTTGATGGAGAACATGGTCCCCCAGAGCGAAGCCGCTGCCCCAACCCGCCCGCCACGGCGCAACTGTTCCAAGCTGGGAACGTAGAAGTACACCTTGGTGCGGTCCAGCCTGGCCTGGGCGAGGGCCGTCACGTCGGCGGCGCTACTGCCCCCGGCCGCCGCGAAAACGGCATCCTGCACGCCCATCCCCTGGGCCATCCCCACCGTCCGGGAGTCGAGGACCTCTACCGGGATCCCGACCCGTTCGGCTGCCAGGCGGGCGGCGTCGGCAGTCCCCGACAGGGCACCGGAAATGTGTATGGAGACGACCGACTGGTAGCCGCGGTCGCTGGCTGTCTGGAAGGCATGTTCGAACTGCCCCGGCGAAGGACGGGACGTCTTGACGGGCTTGCCGGTGGCGAGGGCTACTGCGATCGTCTCCGCGATGTCGTCTTCACCTTCGCCATAGATCTCGGCCCCCACCATGACCGGCATCGGGACAACCGTAAGCCCGCCGTCGGCGCCGAATTCCCGCACCCAGTCCGCGGGCAGCGCTGCGGCAGAGTCCGTGACGACAGCAACCTGCCTGGCGGGCGCGGTTTCGGGGCCAGCGCCGGCTCTGGAGCCCGGCCTCAGGCGGACAAGCCGCTCGCGCAGCCATGGCCAGCCTGGCTCGCGGTCTGGCACGAGGGACCTCCTGCTGTTGGGACACATAAGCCGGCGTCGGGCGCTGCTGTCGGCAGCGCTGCAACACCGTCACACTGTCAACACTGTCACAATGCCAGCGCCGGGGGGGGGGCCGGGGGGGGGGGCCGGCGGGCCCCCCACACAGCCGGGGGGGCCGGCCGGCGGGTTAACGGGTTTGTTGGGCGACCCAAACACCAGGGGGGGGCCCCCCGCGCCGGGGCCCC
>NZ_JBHVVJ010000029.1:0-24012 GCF_042883665.1 Arthrobacter sp. NPDC058192 | reverse complement strand
GTGATCCGCAGGGTCACGAAGTTCCGCGAGGGGCTGGTCACGAAGACTTCAGCGGCAATGATTTTCACAACAGGTCCTTCTCTTAGGTTTCGGGGTCTATTCCACGGTGGGATGGGACACGGTGGTCGGGGAGGCCTGGAGGGCGTGCGGCCGGGGCAGCGGTCGCCTCTCAGCGCTGGGTGGTTCCGCTCGGCGTGGTGCCGAGGAGTGCCAGCTCCGCACGAACGGGCAGGCCCTCCCAGTCCCCCGCGGTGCTGACGGCGAAGGCTCCCGCCAGGGCGCCGCGCTGCAGGCGGCCGGCGACGTCTTCGCCGTCGAGCAGGGCCGAAAGGTAGCCGGCGGTGAAGGCGTCCCCGGCGCCGACGGTATCGATGCTGGTCACCGTCACGGCGGGTTCATCCCAGCGTCCGCCCGCGGTGTGGGCGGTGGCGCCGGCGGCGCCGCGCTTGACCACGACTTCACGGACCCCGCGGCCAAGGAGCTCCGCCGCCATGGCCTCCTCACGGCCGGCGAGGCCAGGCGCAGTGGTGCCAGCGCCCCCGGCGCCGGCGGCAGGGGCGGGCTCGCCTGCCACGAGGTCGAGCTCGTCGTCCGAGGCAATTACGATGCTGGCGTGCCGGACCAGCGGCATCAGCACGGCACGTGCTTGCTCCCGGGACCAGAGCTTGCCGCGGTAGTTGACGTCCAGGGAGACTTCCATTCCTTCTGCGGCGGCCCGCTCTGCCGCGTACTCCACGGCTTTCTGGGCGTCGGGGCTGAGGGCGGCAGTGATTCCGGTCAGGTGCAGGATCCGGGCGCCGGCCGTCAAGGCGCGGTCCAGGTCCTCCCGGCTGAGGGTGGACCCGGCGGAGCCGGCGCGGTAGTAGAAGGCCCGGGCGACGTCGGCCGTGCGTTGCTCGAGGAACATCACTCCGGTGGCCCGGGCGGTGTCAATCCTGTGGCACACCCCGATTCCCTCGGCGCGCAGCTGCCGCAGGATGAACTCGCCATGCGGATCGGCGCCGAGCACCCCGGCCCAGGTGACGCTGTGCCCGAGCCGGGCGACCCCCACGGCCACGTTCGATTCGGCCCCGGCCACGTGCATGCCCAAAGCGCCTCCGGCCGACAGTGGACCTGCTGACCGCAAAGAGACCATGGACTCTCCCACGGTCAGAACGTCAACCGCCCGGGGGGCCGGAACGGGGCCCGTGGCGGCCGTCACCGCGAGGTCTCCGCGCGCTGGCGGCCGAATTCGGCGGCCAGGGCCACGAAATCGCGGGCCCGTTCCCGCATCGGGGCGAGGTCGCCGCCGGAGCCGGCATCGCCGAACAGCGGCCCGCCGAGCCCGACGGCGATGGCGCCGGCTTCCCAGTAGCCCGCGGCCTCGCCGAGCCCGACGCCGCCGACGGCGATGAACGGGATTCCGGGGAAGGGATCACGCAGCGCCTTGAGGTAGCCCGGCCCGCCGGCCGAGGCGGGGAACAGCTTGACGGCGGTGGCGCCGCGGTTCATGGCGTCGTGGGCCTCGCTGGGCGTGAATGCCCCGGCGAGCACGGGGATGCCCCGGCGCGCCGATGCGGCGATCGACTCCGCCAGCGCGGGTGTCACGATGAATTGGCCGCCGGCGTCGGCGACGTCGTCTACGTCCTGCACCGTCAGGACCGTCCCCGCGCCCACGAAGCAGCCCGCGGGGGCTGCTGCGCGGACCGCACGGATCGCCTCGAGTGCATCCGGGGTGGTCAGCGCGATTTCGACGAAGCGGAAGCCCTCCGCCATCGCCGCAAGCGCGGCCTTCGCGGCGGCGGCGCCGTCTGTGCCTCGCACGATCGCCACCAGCCGGGTCTCACGGATCCCGGCCAGCAGGAGTTCGGGGGTCAGGGTGTTGGCCATGTGGGGGTTCTCCTTCGTCGGGGCGAACAGGTTCGGGTTCACGCTGCTGGTGCTCACCACTCGGCGAAGGCACCGTCGGGGTGCCGCCAGACGGGACCCCGCCAGGCATGCCCGCGCTTGTCAGCGGCGCGGACCGCGGCCTCATCGATCTCAATGCCGAGGCCTGGTCCGGTGAGCCTTTCGATGTGCCCGTCCACGAACTTCAGCGGGGACTTGTCCACCACGTAGTCCAGGACTTCGGCACCCTGGTTGTAGTGGATCCCGATGCTTTGCTCCTGGATCAGGAAGTTGGGCGTCGCGAAGCCCACCTGCAGGCAGGCGGCCAGGGCCAGCGGGCCCAGCGGGCAGTGCGGAGCCAGTTGGACCTCGTAGATTTCGGCCAGGGAGGCGATTTTGCGGACCTCGGTGATGCCGCCGGCATGGGAGAGGTCCGGCTGGGCCACGGCGATGCCGGCCTGCAGCGCGGGCAGGAATTCCTGCCGGCTGTAGAGCCGCTCGCCGGTGGAGACCGGCGTCGTGGTGGACGAGGTGAAGTCGCGCAGCAGGTGCGTGTTTTCCGGCACCACGGGTTCCTCGAGGAAGAACGGCCGGTACGGTTCCAGCAGCGGGGCGACGCGGCGGGCGTTGGCGAGGCTGAAGCGGCCGTGGAAGTCGACGGCGACGTCGCGGTGGTCCCCGAGGACCTCCCGTGCGGCAGCGACCCGGCGGACGACGCCGTCGAGCTCCGCCACTGAGGCGATGGGGCTCATCCGGCCGCTGGCGTTCATCTTGACGGCCGTGAGCCCGACCTCGAGCTGCGCGCTGATCTGGTCGGCCACCTCGTTGGGCTCGTCCCCGCCCACCCAGCCGTACATCCGGATGCGGTCCCGGACATGGCCGCCCAGGAGCTGGTGGACCGGGGTGTTGAAGTGTTTGCCGGCGATATCCCAGAGGGCCTGGTCCAGCCCGGAGACGGCGCTGGCCAGGATGGGGCCACCGCGGTAGAACGAGCCCTTGGTCATGACCTGCCAGTGGTCCTCGATCCGCAGGGCGTCGTTGCCGATGAGCAGCTCGGAGAGCTGGTCGACGGCGGTGCGGACCGTTTCGCTGCGTCCCTCGCAACTGGCCTCGCCCCAGCCGACGATCCCGCTGTCCGTCTCGATCCGGACGAAAAGCCAGCGCGGCGCGACGAGGAAGGTTTCAATTTTGCTGATGAGTGTCATGTACTGCCTAGCCTTTGGTCGCGCCGGCCGTCATGCCGGAGACGATGTACTTCTGCGTGAAGAGCGCAATGATCATGATCGGGATGGTGACCACCGTGGCGGCCGCCATGAGTCCGCCCCAGTCGATGCTGGCGTAGGAGACGAAGTCGAAGATCGCGACGGGCAGGGTCTTGGTCTTGGAGCCGGAGAGCACCAGGGCGAACATGAAGTTGTTCCACGAGAAGATGAAGGACAGGATGCCGGCGGTGGCCATGCCGGCGACAGAGAGCGGCAGGGTGATGCGACGGAAGGCGCCGATCGGGGTGAGGCCGTCCACCTGGGCCGATTCCTCCAGCTCCAGGGGCAGGGAATCGAAGTAGCTCATCATGATGTAGACGATCAGCGGCAGGGCGACAAACATGTGGCTGAGGATCAGCACCTCGAAGCCGCCGACCATCTTCAGGTTCGAGAAGACGTAGTACCAGGGCACCAGCAGGGAGACACCCGGGATGACGCGGGCCATCAGGACCACGAGGGCCGAGCGGTGCATCGTGAAGCGGCTCATGGCGTACGCGGCCGGCACCCCGAGGACCAGCGACAGGGCCGTGGAGACGAAGGCCACCCAGAAGCTGTTGAAGATGAAGACGAAGTAGTTGTTCCGCTGGAGCACGTTGGCGTAGTTCTCGAACGTGGGGGTGAAGAGGAACGACTTGCCGGTGTCGTAGATGTCCACGTTGGTCTTGAGGGAGGCGAGCAGCATCCAGAACAGCGGGGCGATCAGGAACAGCACCACGGCCACCAGGGCGGCGACGCGGAACACCTTGTAGGCGCGGGTCCCGAGGGGTTTCCGCCGGCGCCTGGCCTGCTGCGGCACGGCGGCGGCGGTGCGGGATTCGGTGTTTTCTGCGTTTTCCGTGTTTTCAGACAGTACGGTCATTTGCTTACCGCTTTCTTGCGCATGGTCAGCAGCCACATGGTGCCGATGATGATCATGAAGAACAGGATCAGCACCGCGGAAGACAGCCCGTACTGGTTGTAGTCAAAGCTCAGGCCGTAGGCGTAGACATTGAGCGTCTCCACCTCGTGGAAGGAGCCGCCGCCCTTGCCCTTCGTGGCGTAGAGGATGTCGAAGGTCTTCAGGGCGTCGATGCCCCGGAGCAGGATGGCCACGATCACGGTCGGCATCATGAGCGGAAGCGTGATGAAGAAGAAGCGCTGGAAGGCGTTGGCGCCGTCCATCCGGGCTGCCTCGTCGGGTTCCTCGGACAGGGAGGTCAGGCCGGCGAGCAGGATCAGCACCACCATGGGGGTCCACTGCCAGACGTCCATGAAGATCGTGGTGCCCAGCGCCGTGTCCTGGCCGGAGAGCCACGGCTGCGGCGGGATGCCGACCATGCCAAGGAGCTGGTTGACGAAGCCGATGTTGGGGTCGAAGATGAGCCGCCACATCATGCCGACGGCCACCGGGGTGGCAACCAGCGGCAGCAGGATGGCCACGCGGACCCACTTTTCGCCGCGGAACGGGCGCCACAGGAGCAGGGCGATGCCCATGCCGAGAATCACTTCACAGGCCAGGGCGACGCCGGTGAAGGACAGGGTGCGCCCGACGGCAGGCCAGAAGCGCTCGACGTCGGAAAGGACGGTGAGGTAGTTCTGCAGCCCGACGAACTCGGACGCGGCCCGGACGGACCCCTGGGAATCGGTGAGGCTCAGGTACAGGGTCCAGGCCAGGGGGAAGACGATCAGGACGCCGACAAAGACCATTGCGGGGGCCGCGAAGAGCCATTTGCGGTGCCGGTTGGCCCAGCCGGAAAATTTCTCGGGGGCGCCGGGAGTGCGGCCGGCCCGCCGGGATGGAGCGCTGCGGGGAGGGGTCAAAACAGACATGGTTCACCTAAAGAGTTGGGGGTGAAGTGAAGAGCAGGCCGCGGCGGGACGGCAACGGATTGCCGTCCCGCCGGGCTGTGTAGTGCAGCTGGCGCGTAGCGCGCCGGCGCACTACTTCTTTTCGGTGTCCAGGAACTTCTGGAAGGCGTCCTGCGCCGTATCGGCAGCGGCCGAAGCGTCGGCGCCGGTGATGGTGGCCACGATCGGGCCGCCCACGATTTCGCGGGCCTTGCCCACCGTGATGACCTGAGGACGGTCGTGGCCCACGCCGGCCTTGGCACTGGCCGCGATGGCCGCCGCCAGGTCCTTCGGGTAGGTGGAGGTTCCGGCCGGGTCGGCCCAGACCGAGGCGCGCGGACCGGGGACGCCGGCTTTCTGCGCTTCCAGCGTGCGTTCCTTGCTGGTGGCCCACTGGATGAACTTCCAGGCGTTGTCCTGGTTGCTGGAGGCCTGGTTGACGGCCAGACCCCACGACGGGATGTTGTACGGCTTGGACCCCGCCGGTCCGGCCGGCAGCTCGGCGAAGCCGACGGTGTCAGCGACCTTGGACTTGGCCGGGTCGGTGGCGTTCTTGTAGAGCGAGTCGGCCTCGGTGTAGAACGCGGCCTTGCCCTGGGTGAAGATGGCCATCGCCTCGGGCCAGCTCATGTCGGTGCTGACGTTCTTGGGGCCGTAGTTCTTGATCAGGCCACCGTAAAACGCGTAAGCCTTTTTAGCGGCGTCGCTGTTGACCGCGGATTTGCCGCTGGCATCGGTGAAGTCGCCGCCGAAGCTGTACAGGAAGCTGGAGAACTGGGTAACGGCAGCCGACTTGCCGGTGCGGGCCACGAAGCCGGCGGTATCCGGGTTGGAGGCGGCAATCTTCTTGGCGGCGGCCTCGAGCTCGTCCATGGTCTTGGGGACCTGGACGCCGGCGGCCTTCAGCAGGTCCTTGCGGTAGTAGAGGACTTCGCGCTCGGTGATGATCGGGACGCCGACAACTTTGCCGTCAGCAGTGGTGGCCTTGACGGGGCCTTCCTGGTAGTCCTTCCAGTCCCAGTTCGCGTCCTGGGAAACCTTGGACGTCAGGTCGGCGAGGTAGCCGTTCTTGGCGAAGGCCTTCCCCTCCTGGAGCGGACGGTACATCATGACGTCGATCTCGTCGCTGCCGGCGTTGAGCTTGACGTTGTACTGGTCCGAGAGCTGGTCCTCGCCGAGCTGGGTGAGCTCGACCTTGAGGCCGCTGGCCTTCTCGAATTCCGGGATTGCCGCCTTGATTCCCTCGGTCCACACGTGGTTGGCGAGGGTGACGCGAACGGTTCCGCCCGCCTTGGCATCGCTGCCGCCGGCACCGCAGGCGGTAAGCCCCAGCGACAGGGCTGCGGCAACTGCCGCATACTTCGCAATTGAACGTCGCTTCATTACGACTTCCTTTGATTTTCAGGGCTGGCGGATACCGCCAGCCGACTGCAAATGCATCTTTACATCTGCTTTGGTAGCGATCTTAGAGAAATAAAACATACTTAAACAAGCCCTTGCACCCACGAGTATGATTTATTCATGAAAACCCCAAAGGCGGAGTCCTCATCTGACCTGCATTCTTTGCTGGTCCAGAACCTGGGACTTGCCATTGCCGAGGGGACCTTGGCGCCGCACTCGATCTTGCGCCTGGATGAGCTGGAGGACCGGCACCATGTTTCCCGGTCCGTGGTGCGGGAAGCCACACGGGTGCTTTCCTCCAAGGGCATGCTGGAATCGCGGCGCCGGCTGGGCACCGTGGTGCAGCCGGAAGAATCGTGGAACGCCTACGACCCTCAGGTCATCCGCTGGCGGCTGGCATCCTCCCGACGGCTAGAGCAGTTGCGGACGCTGAATGAACTGCGCGGCGCGATCGAGCCGCAGGCCGCCCGCCTGGCCGCCGAGCGCGCGTCGTGGGACGCCGGCAGCGATCTGGTCTCGCAGGCCGCGCGGATGTGGGCGGCGGGCCAGCGCGGCGACCGGGCCGAGTTCCTCAGACTGGACATCGAGTTCCATGCCGCGGTGCTTCGGGCCTCCGGGAACGGGATGTTCTCCCAGCTGAACAGCCTGGTCACGGAGGTGCTGACCGGGCGTACCGAGCACGGTCTGATGCCGCACTTGCCGCACCACGAGGCCCTGCAGCTGCACGTGGATGTGGCCAGCGCGATCCAGCGCGGTGAGGGGGATGCGGCGCATGCCGCCATGAGCAGGATCGTGGAGCAGTCCACGGAGGAAATGGGCGACATCTGGTCCAGCAACCATGCTGACGGGCAGGCGCCCGGCACCGAACGCGGGGTCACCTAGCGCCTGATGAGGGCCCTCGGGGGCTAGAAGTCACCGGCGTTGCCTGGCTTAGCGGCCGCCCTCAAGCTTGCGGCTGCGCTGCTCCTGGGCCATCGGCCCGTAAGGATAGACACCGACGCGCGGCTGGCTGACCTCGGTCAGCCGGCCGGCCTCCTCCGCGGTGAGCCGGAGGTCCGCCGCCGCGAGGTTGTCCGCGAGCTGTTCGACGCTCCGGGCCCCGAGGATCACCGAGGTGACCGCCGGCCGGTCCGCCAGCCAGGCCAGCGCCACCTGGGACGGGCTCACGCCGTGCCGCCCCGCAGTTGCCTCCACCTCATCGATCACGTCCCAGGTGCGCGGGTCGGCGTTCCGGGCCTCCCACGCCTCCATCCCCCGTTTGGGATTTTCGCCCAGCCGGGTGGCCCCGGCGGGCGCCTGGTCGCGCTTGTACTTGCCGGACAGCCAGCCGCCGCCCAGCGGCGACCATGGCAGCAAGCCGATGCCGGCGTCGAGCGAGGCGGGCACAATCTCGGACTCGATCTCGCGGACCAGCAGGCTGTACTGCGGCTGCAGCGTCACCGGCGCACTCCAGCCGTGGGCCTTGGCCACATGGACCGCCTTGGTCAGCTGCCAGCCGAGGAAGTTGGAGAAGCCGTAGTAGGCAATCTTGCCGCTGGCCACGGCGTCGTGCAGGAATCGCAGGGTCTCCTCCAGGGGAGTGACCGGGTCCCACGCGTGCAACTGGTAGAGGTCGATCTGGTCCACGCCCAGCCGGCGCAGCGATTCATCCAGCGCCCGGGCCAGGTGGCGCCGGGAGGTCCCGACGTCGTTGGGGGCCTGGCCCATCGGAAAACGGCCCTTGGTGGCCACGATGGCCCGGTCACGGAGGTCCGCCCGGTCGGCAAGCCACCGGCCGATGATCTCCTCCGACACCCCGGTGCTGTAGACGTCGGCGGTGTCAATGAAGTTGCCGCCTGCCGCGAAGTAGTCATCCAGAATGGCGCGGGACTGCTCCTCGGTGGCCTCGGCGCCAAACGTCATGGTGCCCAGCGCATAGTTGGAGACGACGGCGCCGCTGCTGCCCAGGGTGCGGTATTGCATGGAACTCCTCAGTGGTGGTTGCTTCAGTCTTCGGTCGGGGTTGTCCGGTTCGAGTGGTAGTTCCGCCAACTGTGCTCGGGCGCGTAGCCGAGGAGCCGTTTGGCCTTGTCAATCGAGAGCATAGTCTCATGCTCGCCCAGCTCCTTGACCACTTTGACACCAGGGAAGACCTCGGCCGCCAGGTCTGCGCTGGAACGGCTCATCACGGTGTCCGCGTTGGCGATGACGAACGCCTCGAATCCGGGCCGGCCGTCCTCCAGGGCGCGGGCCACGGCCTGGGCGCCGTCGCGCCCGTCAATGTAGGCCCACAGGTTCCATTTGCGCAGCCTCGGGTCATGGTCGAAGGAGGGAAACTCCTCATAGTCCTCCGGGTCCATCACGTTAGAGAACCGCAGGCCAGTGATGCTGAGTTCCGGGTCCCATCGGGTCAGCTGGATGGCCATCTGCTCCTCAAGGTGTTTGACCAGGGAGTAGGTGCTCTCCGGCCGCGCCGGGTATTCCTCATCGACGGGGATGTAGGGGGGATCGACGTCGAACGGCAGCCCCAGCACGGTCTCGCTGGAGGCATAGACAATCTTCTTGATCCCGGCCCGGCGGGCGGCCTGGAACACGTTGTAGGTGGCCTGCATGTTGTTCTCGAACGTGGCGGCATCGGGAGCAAGCCCCGGGGCAGGAATGGCGGCCAGGTGGACCACCGCGTCAAAGCCGGCGTGGCGGTCCTCGAGGCCCAGAAAGACATCCAGCACCTGGCCGTAGTTACGCAGGTCCACCTCCGCGAACCCGGGGCCGCGTGCGCCCGCCCGGTCTAGGTTGGTCACCGCGTGGCCGTCCTCCCGCAACCGCCGGACGACGTTGCGCCCCAGCTTTCCGCTTCCTCCGGTAACAGCAACTTTCATCAGGAACTCCTCGGGTGGCAGGGTGTTGGTCACTTCGGGCGCCGGGTCGGGCGGACAGTCCGGCCCCGGCAGCGGCCGTTCCACCACCCTAAGGCGAGCCGGGCGGGGTGCCCAGCCCGTGGCCGCCGCCGCGCCGCCCGCATGACCTTCGACCCTACGCAGTCCCGGGGGCAGCGGGCAGGCTGGGGTTCATGGACGGTGACCAGCGCTCCCCCGTGACGACAGGATGACCGACAGGATGACCCACGCGGGGGCGGTGCCGGCAGCGCGTCCGGCCACGCGGGCTGTTGCGGCGCTGGCTGCGGCGGCGGCCGGTGCCGCTTACGTCCTGGCTGTCCGGCCGCGGCTGCTGCGCTGGGGAGCCACCACCCAGGAGGTCGCTGGCCCGCTTCCCGGGGACGAGATCGTACCCGCCCCGCGCATGCAAAGCACCCGCGCCGTCACGATTAAGGCTCCGGTGTCAGACGTGTGGCCGTGGCTTGTCCAGCTGGGCGCCGGACGTGGCGGCATGTACTCCTACGACTGGCTCGAGAACGCTGTGGGTCTCGGCACCCACAGCACTGCCAGGATCCTTCCCGCGCTGCAGCATCTCAGGGTCGGCGACGTCGTCCCGCTCTCCCGCGACGGCGGACTGGAGGTCCGGGTTCTTGAGTCCGGGTCCGTGCTGGCTCTGGGCGGCACCCTCGATTTGCGCACGGGACGGATGTCGCCGGCCGGGTCGCCTCCGGCAGGGCCGCGGCTGGACATCGGGTGGACGTTTGTGGTGCGGCCGGCGGGCCCCCGCGCCACCAGGCTCGTGTCCCGGACCCGGTATGACTATTCGCCGGTGGCCGCCGGACCGGCCTTCCGGGCGCTGCTGGAACCGGTCCAGTTCCTGATGGAGCGGCGCATGCTCTTAGGGCTCCGGTCCCGGGCCCAACACCAAGGGCGGCCGCAAGGGCGCCGGAGCTAGGCGTCCGCCGCCCGGAGGGCCGGCAGGCTCTTACTGCCTTGGCCGTTCCGGCTGCTCCGACGGCTCCGGCTGTTCCGGCAGTTCAGGCCGCTCCGGCGCCAGAAGGTAATCGACAAACCAGTCCCTCGCAAGGATGGCCGCCGCCGCCAAGGTGCCGGGTTCCTCAAACAAATGCGTCGCCCCCTGGACGACGGCGAGCTGGTTGGGGCAGCGCATCATGGTTTTCGCCCTGCGGTTGAGCTCCAGGACCTCCCGGTCCAGGCTTCCGACAATCAGTAGCGTGGGCGCAGTGACCGCGGACAACCGCGGACCGGCGAGATCGGGGCGGCCGCCGCGCGACACCACAGCGGCGGTCCGTGCCGACGGCTCTGACGCCGCCCACAGCGCTGCCCCGGCGCCCGTGCTGGCACCGAAGTAACCCACGGTGGAGGACGCCAGTTCCGCCCGGGTTCCCAGCCAGTCCGTGGCCGAGGAAAGCCTGCGTGCCAGGAGCTCGATGTCAAAAACGTTGGCGCGGTTTCGTTCCTCCGCGGGAGTCAGCAGGTCCAGCAGCAGCGTACCGAGACCCGCCTGCTGCAGGACCCCGGCCACGTAACGGTTCCGGGGGCTGTGGCGGCTGCTGCCGCTGCCGTGGGCGAACAGCACCACGGCCCGGGCCGGCACCGGCAGGTGGAGTTGGGCCTGGAGCCGCACGCCGCGGGACGGGATGTCCACTTCCTCGTCGACGTCAGCGGCGTTTACCGCGCGGGTCGCGGACGACGTCGGGAACGGTGGCAAAACTGTCTGCACGCGTTTGGCTGCGAGATCGAGCAGGCGCACCACTTCGTCGTCGTCAGTCGGCGAGAAGTCCCGGTAGTGGTAGCCGACGGCGGTGAACTGGCGCGGCGTCGCGAGGCAGACCACTTCATCGGGTTCGCTCAGGTCGGCAAGGGTCTCGGCCGGGGCAACCGGAACAGCCAGGACCACCCGTGCCGCCCCCTGTTTGCGGGCGATGCGGCAGGCCACTCGGGCCGTGGAGCCGGTGGCGATCCCGTCGTCAACGATCACGGCAACGCGTCCCGTCAGATCGAGCCGGGTGCGGCCCTTCCGGAACAGGACCATCCGGTTTTCCAGCACGGCACGCTCGTACTCTGCCACGGCCAGCAACTCTTCACCGCTGACCCGCGAATGGGCCAGCACCTGCTCGTCCAAGACTTTGACGCCGCCTTCACCGATCGCCCCCATGGCGAGCTCGGGCTGGTACGGAAGCCCGAGCTTGCGCACCACGATCACGTCCAAGGGAGCGTCCAGTGCTGCGGCGACCTCAAAGGCCACGGGGACGCCGCCGCGCGGGAGGCCCAGGACCACCACGTCCTGCCCCCGCAGTTCCGCGAGGCGCCTGCCGAGCTGCCTTCCGGCGTCGACCCTGTCTTTAAAAATGCTCATGGGTTATGGCTTTCAAGTCGAAAAGTCGGCCCTCGGACCATCAGTCCCGCGCACGTGAGACTCGTGCGTTCCTACAGGCTCCGCGAGCCCGAAAGGACCAGGTGGGCCGCTCCCTTCTACTATCCGCCCGGCGCCTGCGCCCGGTGAGGGACTTTGGGCCTGATTATGCCGCGGCGGCACCGGGCCGGCCGGTGGCGGCACCCCGGCGGGAAGCCCCGGGAGCGGATGTTGTATATACTCTCCCGGTACGGTTTTGCAGCAAGCCGTTGGATTGTTCTTCGATCCGGCCGGCCGCTGCCGTACCGCCAATTGCCGCGGATGGGAGCCGCCGCCGGGTCGTCTTGACCTGAGCGAAACGGCACAACGGATCAGTGGGCAACGAGTCACCGGCATATTCGATAAACCAGCACCTGCAGGAAAGGGTGCTCAGCAGCTCTGACGTCGAGGAGTTCCTCGGCGAGCTCGCCCGTGTCTCGGCGCGAAGCCTGTCCGAGCCTGACGACGAGATCCTGTGCGGCATCACGCTCCTGCGGCAGAGGAAGGCAGCCACCGTCGCCAGCAGCAGCCCCGCGGCCCAGGCCATGGACGAACTCCAGTACGCCTACGGCGACGGCCCCTGCATGACGGCTTCACGGGAGCAGGAGCCGGTCTACGTCGAAGACCTTGCAAGCGACGGGCGCTGGCCGCAGTACGCCGCAGCGGTCCGCGGGCACGGATTCCGGTCCATTCTGGCGCTGCCGTTCCTGCTGGGAAATGACACACGGGAAAGCGACACGCGCGCCGCGCTGAACCTGTATTCGCACCGGCCGGGCCGGTTCGATGACCGCGCCACAGAGCTGGCGCGGGACTTCGTCAGCCAGACGTCCATGGCCCTGCGGCTGGCGGTCCATTTCGCCGAGAGCAGCGAGACGACCGCCCATCTCAAGGCCACCCTGGAAACGCGCACCGGGATCGATGTCGCCGTTGGCATCATCATGGCGCAGAACCGCTGCAGCCAGGACGAGGCGTTCGAGCTCCTGAAGTCCGCGTCCAGTGCACGGAACATCAAGCTCCACGTCGTCGCGGCAGGGATCGTCGAATCACTCGGCCAGGGACCCGCCCGGACCCACTTCGACGCCTAACGTCGGCACCTAACGTCGGGCCGGCCCCGCGCCGCCGGGCGGGCCCGGCCGGCCCGCCCTACGCGACCTCGGCGCCGACATTCACCAGCCAGTCCACGCCGAACTTGTCCTTGCACATGCCGAAGATGTCGCCCCAGGGCGCCCTCTCCAGCGGCATGGCGACGGTGCCGCCGTCGGCCAGCTTGTCGAAGTAGCCGCGGAGCTCAGCTTCGTCGGACCCGCTCAGGGATACGGAGAAGTTGTTGCCGGGGGTGAAGTCCATGCTGTTGGGCGTGTCCGCACCCATGAGCACCATGCCGCCGTCGGTCCTGAGCTGGGCATGCATGATCTTGTCCTGCTCTGCCGGGTCTTCACTGGCGTGGTACTCCGCGAAAGTGCTCATGTTCAGCTCCCCGCCGAACACCGAGTGGTAGAACGTCATGGCGTCCTTGGCATTGTCGCGGAAGCCGAGGTAGGGATTGAGCGTAGTCATGCGGGACTCCTTGCTGCTGGCGTCGGCCGGAACGGCAGCGACGGCGGTGCACGTTGACACCGCATATCCTGCCCCAAAACAGACTGGAGGGGTAGGCTGCCGGCCGAAAACGGGACGGCGGCGGCCAGCGGCGGTGTGCACCGCCGTCGGCCGCCGCCGTGGCGGGGGGCTACAGTCCCTTAGGGCGTCTGGCCTGCGTGCTCGCCCTCGGCAATTTCCTCAATGACTTTGGCATTGAAGGCCGGAAGGTCGTCCGGGTTACGGCTCGTCACCAGGCCCTGGTCCACGACGACTTCCTCATCGGTCCAGTTTGCACCGGCGTTCTTGAGGTCCGTCCGGAGGGTGTGGTACGAGGTTAGGTTCCTGCCGCCGACCACGTCAGTGTCGATAAGCAGCCACGGGCCGTGACAGATCGAGGCGACCGGCTTGTGCTGCTCGAAGAACGCCCGGGTGAACGCCTGGGCGTCCTTATCCACCCGTAGGTGGTCGGCGTTGACAACGCCGCCCGGGATGACCAAAGCATGGAAGTCGCCGGCGTCAGCCTGCGCCACGGGGAGGTCGACGGCGAACGTCTCGCCTTTTTCAGTGCCGTTGTAGCCCTGCACCTTGCCCGTCGCCGGCGAAACGAGGATAGGTTCGCCGCCCGCTTCCTTCACGGCGTTCCACGGGCTTGTCAGTTCAACTTGCTCCACGCCGTCAGTCAACAGGAATGCGACCTTCTTGCCTGCAATTGTTTGCTCTGCCATGTGTCCTCCTTGCGTCGAAGGCGCGCACCCGCGCAACGTTCAGCGCCTCGCGGGTGCGGCGCGCAGACTGGAATGCCTAACAAGTACCACTCTAGGAATCCGCAAAATAATAAGCAAGCTGATGATAGTTGCGTCGTGGGGTACGGCCGCGGGTGACGGCCCGGGCCGGCACATGACTGGCCGCATAGCCGGCCCCTTGCTGGGAGAATAGGGGCATGGAAGTCGCTTTGGGGCTGCTGGCGCTCGTCGCGGTGGTGTGTGCCGTCAGCGCACTGGGCCACAAGATCAATGCCTCCGTTCCCCTGCTACTGGTGCTGGTCGGCGTCGTGGGTTCCTTCCTCCCGTTCGTGCCTACGATCGAGCTGAACCCGGAAGTCGTGCTCGTGGGCCTGCTGCCGCCGCTGCTCTACGCGGCAGCCCTGCAGACTTCGCTGTTCGATTTCGGTTCTAATCGGCGCGCCATAGGGCTGCTTTCGGTGGGCTACGTCATTTTCGGCACCGTCTGCATCGGATTTGTGGTCTTCTGGCTTTTTCCCGAGATCCCGTTGCCGGCCGCGATGGCCTTAGGCGCCGTCGTCGCGCCGCCGGACGCCGTCGCGGCAACCGCCATTGCACGAAAAGTGGGCATGCCGCGCAGGATTGTCACCATCCTCGAGGGCGAATCCCTTGTCAACGACGCCACGGCGCTGGTCTGCCTGCGCGCGGCCATCGCCGCCATCGCCGGGACGGTGTCCGCCGCGGCGATCGCGGGCGGTTTCCTCCTAGCGGCCGGCGGAGGCCTGGTGGTGGGCATTGCCGCGGCGTTCGTGCTCACGGCCCTGCGCAAACGGATCCGCAACGTGGCCATCAATACTTCCACCTCGCTGATAGCGCCGCTCGTGGCCTACCTCCCCGCGGAAGCAATCCACGCCTCCGGTGTCCTGGCGGTGGTGGTCACCGGCCTCATCATGGGCACCAAGGCGCCGTCGATGCCGAACGGCGCGGCGCGCCTGAGCCAGCGCAGCAACTGGCACACAGTCCAGTTCCTGCTGGAAAATTCCGTCTTCCTCCTGATCGGGCTGCAGGTCCGGACGATCATCGACGGCGTCCAGGACGACTCGTTGGGTCCCGAGCGGATCTGGCTCGGCTGCGTTGTGGTGCTCCTGGCTGTGCTGGTCCTGCGCCCAATCTGGGTTGTTCCCGCCACATACCTGCCCCGGCTCATTCCTGCGATCCAGCGCAAGGATCCAGCGCCGCCCTGGCAGTATGCCGCCATCGTCTCCTGGGCGGGCATGCGCGGCGTGGTGACGCTTGCCGCGGCCCTGGTTCTGCCGGCAGATCTGGAGCACCGGCCGGTCCTCATTCTGATGGCTCTGGTGGTGGTGGGCGGCACCCTGACCCTGCAGGGCTTGACGCTCCCGGCCCTGGTCCGGCGGCTAGCCCTCAGGGGGCCGGATCCGCGCGAGGACGCGCTCAACCAGGCTTCGCTCATGCAAATGGCCACTGCGGCGGGTGTGGCCCGGCTCCAGGAACTGCGCACGGACGCCGACCCGCCGGAAGTCGTGGCGATGCTGAAGCGGCGCACGCAGGAGCGCGGACTGGCCGCATGGGAGCGGCTGGGCCGTCCGACCGCGGAGGCCGCCACCCCCAGCCAGCGCTACGCCCAGCTCCGGCTGGCCATGCTAGACGCCGAGCGCGCCAAAGTCCTCGAGCTGCGGCGGGGGGGCCAATACGCGCACGAAGTACTGGTCGAGGTCCTGGACCGGCTGGACGTCGAGGAGTCAATGCTGGACGCCTCGCTGGAGGAAGCGGACGCTGAGGGCGTTGGCGGCGGCCGCGAGGGGATCGCCCGGCCCGGCGGGGTTTGCCCCCATCTGGAGTCCGCACCGGATCCGGCCGTCCCGCCGGATCCCTCCTGCCTGGCGTGCGAGCGGGAGGGGACGACGACGGTGCACCTGCGGATGTGCCTGGAGTGCGGGAACGTGGCCTGCTGCGATTCCTCGCCGGGAACCCATGCCTTCCGGCACTTCCAGGCCAGCGGCCACCCGGTGATGCGCAGCGTCGAGCCGGACGAGGACTGGCGCTGGTGCTACAGGGACGAGCTCCTGGGCTGAAGGCTCCGTGCCGCGGCGCGCTACTGTTCAGGGAGCTTTCCCCTCCGTAGGCTGGAAACGGACCCAGGAGGGGCTTGGTACCGTGAGGGACCTGGACCCACGCCGCCATCGGACGAGAAGAGGACACTGTGGACAACCAAGACATTCTGGAGCGCATCAAGGCACTGGTGGAGGAAGAACACGGCCTCCGCGAAGGCTCAACCCGGCCAGGCGGCGCCGGAGCCGGAGGACCGGACGTTCTCCGGCTGCAGCAGCTCGAGGAGCAACTTGATCAGTGCTGGGACCTGCTTCGCCAGCGGCGCGCCAAAAAGGACTACGGCGAGAACCCCGACGAGGCGGAAGTACGGCCGGTCGGGGAGGTCGAGGGCTACCAAAGCTAGCCTTCGCCCTGGCTTGGGCCACAACCTGAGCGGAGGACTCGAGGGGGAAGGACCTGAGGGGCAGGACGCCCGTGAAGATCGCGATGCTGGGCGACGTCATGCTGGGCCGGCTGGTGAACAGCCACCTGGCCACGGCCCACCCGGCCTATCCCTGGGGTGACACCCTGGAGCTCCTCCGGCAGGCGGATGTGCGCTTCGCCAACCTCGAGTGCGTCCTGGCCTCGGGCGGGGAGCCGGAGCCCGGCAAGATCTTCCATTTCCGCTCGGACCTGAAGAACGTGGCCAGCCTTCTCGCCGCCGGGATCGACGTCGTCTCCCTCGCCAATAACCACGTCCTGGATTACGGCACAGCGGCGTTCCGGGAAATGCTCCCGGCGCTTGACGGCCACGGCATCCTGCACGCCGGGGCCGGACTCAACCTGAACGCGGCGCGTCGGCCAGTGGTGCGGCGGGTGGGCGCCGCCGTCGTCGGTTTCATTGCGTTCACCGACAACCAGCCCGACTGGGAGGCGGCCGACACGGCCCCAGGGATCTACTACGTTCCCGTGCACGGCGACGGCCAGCGCAGGGCGGCACTCCTGGACCTCGTCCGGCGGACCAAGGCACGGGTCCAGTTCCTCGTCGTGTCGGCCCACTGGGGAGGCAACTGGGGCTCCGAGGCCCCGGCCCGGCACCAGGACCTCGCGAGGGACCTCATCGAGGCCGGAGCCGACGTCGTGTTCGGCCACTCCCCGCACATCTTCCGCGGAGTGGGGGTCCACCGGCACCGTCCAGTCATCTACAGTGCCGGGGACTTCGTTGATGACTATGCGGTGGACCCCGTCGAACGCAATGACCGGTCGTTCCTTTTCATGCTCGACGCCGAAGGCAGCGAGCCGCGCACGCTGCGGCTGTATCCCACCGTCATCGCCGACTTTCAGGCCCGCCTGGCCCAACGGCCGGCGTTCGAAATTGCCGCCCGGATGGGGCAGCTGAGCAGGCAGCTGGGCACGCCAAGTGACTGGAACGCGTCCGGCCGTTGCCTGGAAATCCCCCTCCACTGACCCCGCTCCGCTCTGACTCCAGAGTGACGCGGCAGCGACCCCGTAGTAAAAATGAGTCCTCCGGCGCCTCTAGCTGACGGTACCTCGGCGGCGTATTCTGGGCACAAAATCCTGAGATTTGATAGCTGGGCGACAATGGCAGCGAAGCAGCGCTTGGTATCCCGATTGGCCGCAAACATGGGCAGCTTGATCGGGTTCGTTGTGTTGAGCGCACTGTGCGGCCTGCTGGCCGCTGCGCTTGTGGTTCCCGGGGTTGCTGCAGCTGGCGTTTCCGTCAGCAGGTCGATCACCTTCTTCAACAACCTTCCGTCCGACTTTTCAGTTGAAACGCCGTCGCTGTCCACGAGGGTAATGACCTCGGATGGCCAGCAAATCGCCTCGTTTTACACCGAGAACCGGGCCAAGGTGCGGCTCGATCAGATGTCCCCGTTCATCAAGGACGCCATTGTTTCAATCGAGGACAACCGCTTCTACGAGCACGCCGGCGTGGATCTCCGCGGGATCATGCGGGCACTGACGCACAACCTGACCCAGAGCGACGGCCGGCAGGGTGCCTCGACGCTGACCCAGCAGTACGTTGCCAATGTGCTCAACGAGGAGAAGACGTCGCAGGATGGCGACCTGGTGCCCTTCACGGTTGAGAAGAACCTGGGCGACAAGCTGCGGGAGATGAAACTCGCCATCGAACTGGAGAAGCGCTACACCAAGGACCAGATCCTCGAAGGCTATCTCAATCTCGTGTTCTTCAACCGGGACGCCTATGGCATCGAAGCCGCTGCCCGGCACTTCTTCAGCACCTCCGCCAAGAAGCTGACGCTGCCGCAGGCCGCGCTGCTCGCCGGGCTGGTCAACGGTCCCAGCATCTACGATCCCGTCCGGCAGCCGGCGAACGCAGTGGCGCGGCGTAATCAGGTGCTGGACAGCATGCTCAAAGAAGGCAAAATCACCCCCGCACAGCACGACGCCGCGGCAGCCGCCCGCCTGGACCTGGCCATCAGCCCGGGAAAGCAGGGCTGCGCGGCCGCGGACATGGCCCCCTACTTCTGCGACTACATTTCCCATCTGATCCTCAACAACCCCGCTTACGGCGCGGACGCCGCCACCCGGGAGAGGAAGCTGTACCGCGGCGGCCTGACCATCACCACCACCCTCGACAGCCGGCTGCAGGTTGTCGCGCAGGACCAAGTGAATGCTACCGCCGGAGCCAACCCGGACAAGTGGGGCGCGTCCCTGGTCTCCATCCAGCCGGGCACCGGCAGGATCCTGGCCATGGCACAAAATACGGTGTTCGTTCCCCAGCGGGGGAAATTCAACACCCAGTTGAACTTCAACGTCGATGCCAAGGACGCCGGCGGCAACGACCTGAACGGCGCCGGCGGATTCCAGCCGGGATCGACGATGAAGCCGTTCACGTTCACCGAGTGGCTCAATGAGGGCAAACCCTTGAACGCGGAGGTGGACGCGTCCCGGCGGACGTATCCGCTGGGGTTCCGGTGGCGGTCCAGCTGCGGCAAAGTGCTGGGCGCCTACAGCACGCAGCAGAGGATCGCCGGGCTGGGCGCTGCGGACGACCTCCAGAACAACGACGCCGGCTATTACCGCCGCATGCCCGTCAACTACGGGCTGTACAACTCCATCAACACGGCAACCTTCGCCGAAGCCGCCCAGCTGGACTTTTGCGGCATCCAAAACGTGGTGGATTCCGTGGGACTTCACAGCGGGTTGGACAATGCTCGGGTGAACATGCACCAGCTCGGCAATCTGCTCGGTGCTATCGGGGTTGCGCCGCTGGTTCTGGCCAACGCCTTCGCCACCTTCGCCAACGACGGCACCTACTGCACGCCCATCGCCATCGTGGGCGTTACGGATGCGACCGGGAAGAAGCTTCCGGCACAGGCCAGGGACTGCCGCAGCGCCATCAAGCCCGAGGTCGCCCGGGGGGTGAACGCTGTGCTGCAGGACGTGCTGAAACACGGTTCGGGCGTTTACATCAATCCCAAGGTCCAGAGCCGGTTCCCCGTTGCTGCCAAGACAGGGACCTCCAACACCAACGGCTCCACCTGGGTGGTCGGCTACACCACCGGAATCGCGACCGCGTCCTACTTCGGCGACACGCTCGAAGGCCAGAAGCGGTCCGGCCAGAACGTCACCATCAACGGCAAGTTCTATAAGGCCGTTGATGGCTACATGCTGGCCGGACCGCAGTGGGCGAAATACATGATGGCAGTGGCGGGGCACTATCCGGCCGCTCGCTTCACCCCGCCGCCGAAGAACATGACCAAGGGGTCAGGCAGGCGCCCGGGACCCGGCCGCTGACGCGCGTCCCGGAAATAGGCGGCCCGCGTCCGCAAGAGATTTCGTTTACATTTTGGAAACATGCCGGTCACGCGATCTTCACACCGCTGACATTCCTGTAACGCGCCCGCAACTTTTCTCCCCATTGCCGGAAACATGGCTCCGCGAGGATTAAATCCGGATCGGGGGGCCGGCGGCGACGTGTCCCGGTACGGAAACTGACGAGAAGGGACGCCGGTGGAACTCACTGCTGGAAGCGTCTGGATGATAGTGTCGGCGGCGCTCGTTCTGCTGATGACCCCGGCCTTAGGCCTCTTTTACGGCGGCATGACCCGGGCCAAGGCCTCGCTGAACATGATGATGATGAGCTTCGTCTCCATCGGCCTCGTCGGCGTCGTGTGGGTCCTCTGGGGCTACTCGATGAGCACCGGCCAAGGCGTGCTGGGCGTGTTTGGGAACCCGTTCGCCAACTTCGGACTCAGCAACCTGATCGGCTCGCCGGACCTCATCAAGGCCGGCTACAGCGCCACTTTTGCCATCCTCACCGTGGCCCTGATCAGCGGCGCCATTGCGGACCGGGCAAAATTCACGTCCTGGGCCGTCTTCGTCCCGGCCTGGATCACCCTCGTCTACTGCCCGCTGGCCTTCATGGTCTGGGGAGGCGGCCTCATGAGCGCCGGCGGTGCCGTCAGCTCCGTCTTCGGCCAGGTCATCGACTTCGCGGGAGGCACCGTGGTTGAGATCGCGTCCGGAACCGCGGCACTCGTGCTGGTCCTGATCCTGGGCAACCGACACGGCTTCGGCAAGGACCCCGGCCACCGCCCGCACAACATCCCCTTAATCATGCTCGGCGCAGGCATCCTCTGGTTCGGTTGGTTCGGCTTCAACGCCGGCGCCGCCGCCACGGTGGAGCAGGCCGGCCTGATCTGGGTGAACACCATGGCGGCACCTGCCGCGGCCATCATCAGCTGGCTGGTCATGGAGAAGGTCCGCCACGGCCACCCCACCTCCTTGGGTGCCGCGTCCGGCGCCGTCGCCGGCCTCGTGGCGATCACGCCGTCGTGCGCCAACATCAGCCCGCTCGCCGCCCTGGGCCTGGGCTTGGTAGCCGGCGCCGCCTGCGCCGTGTTCGTGGACCTGAAGGTCAAGTTCGGCTTCGACGACTCCCTCGACGTCGTCGGCGTCCACCTCGGCGCGGGCCTGATCGGCACCCTAGCGCTTGGCTTCATCGCCCTCCCGGTGGACGGCGCCGGCGGCGGCCTGTTCTATGGCGGCGGGCTCCACCAGCTGATCGCGCAGATCGTGGCGGTGCTCATCACGGTGGCAGTGTCCGGTCTCGGCACAGCGGTGATCGGACTCACCATCCACAAGACGCTCGGGTTCCGCGTCAGCCATGAAGACGAACTGGCGGGAGTCGACCTGACCCAGCACGCCGAGACCGCCTACGCCTTTGCCGAACTCGGTGTCAGCCGGTTCAATCCGTTCGGCCACCATGTCGCGGCGACCGCCGTGCACCAGGCGATGGCTGGCCATGCTGCTTCGCGTGCAGGCGACGACAAGCCGGAAGCCTCACCTGTATCCGCACGGGAACCCGCGAGGCAAGACAGCCTCGTCTGAGGCAGCCGCTGCGGCCCAATGCAGCGGCGACAAGTTTTTCCAAAGGCCTCGTGTGTTACGCGGCCGGGGCCTAAGATGTTGGGCGGGGGGCACTCGAATTAGCGAACTCGCTTAATGGGAGGCCACGATGTTCAGCCAAGCCAGCCGCAAGGCGTCAAAATCGCAGCTAACATCGGTTGCGCCGGTCCTGCGTAGACACCGCCGCAGCGGCGTTCCCAGACCGGATAGCCTCCGGCTCCGGCCCGCCCTGGCTGCACTTGGGGCCTTTGCCCTGGTCATCGGCGGCGGCTTGGTCACCGCTGCTCCCTCCACCGCGGCCGTCGCGGCACAAAACTACATTGTGGTGCTCAAGGACGGGGTCGCGGATCCCGCAGCCGCGGCGGCAGCGCAGCAAAGTGCCTACGGATTCACGGCCTCGAAGGTCTACCGCAATGCCGTGAACGGCTACTCGGCCACCCTGACGTCAGCCCAGGCGCATCGCCTTCAGGCCGACCCCAACGTCGACTTCGTCACCGCGGGCCGAACGTTCCAGCAACCGCGGGAGCTTGGGGCCGCGGCCAGCCAGCAGACGCCGTTGTGGCGGGCACGGATCGCCGGAACGAGCTCGAACGTCCGCAGGGCCATCGATAACGGGCCGGACCGGATCAATGTGAACGTCGCAGTGATCGACAGCGGCATCGATGCCACCCATCCGGACCTGAACGTCAAGGGCGGTGTTGACTGCAAGTCCGGCACGCCCGTGACCGTGAAACCGGTGGACGTTCTGGGGCACGGGACCTTTGTGGCCGGTGTGATCGGTGCCCGGGACAACGGCTTCGGGGTCGTGGGGACCGCCCCTGGCACGCCGCTGTGGTCCGTCCGCGTGGTTGACGACGCCGGCCTCATCTCCGAGCAGAGCCTGATCTGCGCAATCGACTGGGTCACCTCGACGCACAAGGACGACGACGAGACCAATGACATCGCCGTGGCCAACATCAGCATCGCCGGCGGCGGCACCGATACCCCGAACTGCGGCAAGGGCACGGACCCGATGCACTACGCCATCTGCCGCTCGGTCCGGGCCGGCGTCACCTACGCTGTTGCGGCCGGCAACGCCGGCGAGGACTTCGCCAACACCGTCCCTGCCACCTACGACCAAGTGCTAACCGCCACTGCGATGGGCGACTTTGACGGAAAGGCCGGCGGACTGGCCGCCCCTGACTGCGGTACTCAGGACTTTTCGAAGTACGGCCAAAAGGATGACCAGCCGGCGTTCTTCTCCAACTTCGCCACCACACATGACGACAGAGCCCACACCGTGTCCGGCCCCGGAGTGTGCATGGTTTCCACCGTGCCTGGCGGCTACGGCGTGAACCATGGCACCAGCTTCGCCAGCCCGGCCGTGGCGGGATCCGTGGCCCTGTGCATCAGCCAGGACGCCTGCACGGGTTCGGCGAAGGCCGTCATGGAGGAGTACCTGCACCTGACGTCCGGGTACTCGGAGCGGCACAACGACTACGGCTTCACCGGTGATCCCATCCATCCCATCGCGTCGCGGTACTACGGCTACCTGACGGAGACAGTGAGTTTCTGACCGTCCGGTTGAGAGGCCGGCTCTCCGCCGGCCTCACAACCGGAAGGTTCCGGGCGGCGCCGGCTGGGCGCAGCTCTGGTTCATCTTCTGGGGACTACTCGCCTATCTAGTACTCCCCCGGCTGCACCGAATACTGATCCGGCTGTATGTTCCGAATTACTTCATCGGCCGCGGGCGCACCAGTGACGGGTTGTTAGGCGATCCGGTCAATGTGGCCCTGCTGGGGACGCCCAAGCCGAAATGGGCCTCGCCGTCGCCACCGTAACGGTTCTGGTCTTTGCCTTGGTCGAAGTCCTGCTGGCCTGGTTCGTCTTCCTCGGACGGAACTGGGCCCGGACGGTGGCCATGTCGCTCAGCACGGCGGCCATCTGCCTGCAGGAGTTCGATGTCGTGAACGGCGGTCCGGACATCAGCCTGCGGTCCAATCTTCCCGGTTTGGCCCCGGACATCCTGCTGATTCTGGCGCTCTCCAGCAAACGGGCCCGCGACTACGCCTTGCGCCCGCACAAGGAGCCCAAGCGGGATTCCGGCCGGACCGGGGGGCCGGTCGCCGTACTGAACCGGGCGCGCCGGAAAGATCTTGACAGCCGCGAAGGAACGGGCGCTAGATAAAAAAGGCGCTGGAAAAATGCGGGCGGGTGGCAGTCGGGAGCGGGCTGTTCAGCACTCGATCCAGCACGATTTCACGTCAGGATGCTTCATCACGACTTTTCAGCACTACTTTTGGCAGAGGAGCGGACATGACCAAGGACTCACAGGCGACGGAGCGCACGCACAGCGAGACGCCCGCGGAAGGCGACGCCACGGACCTACCTTTCGTCGACCGGGCCCATTCCCAAGAGCCGGCAGAAGGTCCGGACACCGACGAAGAACCCGGCACATAGCGCGAATTCGCCGGAAACCTGCCCGGCCGCCGGAAGTTCCGGCGGGCGGGCTGGTTTCCGGCGAACTCAGCGGTCGGCGGCCCTCCCGCGACTAGTCGGCGGCGCTGGCGAGGGAGTCCTTCGCGGCGGCGGTGACGGCTTCGGCGGTGATGCCGAATTCCTGGAAGAGGCGTTTGTAGTCCGCGGACGCGCCGAAG
>NZ_JBHVVJ010000028.1:0-24709 GCF_042883665.1 Arthrobacter sp. NPDC058192 | reverse complement strand
CCTACCTCCAGCGCCGCAACGAGTCCCTCCATCCGGAGGTTTTCAAATGAGGCAACGAATCACTCTTCCCGGAGGTATTGCAATGAGGCAACAGGCGAGACGCATTGACTCGGGGAAAGGTCCGTTGCCTAGAAGAAGTGGAGTTCGCTTGCCGCATCCGGAGACGGATGTACAACCGGAGCCTGACCGAGTTCGAGAAGGATGTCATTGATGCTCAGCTGGCCGTCCAACTGGGGATCCAGTTGCACGTGGACAGCAGCGCCCAGAAGATCAGCCTCCGGCGCAGCAGCCTCCGGAACGGCATCGGTACTCATGCCACCGATCATATGTGCGGACCGCCCTTGGACGAGGCGGGCCACGCCGACCAGGACTTCGGACGACCCGGGACGCCTAGGGCATGCGCTCGTCCGGACGGGACTAGGCTTGGATGTATGCCATCTTCAACCCCCCAACTGCCCCGCCCGTCTGCCCGGAACGCTTCCCGGCCGGGTCTGAGGCCCGGGCAGCTAGCGGTCCTGGCCGCCTGCGCCGATGCGCTGCTGATTCTGCTCTTCGCAGCGATTGGCCGCGACGCGCACCAGCGCGGGGAGACTATCGCAGGAGTCCTCGCGACCGCATGGCCGTTCCTGGCCGGCGCAGCCCTTACCTGGCTCGCCCTGCGCCTGTGGCGTGCGCCGCTGCGGCTGTGGCCGGCCGGCGTAGCGGTCTGGCTCGGGACCGTAGGCGTCGGCATGATCCTGCGGGCAGTGACCGGGCAGACCGTGGTGCTGGCGTTCGTAATCGTGGCACTGCTGAGCCTGGCCGTTTTCCTCCTCGGATACCGTCTTCTGGTCGCGGGCGTGCGCAGGTTGCGCTCACGCCGCCGGCAGGTCTGATGCACTAGGCTTGCAGATTATGGCAAGGCCCGCGATGGGGCCGCCGACAGGCCGCACACGGCGCAACCGATCCGGAAAGGCTCACACGTGGTCACCGCATTCGTCCTGATCAAGACAGACGCTTCACGCATCCCGGAAACCGCCGAGGAAATCTCCGCCATCCCGGGCATCAGCGAGGTCTATTCCGTCACAGGCGAGTGGGACCTGATCGCCATCGCCCGCGTCGCAAAGCACGAAGATCTGGCGGACGCCATCGCGGACAAGCTCTCCAAGGTTCAGGGCGTGGTGCACACCACTACCCAGATTGCCTTCCGCGCCTACTCGCAGCACGATCTCGACGCGGCCTTTGCCCTCGGTTTCGAGCAGTAGCCGCAACAGGCACCAGAGGCCCTACACCAAAGTACTGAAGGGCCGGCCCTTCAGTCCGTCCTTTTTATTGCGTCCTTTTCAGTAACTCCTCGCTCCGACCCCCGCGGGCGACGTCGGCGCGCTCAGGCTGCCTGGGACAACGCAACCCAGCGGTCCAGGACCGCGGCGGCGGCGCCGGTCTCGATTGATTCCTCGGCGCGCTTCAACGCCGCTGCCATCCGGTCGGCGAGCGGACCAACGGCGTCGAGATCGAACGCCACCAGCCCGGCGGCGGCATTGAGCAGCGCCGCGTCACGGGCCGGGCCGGGCGCGCCGGCCAGGACGGCGCGGACGACGGCAGCATTGGCCACGGCGTCACCGCCGCGCAGCTCCTCGATGGTGGCCCGCCGGATCCCGAGGCTGCCCGGGTCAAAGGCGCCTTCGGTGACTTCGCCGTTGCGGATCTCCCACACCCGTGACGGTCCGGTGGTGGTGAGTTCATCCAGGCCGTCATTCCCGCGGAACACCAGCCCGCGGCTGCCGCGCTTGGCCAGCACGCCCGCCACCAGGGGGGCCATCCGTTCATTGGCCACGCCTACAGCGGAGGCCTGGACGTGCGCCGGGTTGATCATGGGGCCCAGGAAGTTAAAGGCCGTCGGGACGCCGAGCTCGCGGCGGGCGACGGCGGCATGCCGCATGGAAGGATGGAACACCTGGGCGAAGCAGAACGTGATCCCGGCTTCCTCGGCGTTGAGTGCCACCCGCGCAATAGGCAGGTCCAACCTGACGCCAAGCGCCTCCAAGACGTCGGCGGATCCGGAGGACGACGACGATGCCCGGTTGCCGTGCTTGACCACCTTGGCGCCGGCGCCGGCGCAGATCAGTGCTGCCATCGTGGAGATGTTCACCGTGTTCTGCTGGTCGCCGCCGCTGCCTACGATGTCGAGCTTCTCGCCCGCGATCTCGACTGCGTTGGCGTTGGCGATCATCGCCTCCACCAGACCCGACAGTTCATCGACGGTCTCGCCCTTCGAGCGCAGCGCCACCAGGAATCCGGCCACCTGAACCGGCGTCGCCTCGCCGGACATGATTGCGTTCATGGCCCATTCGGTGCTCCCGGCGGTGAGGTCCACGCCACTGATGAGCGCGTTGATGAGCCGCGGCCAGGTGTTGCCTGCCGCCTGTGCAGATACCGGAGAAGTCACCTCCCGATGCTATCGAGGTCGCGCCCGCTAAGACCAATGTGAACCCCTCCGGGAACTTTTCCGCGCGATTTCGCGTCTTTGTAGAAAAAGTCCTCCGAAATGGCGGTTTGCGTTGGGCAGGACGGACTTTTACAGACATAATGTCTATGTGACATCTGCGACCCATGCCCCCAGTACCCCGGCGCACCCGACGCTGAACCGCCCGAACATGGTTTCTGTTGGAACCGTTGTGTGGCTGTCCAGTGAGTTGATGTTCTTCGCCGGTCTCTTCGCCATGTACTTCACACTCCGTTCGACTTCCGGACTGATGTGGGCCGAAGAGACAGCCAAGCTCAACTTCCCCTTTGCGCTCGTTAACACGATCGTCCTCGTGGCAAGTTCCTTCACTTGCCAGATGGGCGTCTTCGCTGCCGAGCGGCTCCAGCCGCGCCGGACCGGCGGAGTCTTCAGCTTCACCCGCTGGGGGATGAACGGATGGTTCATCCTGACGTTCCTCATGGGTGCCTTCTTCGTGGCCGGCCAGACCACCGAGTACTCCATGCTCGTGTCCGAGCACGTCTCGCTGTCCTCCAACGCCTACGGTTCAGCCTTCTACATAACGACGGGCTTCCACGGCCTGCACGTCATCGGCGGGCTGATTGCCTTCCTGCTCATCATGGGCCGCTCCTTCGCAGCGAAGAAGTTCGGCCACTTTGAAGCAACCTCGGCGATCGTCACCTCGTACTACTGGCACTTCGTGGACGTCGTCTGGATTGGCCTCTTCCTGGTCATCTACGTCCTCAAGTAGCCCCGACTTGACTCTTTTTCTACAAGAGGCAGAATTTCAGAAGCGGCTCACGGAGCCACCGCAGGATCGAATAAAGGAACCACCACGTGAAGGCACTCTCGCAGAAGCGACGTCACCCACTGGCAGCGATTGCACTGCTGCTGATGGGCCTCTTGGTCACGGGTGGGCTGTACGCCGTTGCCACCACCGTCAACCAGGCCAAGGCCGACACCACAACCTATAGCGCAAGCGACGTAGAGGAGGGCGGCAAGCTCTTCGCCGCCAACTGCGCCACCTGCCACGGCATGGGTGCCAGCGGCTCGCAGTCCGGACCGTCGCTTGTGGGCGTCGGCGCGGCTGCTGTTGACTTCCAGGTCGGCACCGGACGTATGCCCATGCAGATGAATGGCCCGCAGGCCTACAAGAAGCCCGTCCAGTTCAACGAAGAGCAGACCAAGCAGCTGGCCGCTTATGTTGCCTCGCTCGGCCCCGGCCCGTCCATCCCCGAGGCGGGAGTCCTCGATGGGAAGGGCGACGCCGCCAAGGGTGGCGAACTCTTCCGCACCAACTGCGCGATGTGCCACAACGCTGCTGCCGCCGGCGGCGCGCTCACCCGGGGCAAGTTCGCTCCGGCGCTTGCGGATGTCTCCGGCCAGCACATTTACGAAGCCATGGTCACCGGCCCCCAGAACATGCCGGTCTTCAATGACGCGAACATCTCTCCGGAGGGCAAGCGCGACATCATCACCTACCTGAAGCAGATTGAAGCCAACGGTTCACCCGGCGGCGCCGATCTCGGTGCTTTGGGACCGGTCTCCGAAGGTCTCTTTGTCTGGATTGCCGGCCTGGGCGTCATCATCGCGTTCACGATCTGGCTCACATCCCGCACCTCCTAAGCGGACCTTGCACCTGTAAGAATTTTCTGCTGATGCGTCAGCAGTTTGAATTGAAACCTAACTCGGCACATGCCGAGACGAGAGAAGGATGAGGCGAATTATGGGCAACCATAGTGACGGCAGTCCGAGCCACTCGGGCACCGTAGCTACGGCTGGTCAGAATGAGGTGGAGAAATTCCAGGATCCTGGGATTCCCCCGCACCGTTTGCGCCTGGCTGACACGGACCCGAGGGCCGCAAAGAAAGCAGAACGGCAGGTAGCCCTTCTGTTCGGCACCTCGGTCGTTGGCACCCTGATATTCCTGGTGGCGTATTTCGCGATCGATTTGGGGGGACCTGATTCCTCGATCGCCACGATCCGCCTTCAGAATGCCCTGCTGGGCATCGGCACCGCGTTCGCGATGCTGGGCATCGGTACCGGCATCGTCCACTGGGCCAAGGCCCTTATGCCGGACCACGAGGTCTCGGAAGAGCGCCACGCGATCCGCACCGAGGATGACCGCCAGGCAGCCGTCCGGATCGTCGATGACATTGTGGAGGAAACCGGCATTAAGCGCCGGCCCCTTATCCGCAACACCCTGATTGGCGCTATCGCCCTGGCACCCCTGCCGGCCCTGGCCATCTTTGGCGACCTCGGTCCGCGCCCGGACGACAAGCTGGCCCACACGTTGTGGGCACCGGCTCCCGACGGAAAACTGAAGAGGCTTGCCCGCGACCCCGATGGCACCCCCATCAAGGCCGCCGATGTCACCATGGGCTCGGCTTTCCACGTCATCCCGGAAGGGCTGAACGAACTGAGCGAAGGCAAGCTGAACGAAAAGGCCAAGTCCGTCGTTCTGCTCATGCGTCTGAACCCGGAGGAGCTGCACCCCTCCCCGGGCCGTGAAGACTGGGCCTACAACGGAATCGTTGCGTACTCCAAGATCTGCACCCACGTCGGTTGCCCTGTTGCCCTGTATGAGCAGCAGACCCACCACCTGCTGTGCCCGTGCCACCAGTCGACCTTCGACCTTACCCAGCAGTGCAAGGTCATCTTCGGCCCGGCCAGCCGGCCTCTCCCCCAGCTTCCTATCGCTGTTGACGCTGAGGGCTACCTGGTCGCCACGAGCGACTTCCATGAACCCGTCGGACCGACCTACTGGGAGCGTGAGCAGCATGTCCTCAACAACAACGCCTGATGCCCCCGTCTTCGTCCCCAAGACTGCGGGCGGCCGCATCACCGACTTCGTCGACCAGCGCGTAGGCGGCTCCGGAATCCTCCGGGAATTCGGCCGGAAGGTCTTCCCGGACCACTGGTCGTTCATGTTCGGCGAAGTGGCACTGTACTCCTTCGTCATCCTGCTCCTCTCTGGCACGTTCCTGACGTTCTTCTTCGACCCGTCCATGGCGGAGACGCACTACGCGGGTTCGTACACGCCGCTGAAGAACGTGGAAATGTCCGTGGCGTACAGCTCATCCCTGAACATCTCCTTCGATGTCCGCGGCGGCCTCTTCATGCGCCAGGTGCACCACTGGGCGGCCCTGCTGTTCGTGGCCTCCGTGGCCGTGCACATGCTCCGCGTGTTCTTCACCGGCGCGTTCCGCAAGCCCCGCGAAATGAACTGGGTGGTAGGCGGCGTCCTGCTCATCCTGGCCATGGCGGCAGGCTTCACCGGCTACTCGCTCCCCGATGACCTGCTCTCCGGCAACGGCCTGCGCATCATCGACGGCGTCATCAAGTCCATCCCGGTCATCGGCACCTACACCTCGTTCTTCCTCTTTGGCGGCGAGTTCCCCGGCACCATGATCATCAGCCGCCTGTACATGCTCCACATCCTCCTGGTTCCCGCGCTCATCCTGCTGATGATCGTCATGCACCTGTTCATGGTGGTTGTTCACAAGCACACGCAGTACCCCGGCCCGGGCCGCAACGACGGCAACGTCGTCGGCTACCCCCTGGGACCGGTGTACGCAGCCAAGGCCGGCGGCTTCTTCTTCATTGTGTTCGGTGTTGTCGCCATCATGGCGGCGTTCTTCACCATCAACCCGATCTGGAACTACGGCCCGTACGACCCCTCCCCCGTTTCGGCAGGCACGCAGCCTGACTGGTACATCGGCTTCGTCGACGGCGCCCTGCGCCTGATGCCAGGCACGATCGGGGACTGGAAAGTCGAGCAGATCTGGTTCGGCCACATGTTCACGTTCAACGTCCTGCTTCCGGCCCTTGTCCCGGCAGGCATCCTGTTCACGGTCATGTTCACTTACCCGTGGATCGAACGCTGGGTCACCAAGGACGACCGCGAGCACCACGTCCTGGATCGTCCGCGCAACGCTCCGACCCGGACCGCGATCGGCATGGCCGGTTTCGTGTGGTACTGCGTGATGTGGGCCGCCGCAGGTTCTGACCTCATCGCGACACACTTCCACGTCTCCCTGAACGATGTGACCTACTGGCTGCGCGCCCTGTTCTTCGTCGGCCCTGTGATCGCATTCATCGTGACCAAGCGCGTTGCACTGGCCCTCCAGCGCAAGGACCGCGAGATCGCCCTGCACGGCCGCGAAACCGGCCGCATCGTGCGACTGCCGCATGGCGAGTTCATCGAGGTCCACGCCCCGCTGGACGAGTACAAGCGCTACCGGCTCGTGGGCTTCGAGTCCCCCGCGCCGCTGCCCGCCGTGCCGAACGAACAAGGCGTCGTGGACCGCAAGGAAAAGCGCCGTGCCAAGCTGTCCCGCTGGTTCTTCGAGGACCGGGTGGCCCCGGCCACTCCGGCTGAGCTGGAAGCCGCACACGGCCACCACGCCGCCCCCGAGCCGATCGAGAGCATCGAAGCGGCAGAGTCGCGGAAGACGCTGAGCCACTAGCCAGCAAGCAACAGTCACGCGGAAAGGCCCGGTTCCCCAAAGGGGACCGGGCCTTGATGCGTCTGAACACGAAAAGCGGGGCTGCTACGCGCCCATCCGATCCGTCGGTACTGGCGCGGAGTGACCCCGCATTGGTGTAGCTACGGGCGGTACCCCGAGGCGTAGTTCCGGGTGGGCCGGACACCGGGGCGCTGCAAGGGCACCCAGAGCTTGTAGCGGTCCGCCCGGTAATAGGACACGGAGTAGTCCACCATCGCGCGAGCCACGAAGGCGTGCCGCTGGATCTTCAATAACGGCGTACCTACCTCGACGTTCAGGAGCCTGGCCGTCGACGGCGAGGCCGCCGTGGCCTCGATCATGTCCTCGCCCCATTCCATGACCAGCCCGTAGCGTTCGCTGAGCACGTTGTAGAGGGACGTTGGCGGTTCCTCGTCGAGCAGACCTGGCACCCGGTGCGCGGGAATGAAGTTCTCGTCCACACTCATGGGTTCGTTATCGGCCAGCAGAAGCCGCCGGAACCGGACGAGGGGCGTACCCTCCTCCAACTGCAGCTCCCGGGCCAGGAAGGCACTCGCACCGATCTGCTCGAAGCTCAGAACCTTGGCCGCCGGAACCATGCCGCGGCGCTGCATCTCTTCGCTATAGGACGTTAGCTTGACCTGAAGATCCAGTTTCGGTTTGCGCACGAACGTGCCCAACCCCACGACGCGCTCAATCACTTCCTCCCCCACGAGCGCATCGATGGCCTGCCTGACGGTCATCCGGGCCAGGCCAAACCGCTCCGCGAGGTCCCGTTCAGACGGAAGGGCTGATCCGGGCGGGCACGCGGCGGCAATGTGGGACCGGAGGATTTCGCGTAGCTGGACGTAGATCGGGACGCCGCTCTGCCGGTCGATATCGCCGACCATCTTCGACGCGTTAGTGGACCCCATGGTTTAGCCTCGGATCGGGCCCGGCGCAGGAATATCGGCAGGCAAGGAGGCGGCAAAAATAGTCATGCATTAAGGGTAAGCCCGCGGCCCCTCAGGTCTAGACCACCTGCCCGTCGCAGTTTTTCCTGCCCCTCCCCCGCAGTTACCCTTGAATGTACGCATTTCCACTACGTATTTGAATGTACGGATCTCGATGAACGGTCGCGGCCGGGACGCTATCCCCCGCACGTGATAGGACAACTGCTCCCAGGGCAGCCCGTCCGCCGGATCCGCCCACCCCATAAGCACTAGATGATGCACGAGCACAGGAGTCCCGTTGCCAGTTCGCAAGGCAGTTGTCTCGGCCGCAGTCGGCCTTCACGCCCGGCCGGCGGCCGTCTTCGTCCGCGCCGTCACGGCAACCGGACTCCCGGTGACCATCAGCAAGGCGGGCAGGCCCGGCGTGGACGCCCGATCGCTGCTGGAGGTCATGACCGAGGACTTCGAGTGTGGCTGCCAAGTGGAACTGGCCATCGCGGCGGAGGCCCTCCCCGCCCGGTACAGCCTGGCAGAGGCCGAGAGCGCCCTGGAAGAACTCCGGAACGTTCTGGAGTCCACAGCTGCGGCCTGAGCCCCTCGCGCCAGCCCCGCGTGAATATGCCAAGCATCTCTGTCCCGGAAAGACGGCCAGAATCTGATCGGTCAACGGCGCACCCGATGGCGCAGGTGAAGCACCCGGTTGCCCTGGATCACCACGTCTGGATCCTCCAGCAGGTGCTGCGCGTGGACCGACCCGAAGAAGCGCTTGCCGGACCCGAACACGACGGGTACGACGTCCATGCGCACCTCGTTGACCAGGCCCGCGGCAAACACCTGGCCACCGACGTCGCCGGCAGCGACCTCGACCAGGCGGTCACCCGCAAGCTCCTGCGCCTTGGCCACGGCTGCCTCGACGCCGTCGACGAAGTGAAACGGCGCCTCGCGGTCCCAGCCCTCGGGCTCCGGCCGGTGCGTCACGACGACCACATGGTCGACCCCGCCCGGAGGCTTCCCGTCCCAGCCGTCCGTCATGTCGAAGACGTGGCGGCCGACGACGGTCACCCCGATCTGGTCCCAGTACGGCCGGGTGTAGTCGTAGGACGTCTGCGACACCTTCAACTCGCCGCTCTCGTCCAACGGCACGTCACCGCTGGACAACCAGTCGAAGAGGGGTCCCGGCTGGTCGTTCTCGTCCGCGATGAAGCCGTCCACCGACACCGAGCTGTACATGACTACCGTGCCCATGGGCTCTCCTCCGCTCGGGGTGCTCCCCAGATTAGCGGCTCTTCGCGGTTCGTGGCGGGGTTGACCTGCTGAAGGGTGTTCATGCCGCGACTCCGGCGCTGGGTGAGCAGCGTACGGGACCGGTAGTTGCCCCCGGCGTGGAAGCCGCGGCCGGAGTCGCACCGCATCACAACGACGGCGGGCCCCACCAAGTGGTGGGGCCCGCCGTCGTGCGTTCCGTGCTTTTAGATCGCGGCCTTAGTGCGCGTGGTCACCGCGGCTGTACTCGTAGACCCAGCCAACCAGGGCAACGATCGCGAGGCCGCCGGCGATGAAGACGATCCACCAGCCCACGGCAAGGCCGAGGAACCCGGTGGCGCAGGAGATGCCCAGAACCATGGGCCACCAGCTCCAGGGGGCGAAGTGTCCCTGCTCGCCGGCACCTTCATGGATTTCGGCGTCGCTGCGGTCCTCAGGACGCATGCCTACGCGCCTGCCGGTGAAGCCAAGGTAGGCGCCGATCATTCCGGCGAGGCCACCGACCAGCAGGATGGCCAGCGTGCCGACCCATTCGCTCCAGTTCGTCAGGTAGCCGTAGATGAATGCCACTGGCACGAAGAAGAACACACCGAGGCCAAAGATCCTTGATTCGATTTTCACAGGGCGGTGTCCTTCTGGTCGGCGTTACCGAGCGCCGCCGCGGCCGGCGCGGGCGATTCCGCGGTGTAGTTCTGCGCGAGCTCCGGGTGGTGCAGGTCCAGGGCGGGACGTTCGGAGCGGATGCGGGGCAGGGACGTGAAGTTGTGGCGCGGCGGCGGGCAGGACGTGGCCCACTCCAGGGAGGCGCCGAAGCCCCACGGGTCATCAACTTCCACGCGCTCGTTGCTGCGCCACGTAATGTACACGTTCCAGAAGAACGGGATCAGTGAGGCGCCGAGGACGAACGAGGCGATGGTGGAGAACTGGTTCATCCACGTGAAGCCGTCCTGCGGCATGTAGTCGGCGTAGCGGCGCGGCATGCCCTCGACGCCCAGCCAGTGCTGGATCAGGAAGGTGCCGTGGAAACCGAGGAACAGCATCCAGAAGTGGATCTTGCCGAGGCGCTCGTTGAGCATCTTGCCGGTCCACTTGGGCCACCAGAAGTAGAAGCCGGCGAACATGGCGAACACGACGGTGCCGAACACCACGTAGTGGAAGTGAGCCACCACGAAGTAGGAGTCGGAGACGTGGAAGTCCAGCGGCGGCGAGGCCAGGATGATGCCGGTCAGGCCACCGAAGAGGAACGTCGCCAGGAAGCCGATGCTCCACAGCATGGGGGTTTCGAAGGTGATGGAACCGCGCCACATGGTGCCGATCCAGTTGAAGAACTTCACGCCGGTCGGAACGGCGATCAGCATCGTCATGAAGGAGAAGAACGGCAGCAGGACCGAGCCGGTGACGTACATGTGGTGCGCCCACACGGTCACGGACAGCGCGGCGATGGAAATGGTCGCATAGACCAGGCCCTTGTAGCCGAAGATCGGCTTGCGGCTGAAGACCGGGAAGATCTCGGAGACGATGCCGAAGAACGGCAGCGCGATGATGTACACCTCGGGGTGGCCGAAGAACCAGAACAGGTGCTGCCAGAGGACGGCGCCGCCGTTCTCCGGGTCGAAAATGTGCGCACCAAAGCGGCGGTCTGCACCCAGAGCAAACAGGGCAGCGGCCAGCGGCGGGAAGGCCATCAGGACCAGGATGGACGTCACGAGGGCGTTCCAGGTGAAGATCGGCATCCGCCACATGGTCATGCCCGGGGCGCGCATGCAGATGATCGTGGTGATGAAGTTGACGGCACCGAGGATGGTGCCGAAGCCGGAGAGCGCCAGGCCGAAGACCCAGAGGTCACCGCCCACGCCGGGGCTGAACGTGGTGTTGGACAGCGGCGCGTAAGCGAACCAGCCGAACGATGCGGCGCCCTGCGGGGTGATGAACCCCGAGACGGCGATCGTGGAGCCGAAGAGGAAGAACCAGAAGGCCAGAGCATTCAGGCGCGGGAACGCGACGTCGGGGGCCCCCAGCTGCAGCGGCATGATGACGTTCGTGAAGCCGGCGAACAGCGGCGTCGCGAACATCAGGAGCATCACGGTGCCATGCATGGTGAACAACTGGTTGTACTGCTCTTTGGTCTGAAGGATCTGCATGCCCGGCTCGAAGAGCTCGGCGCGGATCAGCAGCGCCATGATGCCGCCGAAGCAGAAGAACACGAACGACGCGATCAGGTACATGTACCCGATCGTTTTGTGGTCGGTCGAGGTGATCCAGTTGACGACGATGCGCCCCTTGGACTTGGGTACTACGGGAGCCTCAAGGATCCCGGAGGGCTGACTGTAGGTGGTTGCCACGTCGCTCCCCTTACTTGTTTTCGGTAGTGGCCGGGAGTCGGTCGTACTCTTCGCCGAGCAGGCCGGTGTTCCCGTTCTGGCGCAGCTGGTTCATGTGCGCCTGGAACTCCGTTTCGGAGACAACCTTTACGCGGAACAGCATTTCGGAGTGGTACTCGCCACAAAGTTCGGCGCACTTGCCGTCGTAGGTTCCCTCCCGCGTGGGGGTCAACCGGATGTAGTTGGTCTTGCCGGGGATCATGTCGCGCTTCTGCAGGAAGGCAGGCACCCAGAAGGAGTGGATGACGTCGCGGGAATTAAGTTCGAGGTCAACCGACTTGTTGACCGGCAGGTACAGGGTGGGCAGCTTGTCCTTGTCCACTTCCTTACCGGTCAGGTGGGCTTGGACGCCTTCTTCGTGCACGTCCGCGTTGACGACTGAGCCCTGCTTGTAGTTGAAGTCCCACGCCCACTGCTTGCCGCGGACATCGACGACGACGTCGGCTGGCTGGGAGCGGTTGTCGATCGACTGCTGGTCGCGGTCGGTGAAGTAGAAGAACACCAGGACCATGAACAGCGGGATCGTCAGGTAGAACACTTCCAGCGGAAGGTTGAAGCTGCTCTGGCGCGGGAAGCCCACGGTGCCCTTGCGCCGACGGTAAGCGACGATGCACCAGATCATCAGGCCCCAGGTGATGGTGCCGACCACCAGCGCGGCAATCCATGAGTTCACCCAGAGGTCCATGATGAGGTCAGTGTTACTGGTGGTGCCACGTTCGGTGGGCAACCAGCCCTTCTCTACCTCTGGTGAACATCCAGTCAAAGCCAACGCGCCGGCGAATGCCAAGCCAGTGATCGTAGTGATCTTTTTGCGTCGGCTGCCGGTTCGGTTCTGCGAACTCACAGACGGCCCTTCCTACTTGTTGCTGTTGCCCCGCGAATGACGGGCAGGGCAAACGAAAAGTTTTACTACTCGGTGTAGAGCTTACCGCTCCCTCAGAGTTTTCGCCCACATGTCCGCGCCGTGGGTCGGAACCTTTTTGCGGGCCCCGCACGTTATGGCTCCTGCGGCACTAAGGCCGGGCATTATGCCCGGCCTTAGTGGAATGTATTAGTGGAAAGAATCCCCGCAGGCACAGGAGCCGCCGGCATTCGGGTTGTCGATGGTGAAGCCCTGCTTGGAGATGGTGTCCTCGAAGTCGATGCTGGCACCGCTGAGGTAGGGAACGCTCATCTTGTCGACGACGACTTCCACTCCGTCATAGTCGCGCACCGCGTCTCCGTCCAGCAGCCGCTCGTCAAAGTAGAGCTGGTAGATCAGGCCGGAGCAACCGCCAGGCTGCACAGCAACGCGGAGGCGCAGATCGGTGCGGCCTTCCTGCTCGAGGAGGCTGCGGACCTTGCCGGCCGCGACGTCGGTCAGCATGACCTCGTGCGTGGCCAGCTCGCCGGCCTCGACGGCGGTGGCGTCGGCGCTGTTTTCATTGGTTGTAGTGCTCATGGCCTACCTTCTTGCAACGGTGGTGGCGGCTCCGCTTGCACGGTGCCCGCCCCTACTTAAACGGTATGGGCTATAGCTACATGCTACGTCGCGCAGCCTTGTAGCTCTAACTCCTGACGTAACTCTCCAGGGACTGATCGCTATTCCCTCGGATCAGACGGCGCGGATCAGAGGGCGCAAGTCAACCGGCGCAGATAAGCCCGCGCAGTTCAGCCCGCCGATCAGACCGCGCCTTCGGCGTTAAGCCGGGCCAGCAGCAGGGCCTCGGCGACGATCGCGTTCCGGAAGTCGCCCAGGTGCAGCGATTCGTTGGCGCTGTGGGCGCGGGAATCCGGATCCTCGACGCCGGTCACCAGGATCTGGACGTCCGGGTAGAGCTCGGTGAGGTCCGCGATGAACGGTATGGATCCCCCGATCCCCATTTCAACCGCCGGCACGCCCCAGGCCTCGCCGAGGGCCCACATGGCCACGGACGCCGCCTTGGAGCTGGTGTCGGTCAGGAAGGGGTTACCGCTCTCCCCCGGTGTGAAGACCACCTGCGCGCCGAACGGCGCGTTCTTTTCGACGTGCTTGCGCACCGCCTCCATGGCGGCAGCCGGATCCTGCCCGGGGGCCAGACGCAGGCTGAATTTGGCGCGTGCCCGCGGGAGCAGGGTGTTGGAGGCCACGTCCACGGCCGGGGCATCAAAACCGATGATGGAGAGGGCGGGCTTGGTCCACATGCGTGAGGCAATGCTCCCGGTCCCGGCGAGCTTCACGCCGTCGAGCACCGAGGCATCGGCGCGATACTCCGCTTCGGTGAGGTCAACGGCCACGTCGTCGCTGCTGACGAGACCCTCGATCGCGACGCTGCCGTCGGCGTCGTGCAGGGTTGCGATCAGGCGGGCGAGCAACGTCGGCGCGTCCAGCACGGGGCCGCCGAACATGCCCGAATGCACCGCATGGTCCAGGACCTTGACTTCGATCGTGCCATCCACCAGGCCGCGCAGGCTCGTGGTCAGGGCGGGAACGCCCACCTTCCAGTTGCTGGAGTCGGCCACGACAATCACATCCGCGCGCAGCAGCTCACGGTGGGTCTCAAGGAATCGCCGGAAGGTGGGCGACCCGGCTTCTTCCTCACCTTCGAAGAAGAACGTCACGCCCAGGCCGAGTTCGTCTCCGAGTACACGCGTCACAGCCGAGTACGCGGCGATATGAGCCAGGATGCCCGCTTTGTCGTCTGCGGCGCCCCGCCCGAACAGCCGCCCGTTCCGTTCGACGGCGGTGAAGGGGTCGGTTTCCCACAGCGCCAGGTCGCCGGTGGGCTGGACATCGTGGTGGGCGTACAACAGGACCGTGGGCTTGCCCTCTGCGGCCGGACGGCGGGCGACGACGGCCGGCCCGCCGGGCGTCCCGTCCTCCTTGTCGCAGCGGAGGATCCGGACATCGTCGAAGCCGCTGGCCCGCACGAGGCCGGCGACGGCGTCGGCGCTGCGGTTCAGCGGGGTCGGATCAAAGCTTGGCCAGGCGATGCCCGGAATGGCGACCAGGTCCGTCAACTGGCTGATCGTTTCGTCGAACGATTCGGTCACGGCGTGGCGGAGGGCCCCGGCATCGATGGTGCCGGCGTGGTCCATGGCGGTCTGCGGGATCCCCGCGGTTGATGAGGTCATGCGCAGAACACTACCCGTGTGCTGCGTCACGACAAACAGCGTCGGGCCGCGGGCGGCGCCGTGTGGGCCGGGTCTCGCGCCCGTCCGTGCGGGGTATTCTTTAGGTGTGTTCGGACGTAAAAAGGAAGCGCCAGCGGCGCAGGATGTAGTTGACCAGCAGGTGGCCGAGGCAGCAGCCCGGGGCGCCGTGAGCGGCAAGGGCGCGCCCACGCCCAAGCGCAGTGCCCAGGAGGCGGCCCGGAAGCGGCCGCTCGTGCCGGAGGACCGCAAGGCCTCCAAAGCGGCTGAGCGCGCCGCGGTCGCGGAGCAGCGGGTCAAGATGCGGCAGGCCATGGACAGCGGCGACGAGAAGTTCCTGCCGGTGCGCGACAAGGGTCCGCAGAAGCGTTTCGCCCGCGACTACGTCGATGCCCGCTTCAGCCTGGGCGAGTACCTCATGTTTGGGGCGCTGGTGTTCGTGCTCGTCTCGCTGCTCGTGCCGGCTTCCAGCCAGCAGATGGTCTACGTCCTGGGTGCTTTCTGGGTCATGTTCCTTGCGGTCTTCGTGGACGTCTTCATCCTTTCCCGCAAGCTCAAGAAGCGGCTCACCGAGAAATTCGGCCAGGTCGAGAGCGGTACCGTCTGGTACGGCTCCATGCGCTCGCTCCAGTTCCGCCGTCTGCGCCTTCCCAAGCCGCAGGTCAACCGCGGGGAATTCCCCGCCTGATCAGTTATCCCAGGATTCTTCCGACCCCGGAAGTCAAGAAGCCCCCGGCGGTTTTTTACCGCCGGGGGCTTCTTGTTTTGGCTTCGGTTCTGGAGCCGCGTCCGGGCGCCGGAACCGACGGCGTTGCGGATCTTTCGGGCTCTCGGAGGCTCTTTTGCCTGTCGGCGGTTAGCGCCGGCTCGGGTGTTTGGCCAGCAGCTTGTTGATGCGGGCCGCCCAGAACGGACCCTCGTACAGGAAGGCCGTGTAGCCCTGGACGAGGGTGGCGCCGGCATCGAGCCGCGCCTGGACGTCCTGAGCGGTTTCGACTCCGCCCACCGAGACGAGGGTCAGTGCGCCGCCGGTGGCGGCCCTGAGCCGGGCCAGGACCTCCAGGGACCGTTCCTTCAGGGGCGCGCCCGAGAGACCGCCAGCTCCACAGGCCTCGACCTTGTCCGGGGCGGCGGTGAGCCCGGTACGGGCAATGGTGGTGTTGGTGGCGATGATGCCGTCCAGCTTCAGGTCCAGTGCGAGGCGTGCGACGTCGTCGATGTCCTCATTGCTGAGGTCGGGGGCGATCTTAACCAGGAGAGGTACGTGGCGGCCGGCGGCCTTGTCCGCTTCCTCCCCCACTGCCGCCAGCAGCGGCCGCAGGGTATCCACGTCCTGCAGCAGCCTCAGGCCCGGAGTGTTGGGCGAGCTGACGTTGACCACGAGGTAGTCGGCAGCCAGGGCAAGGCTTCGTGCGCTGATGAGGTAGTCCGACACCGCGTCCTCAAGTCCCACTGCCTTGCTCTTGCCGATGTTCACGCCGATCAGTGGCCGCACGCCCCGGTAATGCCGCTGGAGGGCAGCCCGCGCGGACTTCAGGCGCGGGGCGACGGCCGCGGCGCCGTCGTTGTTGAAGCCCATCCGGTTGATGACGGCCCGGTCTTCCACGAGACGGAACAACCGGGGTGCCGGGTTGCCGGGCTGGGCCTGGCCGGTGATGGTGCCTACTTCGACATGGCCGAAGCCAAGCTCGGTCAGCGCTTCAATGCCGTGGCCTTCCTTGTCGAAGCCGGCCGCGAGCCCGAACGGGGAGGGAAAGGTCAGGCCGAACGCCTCGGTCTGCAGTGACGCCGCCGGGGCGGTGAACCTCTGCAGCACACGGCCGGCGCCGCAGCTGTGGGCCAGCCGGATGGCCTTGAAGCCGATCTTGTGGGCGCGTTCGGCGTCCATCCATGAAAAGGCCAGCCTGAAGAAAGTGGGATATACGCGCATGCCACTAGTTTTCCGGTTAGCGCCGTCATGACCAAACCAGCCGGCCCAGCACGGGCTCGTGTGACCGCGCCGCCGCGTGCGCCGGACGCGGCGGCAGGGGGCTCCGGTGCGGGTTAGCATGAAGCCAAGATCAGCAAGGGCGGCCAGGCGGACGGCCGCGGCGCAGTGATGGCGGCGCTGGGGGCAGCGTAGTCGGCAGATCGACGCGGGCACGCAGGAGGAAAGTCGATGCAGTGGCGGACCGACATCCTGGGGGATGATTTCCAGGCCTGCACCATCGAGGCGGCAGGCCCGGACGGCGTGCTGCGCACTGCCACCCTGGTGCGCCACGCTCCACTGGCCCCTGCGGAAGCGGCCGCGGACGCTCCGGCGAATCCGGCCGGACAGAAAGGGCTGCACGGCACCCGGGCAGCTGCCGCGCCGCCGGCACGGGCAGTCCTCTTCCTGCACGGCTGGAGCGACTACTTCTTCAACGTGGAACTCGCACAGTTCTGGACCGGTGCGGGGTTTGAGTTCTTTGCTCTGGACATGCACAACCACGGCCGCAGCCTGCGGCCGGGCACCCATGGCGGCTACGTCACGGACCTGGACAACTACGATGCCGAAATCACCGCCGCGATCGGCATCATCGGGTCCCTCCGGCCGCCGGGCGGGGCGCCGCCGCTGACCCTCATGGGCCACTCGACCGGCGGTCTGATCGCGGCGCTGTGGGCCGACCGGCACCCGGGGGCCATCTCGCAGCTGGTTCTGGACAGCCCCTGGCTGGAAGTCCACGGCAGCCCCGCCCTGCGCCGCGCCGCGCGGACCATGGTGGAGCCGTTCGCGCGGTTCTGGCCCGAGTCCGTGATCCGGCTGCCGGAGCGTGCCTTCTACTGGCGCAGCATCAGCAGCGCCGCGGAGGGCGAATGGGCGCTGGACGACGCCTACCGTCCGCCAGGTGCCTTTCCGGTCCGCGCCGGCTGGCTCAGCGCCGTGCTCACAGGCCAGTCCAAGGTGGCCCGCGGTCTGAACATCGAGGTACCGGTGCTCGTGCTCATCTCCGGGAACAGCGCCAACGGGATGTTCTGGAAGGAGTCGATGCGCAGCACTGACGTGGTCCTGGACGTGAACACGATCGCCCTGCGCGCCCTCAGCCTGGGCCGCACCGTGACCCTGGAGCGCATTGACGGCGCGCTGCACGACGTCTTCCTCTCCGCGCCCGGGGTCCGTGCGGACGCCTACTCCCGGCTGGCCCGGTGGATCCGGGGCTACGCGTCCGATTGAAGGCCCGTGTTGGGGCGGCGGCGGGCCGCGGTAGGCCGGGTCAGGCTTCCTGGCCGTCCGCGGCGGCCGCGGCATCCACTGCTCCGCCGTACCGGCGGTCCCGCTGGGCATAGATCTCGACGGCGTCCCACAGCGTCCGCCGGTCCACGTCCGGCCACAGGGTGTCCATGAACACGAACTCGGCGTAGGCCGACTGCCACAGCATGAAGTTGGACAGCCGCTGTTCGCCCGAACTGCGCAGGAACAAGTCGACGTCCGGCAGGTCGGGCTCGTCGAGGAACTTCTGGATGGTCCGTTCGGTGATGGCCCCCGGCTTGAGCCGGCCCCGGGCCACTTCCTCCGCGATCGCGGAGACGGCATCGGCGATCTCGGCCCGTCCGCCGTAGTTGACGCACATGTTCAGGGTGCAGGTGCTGTTGCCCCGGGTGTACTCCTCGGCCTCTTCAAGCTCGCGGATGACAGAGCCCCACAGTTTAGGCCGTCTTCCGGACCAGCGGATGCGGACCCCCCAGTCATCGAGCTGGTTCCGCTGGCGGCGCAGCACGTCCTTGTTGAATCCCATCAGGAAGCGCACCTCTTCGGGGGACCGTCGCCAGTTCTCGGTGGAGAAGGCATACACGCTGACGTGCTCGATTCCCAGCTCAATCGCGCCGGCCATCACGTCCAGCAGGGCCGGCTCCCCCGCTTTGTGCCCCTCGATCCGCGGCAGGCCGCGCTGGTTCGCCCAGCGGCCGTTGCCGTCCATGACGATTGCTACGTGCCGCGGGATGAGCTCCGCGGGAATGGCGGGCGGAACGGCGCCGGACGGGTGCGGGTAGGGTGCCACCACCGGGGCGGTCCGGCGCCGGCCGTTGCCCTGCTTTGCCTGGCTTTTGTCCAGGTTCCGTCCCAAGCTTCTTCCCAATGCCACTTTTACGTTCGCTCCACATGTTTGAGGGATTTCAGGACTCGCTCCAGATGCCACTGGAGATAGCTGGCCACCAGGCCGGCTGCCTCGCGGCGGTGCACAGACTCCGAGGCGTCCGCCGCCGCCCAGTTCCCGGTGAGCAGGGCACCGAGCAGGAGCACCGTTTCCGCGGCCGGGGCAGGGGAACCCGGGGGCCGGCATTCAGGGCAGACCATGCCGCCGAGCGGCGCGGAAAACGCGGTGTGCGGGCCTGCCGCGCCGCACCTGGCGCAGTCGGTGAAGCTGGGGGCCCAGCCGCCGGTCGCGAGGGCGCGCAGCAGGTAGGAATCGAGGATGAGTTCGGGAGCGTGGTCGCCGCGGCTCAGGGATGCCAGCGCCCCGACCAGCAGGTTGTACTGGGCGGTTCCGGCCTCACCGTCGACGTCGGTCAGCTTCTCCGCGGTCTCGGTCATGGCCGCGGCAACCGTGTAACGGCCGTAGTCCGCGGCGATCCTGCCGCCATAGGCACCCTTAGCCACGGCCTGCGTGACGACGTCCAGGGTCCGCCCCGAGATCAGCTGGAGATCGGCCACCATGAACGGCTCCAGCCTGGCACCGAAACGGCTGCTGGTGCGGCGGACGCCTTTGGCCACCGCGCGGACCTGGCCGTGGTGCTTGGTCAGCAGCGTGATGATCCGGTCCGCCTCGCCCAGCTTATGCGTGCGCAGCACGACGGCGTCATCGCGGTAGGCGCGCGCTGCGAAGGATTGTTGGACCACAGTTAATCTTCGCATTGTCTGCGCGGAAACACGGCATGCGCAACGCACGGCGCCGGAGCAGGGCTGAAGCGTCAAACACACGCGGAACAACACTGCGCCGCCGGTAGTTTCCGGCGGCGCAGTGTTCTAGTACATGGCCTTGCGTAGCTGCGGTGTCCGCGGACTGGTCAGGCGCGGGCGTCCCGGATGGCTCGGTTCACGGCCGAAATCACGGCCTTGAGGGCGGACGTGCTGGTGTTCGCGTCAATGCCCACGCCCCAGAGCACGCGCTCGCCCACGGCGCATTCGACGTAGGCGGCGGCCAGCGCGCCACCGCCCTCGGAGAGGGCGTGCTCGCTGTAGTCCAGGACCCGGACGTCCACGCCGTCCTCGCGCAAGATGCTCAGCAGGGCAGCGATCGGGCCGTTGCCGGATCCGGTGCGGCGGACCTGGGTGCCGTCCACCTTCAGTGCGGCGGTCAGGGTCATGTCGCCGTCTTCGTCCGTCTCCGTGCTGACCGAGCCGAGCGCGTAGCGTCCCCACTGGGTGTCGGCGGAACCGGAGGGCAGGTATTCGTCCTGGAAGACCTGCCACAGCTGCTGGGGACTGACCTCGCCGCCCACGGTGTCTGTCTGTCTCTGGATGACCCCCGAGAACTCGATCTGGGCGCGGCGCGGCAGGTCCAGGCTGTGCTCGTTTTTGAGCAGGTAGGCGACGCCGCCCTTGCCGGACTGTGAGTTGACCCTGATGACGGCCTCATAGCTGCGGCCGAGGTCCTTCGGGTCCACCGGCAGGTACGGGACCTGCCAGGTGTAGTCGGCGACGTCCTTGCCTTCGGCGGCGGCGTCCTTTTCGAGGGCTTCCAGGCCCTTCTTAATGGCGTCCTGGTGCGAGCCCGAGAAGGCGGTGAAGACGAGGTCTCCGCCGTAGGGGGCGCGTTCGGCGACCGGCAGCTGGTTGCAATACTCCACCGTGCGGCGGATTTCGTCGATGTCGGAGAAATCGATCATCGGGTCGATGCCCTGGACGAACATGTTCAGGCCCAGGGTCACCAGGTCCACGTTGCCGGTCCGCTCGCCGTTGCCGAACAGGCAGCCCTCGATCCGGTCCGCGCCGGCCAGGTAGCCCAGCTCCGCGGCGGCGACGCCGGTGCCGCGGTCGTTGTGCGGGTGCAGGGACAGGATGATGCCCTCGCGCGGGTGCAGGTTACGGCTCATCCACTCGATGGAGTCAGCGTAGACATTGGGGGTGGCCATTTCGACCGTGGCGGGCAGATTGATGATGACCTGCCGGTCGGCCGAGGCCTCGAAGACGTCGGCGATGGCGTTGCACACGCGGACCGCGTATTCCAGCTCGGTTCCGGTGAAGGACTCGGGCGAGTATTCGTAGGTGATGTGCGTGTCGACGAGGGTTTCCTCGTACTTCTTGCACAGCCGGGCGCCCTGGAGGGCGATGTCCAGGATGCCGTCTTCGTCCTGGTTGAAGACCACGCGGCGCTGCAGCACGGACGTGGAGTTGTAGAGGTGGACAATCGCCTGCTTCGCGCCGACCAGGGACTCGTAGGTCCGCTCAATCAGGTGTTCACGGGCCTGGGTCAGCACCTGGATGGTCACGTCGTCGGGGATGTGGTTGCCCTCGATCAGCTGGCGGACGAAGTCGAAGTCGGTCTGCGATGCCGAGGGAAAGCCGACCTCGATCTCCTTGTAGCCCATCCCGACCAGCAGGTGGAACATCTTCAGCTTGCGGGCCGGGCTCATGGGATCGATCAGGGCCTGGTTGCCGTCGCGCAGGTCAACGGCGCACCAGCGCGGGGCTTTGGTGATGACCTTGTCGGGCCAGGTCCGGTCCGGAACTTCAACGGTGATCTGGTCCTGGAACGGGACGTAACGGTGGACCGGCATTCCTGAGGGCTTCTGTGCGTTTTGCATTACTATCGGGGCCTTTTCTGTGGTTCTTGGTGAAAGGGTGGCCGGGCAACACAAACTCCGCAGCGAGGGTGGGCCTTGCGCTAGATCGCGTCTGAGGCCTCGCCGCGGCAGCTAAGGAGAAGGAATTCTGCGCGCACCTTTTCACAGTAACACGGGTGCGTAAGATGAAGGAGCCAGACACCGCAACGTCCACTATGCAGACCGGCGCCGCGATCAAATCCGGGGCGGGCCTGCCTCTCAAAGGAGCGTCCGTGCCACTTTCGGGGATCGACCTGTCCACAATCGACGCGGGTGTCCGCCCGCAGGATGACCTGTACCAGCATGTGAACGGCGGCTGGCTCACAAGCACGGTAATTCCGGACGACCGGCCGCTCGAGGGCACGTTCACGGCCCTGCGCGATGCTTCCGAGCTCGCCGTGAAGGAGATCATTGTGCAGGCCGCCGCCCGCGGCGCGGAGGCCACGGGCATCGAACGCAAGATCGGGGACCTCTATAGCAGCTTCATGGACGAGGCCGCGGCGCAGGCGAAGGGCGCGGATCCGATCCGGGCACGGCTGGCCGAAGTGTACGCCACGACGTCGGTGGCCGAACTCGTAGCGCTGGCCGGACGGCTGTTCCGCGCCGACGTGGGCGGGCTCTTCTACATCTACCCGGCCCCGGATGCCGGCAACCCGGACCGGGTCCTGCTGTACACGGGCCAGTCCGGCCTCGGCCTGCCGGATGAGTCGTACTACCGGGAGGATAAGTTCGCGCCGATCGTCCAGGCCTACCGTGAGCACGTCAGGACCATGCTGGGCCTGGCTGAGGTGGCCGATCCCGAGGGCGCGGCCGGCCGGGTGGTCGCGCTGGAAACGGCGCTGGCCTCGCATCACTGGGACAACGTGACCCTGCGGGATCCGCAAAAGACGTACAACCTGAAGTCGGCCGACGAAGCCGCGGAGCTGTTCCCGCTGCTGTCCGACTGGTTCGACGCCGCCGGCATCGCCCCGGAGAAGCGCACGGAACTCGTGATGAGCACTCCGGACTTCTTCTCCGGCGCGGCGTCCTTGCTGGGCACCGAACCGCTGGCGGCCTGGCAGGAATGGCTGGCAATGCGCGTCGTCAGCGCGGCGGCACCTTATCTGTCGTCCGAGTTTGTGGACGCGAACTTTGCCTTCTACGGCACCACGCTCAGCGGGACGCCGCGGATCAAAGACCGCTGGAAGCGCGGCGTCGCGGTGGTCGAGGCGGCCCTCGGTGAGGCAGTCGGGCAGATCTACGTGGCCCAGCATTTCCCGGAAGGGCACAAGGCCCGCATGCAGACCCTCGTGGCCAACCTGATCGAGGCGTATCGGGAGTCCATTACGGGACTGGGCTGGATGGGTGAGGAAACGAAGCTTGAAGCGCTGAAGAAGCTGGACGCCTTCCGCGCCAAGATCGGGTACCCGGACAAATGGATCGACTACTCCGCCGTGGAGGTGGACCCGGGCGATCTTCTCGGCAACGTGGAGCGGGCGCACAGCGCCGACGTCGACCGCCACCTCGATGAAGTGGGCAAGCCGGTGGACCGGGAAAAATGGCTCATGACCCCGCAGACGGTCAACGCCTACTACCACCCGCTGCTCAATGAGATCGTGTTCCCTGCCGCCATGCTGCAGCCTCCGTTTTTTACGGCGGACGCCGACGACGCCGTCAATTACGGCGGCATCGGCGCCGTGATCGGCCACGAAATCGGGCACGGCTTCGATGACCAGGGTTCCCAGTATGACGGCAGCGGCCTCCTCCGGAACTGGTGGACCCAGGACGACCGGACCGCTTTTGAGGCCCTGACGTCCAAGCTGGTGGCACAGTTCGACGCCCTCTCCCCCACGGCAGCGCCCGGCCACAACGTCAACGGCAAGCTCACCTTGGGCGAGAACATCGGTGACCTGGGCGGTCTCACCATTGGCTACAAGGCCTACCTGATCAGCCTTGACGGGCAGGAACCGCCAGTGCTCGACGGGATGACGGGGTTCCAGCGGTTCTTTGCGTCCTGGGCGGCCGGGTGGCGGCAGGTCATCCGGGCTGAGGAAGCGATCCGCCGGCTGGCGACAGACCCGCACTCCCCCAACGAGTTCCGCACGAACGCGATCGCCAAGAACCTGGATGCCTTCCACGAAGCGTTCGGCGTTAGCGAGGAGGACGGCATGTGGATGTCTCCCCAGGAGCGCGTCAGCATCTGGTGACCCGCGCTTGCAAAAACTGCAGCGCGAAAGCTGAAGGGCCGGCCCGAGGTTTCTTGGCTTCTAGCGGTCGTTGCAACACCCAGAGCTTTTGGGAGTTGCAACGACCGTGCCGTCTTTAACGGGAAAACCACGAGCCAGCAAGAAATACACGGAGGAACAGAAGGATCAGTTCTTCACCGTGTTCGACCGGCTTAGGAGCACCCGGGCAGCGGCCAGGGAACTCGGATTTAGTCCTGACACCTGCGCCGCCTGGGTGCGTAAAGCTGGCCTGAAAAGTTATGGGAAACCGGGAGCTTCTCCTCACCCGGGACGGGATGAATACTTCCGGCTGCGCAATGCCGGTGTGAACCGGAGTAAGGCGGCCACAGCCGTCGGAGTGCATGTCAGGACCGCCGAGGAGTGGGACAAGGGGATCCGGAAGTCCAACGGCCGGCGCTTTTACCCCGATGGCCGCGTTGTCGACTACAAACGTGGTGTGACCACTTTGATCCCGCCCGCCCTCGCGCCTCAGACATCGATATCGACACTGGAGAAACCCATCGATCCGCGGTTTCTTAACGTGCAGGAGCGGGAAATGATCCGTGACCTGAAGAGGGCAGGTTCATCGATCAGGTCGATCGCACAAACGCTGGGCCGTGCGCCTTCGACAATCAGCCGCGAGCTGGGCCGAAATACCGACGCCAGGATGGGCTACCTGCCCCACGGGGCTCACCGGAAAGCCGCTGCCCGGCGGGCACGGCCGAAGGCAGCTAAACTCTCCGTCGAGTCGGATCTGCGTGACTTCGTGAAGGACAAGCTGCTCATACGCTGGTCTCCGGAACAGATCAGCCACACGCTGGTTGAAGAGTTCCCCGACAACCCGGAGATGCGTGTGTGCCCAGAGACGATCTATCAAGCCCTCTACGTCCAGGCCAGAGGCGGACTCAAACGTGAGGTGCAGGCAGCGCTGCGTACCGGCAGGACGCGGCGTAAGCCCCACAACACCGGTGAGCAGCGAACCCCGAGGTTCGTGGACCCGATGGTCATGATTTCCGAGCGTCCACCCGAGATCGAGGACCGCGCCGTGCCAGGCCATTGGGAAGGGGACCTCATCACCGGCGCC
>NZ_JBHVVJ010000027.1:0-25157 GCF_042883665.1 Arthrobacter sp. NPDC058192 | reverse complement strand
CGACGGGGCCGGAGTCCGGATTCAGGACCCGGGAGACCACAGAGACCGAGACTCCCGCAGCCGCCGCGACATCGCGAATGGTTGGGGCCTTCTTCACCGCTCCTCCTTGAGGGAAATCACTAGCGCTAGTGGTACACAGCGGCTCCGCGCAAACCGCCAGAAGCTGGCGGAAGACCTTTTCCGGAGTCGTTGACACAGCTTAGCACCGGGTGGTATTAAAGTGGAACCGGTTCCACTCGGGGTATTTGTCAGCTGCACCGCGACAAAATCAGCTGAAGGATCTTGGCTTCATTTCTGAGGTGGCAGCCGAGGCAGGCCTGACGTTGCCCGTGGCCGGCAGCCTGCTGACGGCGTTCCAGACGATGATCTCGGCGGGACTCGGGACTCGGGGACCTGGACCACACGGGCATCTACCTCAGTATCCGGGGCTGACCTCCGCGAGCTACTTGACTGCAACGCTTTCCGCGTCCTCGGGCTCGACGAAGTCGCACGAGCCCGGGTGACGCTTGGGCAGGGTGCACGTCCGGCCGGTGGGAAGGTGGACGTTGGCGCAACGGCCCGCCTTGGCCACATCCTCACGGACGTGCGTGCTGCTGATATCCGGTGGCGCTTCATGGCTGCCGTACGGCTGGGGGCTTCCGGTTGCACTGTGCTCTGGGTTGTTCACGGCTGCGACTCCTCGGAGGTCGGCTGTGCAGGGAATGGCCTGGTGAAAGCTCGTCTCGTCGCTCCAGTCTCGCATGGGCGGGTTAAGGCGAGGTAAAGACGATATTAGCGTCAGGTATCGGCCGTCTCACAAGGGCCGGAAGGGGACTTTCCTGGCGAAAAACCGTTGCTCATACTGGGAAGACAGAACCGGAATTCCGGCAGACGAGGACGGGGGAGTCAGATGAACAGCGGGGCAGGTGACGCCCGCAGCGCAGGCGGTTCCGGCAGCGCGTTCCAGCGCAGGGTGGAGCGCGCTGCGGAACTCCGTGCCGTGCGGGCCTCGGGCAGCACCACGCAGGAGAACGATGCGCTCAACGCGGCCGAGGATGAGCTGCGGCAAAAGCGCGCCAAGATCGACGACGCTGCCAAAGCCGAATACCTGATCCGAGACGCCATGGCACAAGGCAAGTTCGACAACCTCAAGTACGCCGGCAAGCCCATCCCGGGCCTGGGGGAGGCGTATGACCCGGACTGGTGGGTCAAGGGCCTGATCCAGCGGGAAAACATCTCCGGCCTCGGCCCGAAGGCGATCCTGCTCCGCACCGAGGACGCCGAACTCGACGCCCGGCTAGATAGCCAGTTCAGCGAAAAGCAGGTCCGTGAAATCGTGGAGGACTTCAACGCCCGGGTCATCGACGCCCGGCGGCAGCTTCAGGGCGGACCGCCCGTGACCACCAAGACGCGGGACGTCGACGTCGAACTGGGCCGCTGGCGGGGACGCCGGGCTGCCACGGTGGAGGCTGCCCCGCCGGAGCCGGAACCCCAGCGGCCCTGGTGGCGGCGGCTCTGGAGCGGCTCCACCTAGGGGTGGGGCTGGGTGCGCATGGCTTCGCGGGCTCCTTCGGCGTAGCCTGCGCGTAGGCGCGTTCCTCGCGTACCTGCACGTTTCCACGAAGCAGGGGATGTCCATGAAGAAGTCCGCAGCAGACAGCCAAGGCCCGCGGCAGGCGGCTGCCGCGGAACCGGGGCGCCGGCCGCCGGTCCGGTCGGGGTTGCGCCTCGCCGCCACCCTGGCGTTTGCCGGCTTCGTCGTTTCCGTGGTCGCCGGGCTGTTCCACGCCGATTCGGCCAGCGCGAACGACCACCCGGCGACGTTCCTTGAATATACCCGCAGCGGCATCTGGACGGCGGTCCATCTGGGCCAGTTCGCGGGCATGGCGCTGCTGATCGCCGGGCTGCTGGTCCTGCTGGCGGTCCTGAAAGCGCCGGACGGGGCCGGGGCTTGGGCGGCCCGCTTCGGCGCGGCCGCGGCGGTCGCCGCGCTGGCACTCTACGGCGCGCTCCAGGCCGTCGACGGCGTCGCCCTCAAGCACGCTGTGGACGCATGGGCCGCCGCCGCGGAACCGGCGAAGGCCGCCCGGTTTGCCACCGCCGAGGGTATCCGGTGGCTGGAATGGGGGATGCGCAGCTACCAGAGTCTCGTGCTGGGTGCGGCCCTGATACTGACCGGCGCCGTGGTTGTCGCGGCCCGACGGGTCTCGCGGGTGATCGGCTACCTCATGGCCCTGTCCGGCCTGGCGTATCTTGGCCAGGGCTGGATTGTCGGGGCTGAGGGCTTCTCCGCGGCGAACACGATTCCTACGCTGGCGGGGATTGTCCTCATTCTCGTGTGGTCCCTGTGGCTGCTGATCAGCGCTTGGTTCGGGAAAGACGCGCCGGAGCGCGGTGGCAGGACGCACAGCCAGGCTCTTAGTTAAGGAGCCGACGTCGGACCTCCCGTCCGCCCTGCCCATCTGGCTGGCAGCAGGGGTCGTTTTCGGCCCTCAGAACGGCCTTAACTGCGAGCTAGTTGGGTAGACGGTGGCGGACGCCCCAGCTGAGTTCCCACGTCTCGCCGGGGGCCAGCCAACGCAGCCCCTCGCCGCTGTTGAAGGCATCGGCGGGCGCCGTCATCGGTTCCAGCGCCACCGCTGTCACCGGCCCGTCATCTGTGGGGAAGATCGGTGTGGTGAAGGCCTGGACATAGCCGAAGGACGCGTCCATGAACAGCTGCACCTGGCTGCCGTCCGGGGCTTCCAAATAATGCAGCGAGCCCCCGTCCGGCTCCCGGCGGACATCGCCCCAGGCGTCATCGAGGAAGGCGGCGCCAACACGTTGCCCTGCCCGAAAGTCATGTCGGGTCCCTCGGACATCTGTAGTGGTACCCGTCGGGTTCAGCCGCTCGTCGACTTCGATATGCGTGTCCGCATTGATGAAGAGCGTCAGGTCTTCCGTCGGCACGTTGCCCAGGCGGAGGAAGGGATGGGCGCCGACGGCTACTGGAGCGGGTCGGTTACCCGTGTTCTTCAGGCTGTGGGTGACGAGAACCCCGTCCTCCGTCAGCTGGTAGCGGACGGCCGTCGCAAGTTCAAAGGGGTAGCCCCGTGCTGATGCGACGTCGGCCGCCAGCGTGATGCTGTCCGGCGTCCGGTCCGCGACGCTGTAGGAGGTGTGGGACAGCAGTCCATGCAGGGCGTTGCCGTTGGCAGGTTCCGTGATATCCAGCTGCTGCGGTTCGTCATCGTATGTCCATTTGCCGCCAGCCACCCTGTTGGGCCACGGCACCAGGACCCAGCCCGCGCACGACGGCGGTCCGGACTCGGCGGGATAGTCCTGCAGGAGGGCCACTCCGTTGATTTCGAGGGCGCGCAGGCTGGCGGCGGTTTCCGTCACCACGGCTCGCTGGCTGCGGCCTCCCAGCGTGGCCTGCAGTTCGTAGTGCTCGCCCATCGGTGACAGGTTCTGGTGCTTGGTGGTCTGGTGCTGCACGCTCAGCCTGCCTGCGACGCGGAAACGGGCACGGTGCGAGTGGTTGTGCCGAGGCCCGCGGGGTCGGCCAGGAATCGGGTGAAGGCCAGCTCCGCAGCCCCGATCATCATCAGGTCGGAACCGAGAGCTGCACGGTAAATCTTGACCTGGCCGGCGGGGCCGTCCATCGCTTGGGACAGGAGAGCTCCGTCCAGCGACGCTGGGGCGAGCGCATATAGCGTGCCCAGGAAACCGTCCAGGACGATTGCCTCGGGGTTGAAAATGTTCACGGCATTGCGCAGGGCGATGCCCAGATACAGAAGCTGGCGTGCAACTTCGTCCCCGACCTCAATACTGCTGCTGTTCGCCAGCGCTTTTTCGAGGTCGGCGGTGTCTGCCCGGCTCAGTCCAGCCAGTTCGAGGAGGCGGGACTGGGAGACTTCGGTTTCCAGGCAGCCGGTGGCGCCGCAGTGGCAGGTCTTGCCTCCGGATCGGACAAAGGTGTGACCCAGCTCCCCGGCGTAGCCGGAGGCACCCTTGAGCAGCTGCCCGTCGGAGATGATCCCGCCGCCGATGCCGCTGGCTCCGCCGTTGAGGTAAAGCAGGTTCCCCTGCCCGGCGCCGGCGCCGAAAAGCTGTTCCGCTTCGGCGCCGAGCGAGGCATCATTGGCAGCCTGGCATGAGTAGCCGGTGGCCTCGCTCAGCATCCGGGCAACCGGCTCGTTGCGCCAGCCCAGGTGCGGTGCGTGCCGTACGAGGCCGTCGTCGCGGTTGACCAGGCCGGGTACGGCCATGCCAATGCCGGTGACCCGGTAAGACGCATCCAGCTCGGAGCGCATCCCGGCGATAACAGCCGATGCGATATTCACCGCTTCCCGGGCGCTCGGAATCCTTTCAGTGTCGAAGCGGATTTTCTTTTGCACTTTCCCGCCGAGGCTGACCAAGCCGATGGTTACGGCGTCGATCTCCGGATTGACCGCCAAGGCCGCCACCGACGGGCTGGGGTGGACCTCAGGACTCGGTCTGCCGACCTGTCCCTCCCCGGCGGGGGCCGTTTCATAGACCAGACCCAAGGACACGAGCTGCCCGATCAACGTCCCGACGGTGGAACGGTTCAGGCCCGTGTGCCGGGTCAGCTGCGCGCGGCTGAGGACGCCGTGGTGGTGGACGAGGGAGGTCAGCAGCGAAAGATTGTTGCGGCGAGACGGATCCGGCTCGCTCGCCGCCGCGGAAGCATGAGTACGTGGGGGCATCATCGTGAGACTATCAGCGGCTGAACACGGTGCGGTCCAGGAAAGCGTTGCGGAATTTTCCGTCCGGATCCAGCCGGCCAGCCAGCGCAGTGAAGTCCGCGAAGCGGGGGTACAGCGGGGCGAGGTCGGCGGCGCCGGCGTGGAACAGTTTGCCCCAATGCGGCCTGGCGCCAAGCGGGGCAAGTTCCGCTTCCAGACGGGGCAGTATTGCCTTGACCGCCGGCTGATCCTGGCGCCAGGTGAAGTGCAGGCCGATGCCGGCGCGGCCGTAGTTAGGGCTGAGCCAGAGCTGGTCTGCCGCTATGGTGCGGACTTCGCCGATCAGGAGCAGGGGAGTGATGATGCCGGAGAGCCTCCGCAGCGTGCGGATGGCCTCCACGGCATGCTCCCGGGGGACCAGGTATTCGCTCTGCAGCTCATCGCCCTTGCTGGGCGTGAATTCCATCCGGAAGTGGGCAAGCCTGTCCGACCACGGCCCGGCCAGGCCGAGCTGCTGGGTGCAGTTGCTCCCGGACACTCCGGGAAGCGGGTGCCGGGCCCGAGTGGCGGGCAGGCCGGAGAAGAATTCCGGCAATCCGGCAGACACCGCCGGTTCGTCCGTGCGGTTCTTGAGCCAGGCCTGGCCGATCTTCTCCCCGCTCCAGTCGGTGAACAGGCTCACGCTATACGCCGAGGAGGTCACGTCGTCGAACTTCTCCAGGACCTGTTCCCAGTCAAGGCCTTCAAAGACACTCTGGGCAACGTGAAAGCTGGGCTCAATATCTAGGGTCAGGCGGCTGACGATGCCCAGGGCGCCCAGTCCCACCACCATGCCGTCAAAGTCGGGGTCGCCGCGGCGGGCGGTGACGACGGCGCCGTCAGCGGTGACCAGCTCAAGCGCCGCCACGGCCGTGGCGAGGTTGCCATTGCGGTCGCCGGAGCCATGCGTGGCAGTGGCGACAGCTCCCGCCACCGAAATGTGCGGCAGTGAGGCGAGGTTGTGGAGGGCGAAGCCGTGGCGCTGGAGCTCCGCTGCGAGGGTCCCGTAGCGCGTACCACCGCTGACGCTGACGGTCATGGCCTGCCGGTCAATGCTGATGGCGGCGTCGAGTCTGTCCAGCACGATCAGGGTCCCGGCGGTGTCTGCAATGTCGTTGAACGAATGGCGGGACCCCAGTGCGCGGATTTTGCGGGCGTCGGCCACCACGTCCTGCAACTCGGCGACGCTGGCCGGATGGGCCATCTTCGCTGCCCGGTAGCTGTAGTTCCCTGCCCAGTTGCGTTCCGTCACCAGCTGGTCAATCACGGTTGAATCCTTCACTCTGGCCTCTTTGACTCTACGGTTGCCGGTGTATTTGTCTGCGCGCCGCCTCATCGGCGGCGTTATTTGCTGTCATCCACAACATAACAGCAGCTCCCGCAAAACGCCACGGAATTCCACCGTAGCTGACGGAGACTTTGCCCCGGCCCTCTCCAGCATGTGGTTGACACCACAGAAATTCATAATATGTTTGTGTCTGGAACAATTCATTCTGAACCACCGGCCCACACAACTACCCTCGGAGAAGTCAATGGCGATTCAGCCCACCCGTGAAGACAAGTTTTCCTTCGGCCTCTGGACCGTGGGCTGGGAGGCCCAGGACCAGTTCGGCTCTGCCACCCGCCCGCCGCTGGACACGGTCGAGGCCGTCAACAGGCTCAGCGACCTCGGTGCCTACGGCATCACGTTCCACGACAACGACCTCTTTCCCTTCGGCTGCTCGGCCGCTGACCGCCAGCGGGAAATCGACCGGCTGACCGGCGCGCTGAAGTCCACCGGCATGGTTGTCCCGATGGTCACCACCAACCTCTTCAGCCACCCCGTGTTCAAGGACGGCGGCTTCACCAGCAACGACCGCGGCGTCCGGCGCTTCGCCCTCCGCAAGGTGCTGGACAACATTGACCTCGCCGCCGAACTCGGCGCCGAAACCTTCGTCATGTGGGGCGGCCGCGAAGGCAGCGAATACGACGCCGCCAAAGACATCCGCGGCGCCCTCGAACGATACCGCGAAGCCGTGAACCTGCTGGGCGACTACGTCACGGACAAGGGCTACAACATCCGGTTCGCGATCGAGCCCAAGCCCAACGAACCCCGCGGCGACATTCTCCTCCCCACCCTGGGCCACGCCCTGGCGTTCATCGAAACGCTGGAACGCCCCGAACTGGTGGGCATCAACCCCGAAACCGGGCACGAACAGATGGCCGGGCTGAACTTCACCCACGGGATCGCCCAGGCGCTCTACCAGGGCAAGCTATTCCACATCGACCTCAACGGCCAGCGCAGCATCAAGTTCGACCAGGACCTGGTGTTCGGCCACGGCGACCTGCAGAACGCGTTCTCCCTGGTGGACCTGCTCGAAAACGGCGGCCCCGACGGCGGCCCCGCCTACGACGGCCCGCGCCACTTCGACTACAAGCCCAGCCGCACCGAGGACATCGACGGCGTCTGGGACTCCGCCGCCGCCAACATGCAGACCTACCTGCTGCTCAAGGAACGCGCCAAGGCTTTCCGCGCCGACCCCGAGGTGCAGGCGGCACTGGAGGCGTCGCGGGTTTCGGAGATCAACGAACCCACGCTCAACCCGGGCGAAGGCTATGAGCAGCTCCGCGCCGACCGCTCCTCCTACGAGGACTTCGACGCCGACGCCTACTTCGGCGGCAAGGGCTTCGGCTTCGTAAAGCTGCAGCAGCTCTTCATCGAGCACCTGCTCGGCGCCCGCTGATACCGTGACGGCTGCTCCCATGACACTCGTTGCCGGCGTCGACTCCTCCACCCAAAGCTGCAAGGTGGTGGTCCTGGACGCGGACAGCGGCGCGCTGGTCCGCGAGGGCCGGGCCAGCCACCCGGACGGCACCGAAATCCACCCGGACCACTGGTGGCAGGCCCTGTCTGACGCGTTCGACGACGCCGGCGGGCTGGCGGACGTCAGTGCGCTTTCGGTGGGGGGCCAGCAGCACGGCATGGTGCTCCTGGACCGCGCCGGACACGTGGTGCGGCCCGCACTGCTGTGGAATGACACCCGCTCGGCGGGGGCAGCGGCCGCACTCACGAAGGAAGTGGGGGCGGAGGACTTCGTCCGGCGGACCGGGCTGGTCCCGGTGGCCTCCTTCACCATCACCAAGGTCCGCTGGGTCCGGGACAACGAGCCGGAACTGGCGGACCGGGTGGCGGCCGTGGCGCTGCCCCACGACTGGCTGACCTGGCGGCTCCGGGGCTACGGCCCCGCCGGCTCCAGCCCGCTGGGCCCGGACTTGGAACAGCTCACGACCGACCGCTCGGACGCCAGCGGAACAGGTTACTGGAGCCCCTCCGCCGGTGATTACGATCTTGACCTGTTCAAGCTGGCCTTCGGCCGGGACGCCAGGGAGGCCGCCGGGAACGGCGGGGCCGCGGACCCAGGAACCGCGGTTCTGCCCCGGGTTCTCGGCCCTGGTGACACCGCCGGGGAAGTGCATCCTGCGTGCTTTGGTTCCCCGGCCGAAGGGGCTGGCGCAGCGGAATCCGGAACGGCAGGAGCCGGGTCCCGGATCCTGCTCGGGGCCGGCGCCGGGGACAACGCGGCCGCTGCTCTGGGACTGGGGGCCGAACCGGGAGACGTGGTGGTGTCCCTGGGCACCAGCGGCACGGTGTTCTCGGTGGCATCCCGGGCCATTGCCGATTCCAGCGGCACAGTGGCAGGGTTCGCGGACGCGAGCGGCGAGTACCTGCCCATCGCCGTCACCCTGAATGCCGCGCGGGTGCTCAGCTCCGTGGCCGGCATCCTGGGGGTGGGTTTCGATGAGCTCTCACGGCTTGCGCTGGAGGCGGAGCCCGGCGCCGGGGGTGTAGTCCTCGTGCCGTATTTCGAAGGTGAGCGCACGCCCAACCTCCCCCACGCCAAAGCGAGCTTCCAGGGACTCAGCATTGCCTCCAGTACCCGGAGCAACTTTGCCCGGGCCGCCATCGAAGGCATGCTGTGCGGACTGTCCGCCGGCCTGGATGCCCTGCGCGCGCAAGGCGGTCCGGCAACACGCCTCCTCCTGATCGGCGGGGCCGTGCAGAACCCCGCGGTCCAGGCAATCGCGGCCCAGGTCTTCGACCTGCCGGTGGTGGTCCCCAGCCCGGGGGAGTACGTGGCCCGGGGCGCGGCGGTCCAGGCGGCTTGGGCGCTCGTCGGCGACCGCCCGGAGTGGGCCGTTGCAGTGGACGCCGCGCCGGCGCCGGACTTCCAGCCCCACATCAACGAGAACTACCTGAGGGCGTGCGGCCACATTGACCCCGGCCGCTGAGCCGTTGCCGGCCGTGCTCTGTCGCGCGGGGTCGGAAGGGGTCAGGCCGGGAGCTGCCGGGCCCGCAAGCAGCCGGTGCGGAGTCTATTGCCGCGTCTCCTTCGGCTCGGGAGTCCCCGTGGCTGGAGGAGCGGTTGAATCCCGGACGACAAGGTGGGTGGCGAGCTCCACCCGCTGTGAGTCGAGCTCCTCGCCGTTGGCTTGCCGGAGGACAGTTCGCAGGGCGGCACGGCCCATCTCCTGCAGCGGCTGCGCCACCGTGGTCAGCGCGGGTATGGACTGCTCGGCCTGGTACGTGCCGTCAAAGCCCACCAGGCTCAGGTCCTCGGGGATCCGCATCCCCTGCCTCCGCGCCTCGGCAAGGACTCCGAGACCGATGCTGTCGCTCCCCGCGAAAATTGCCGTCGGCGGCTCGGGGAGGGCCATGAGGACATTCAGTCCGCGAATGCCGTGTTCCGGGCGGAACTTGTCCAGCAGGGCATATTCGGGCCGCACCTCGACGCCTTCGGCCATAAGTGCGGCCATGTACCCGTGGAGGCGTGCCTGGTTGCACTCTGCCGATTCCGGTCCGCCCAAGTATGCGATCCGCCGGTGCCCGAGTTCGAGCAGGTGCTCCGTAGCCGCCTTGCCTCCGGCCCAGTTGGTGGCGCCCACGCTGACAACTTCCGACGGCGGCGGGTTGAGTGGGTCGATCACTACAAGAGGAATGTGCCGCCGGCGGAAGGCGTGCAACTGGGCCGTGCTGAAACCGGAAGTAACGACAATCAGGCCGACCCGACCTTCGTCCAAAATGCGCTGGGCCCGCCGCTCGGGACTCAGTGTCATGGCCGTTTGGTGCCCGGTCACGTCTAGCAGGACCTCGACGTCAGCCGAGGCCGCTTGCTCCAGTACTCCGTTGAGGACTTCGACGGAGTATGCGGAGTACAGCGAGTCGAACACGACCTCCACGATTGCAGGCCGGTTCTCAGCGTTCTTGCGCTGCTGGGGAGACTGGTAGCCCAAGTGTTCCAGTGCCGCCAGGACCCTGGCCCGCGTTCCCGCGGCAACATCCTCCCGCCCATTGATTACCTTCGAGACCGTGGGGGAGGAAACGCGCGCCTCGCGTGCGACGGCTGCCAGCGTTGGCCGGCCGGAACCCTGGGCTACTGACACAACGACTCCTATAGATTCGAAATATTTCGATACAACGAGTCTCAGGGGTGCCGCACTCGGCGTCAAGCATTTCCGCAATAAGAGCCATAACTTTTCGCCGCAAGCTCTTGACCGTGATGGAGGTCACCGATACTTTAGTTCACAAGTCGCAGACTTTTACGAAATTTTTCGAAACCGCTTCACCCGTCAATGCTGGCAGCGCAGCCTTCTTCAGGGAGGCCGGGCCGCCGAATCCCAAACCCGGGCCATCAACGAAGACCCCGGAGGACGAATGGAATCCCAGATGAGAAATCGTACGTTTCGCTCTGCCGCAGTGGCCGTCTCCGCCGCCGCAATTTCGATCAGCCTCGCCGCCTGCGGCTCCAGCGGCCCAGCAGGCACGGGCGCAAGTGCAGACTCGGCCAGCATGTGGGGGCTGACGGGCGGCAACCAGCCCGTTCTGCAGCAGTCCGTCACTGACTGGAACTCCGCCCACCCGGATTCGTCCATCAAGCTGGATTTCTTCGCGAATGATGCTTACAAGACCAAAGTGCGCACCGCCGTCGGTGCCGGCCAAGGTCCGACCTTCATCTACGGCTGGGGCGGCGGCGTGCTGAAATCCTACGTCGACGCCGGCCAGGTGGATGACCTGTCCTCGTTCCTGAAAGACAACCCTGCCGTCAAGGACCGCTACCTTCCGGCGGTCCTGAAGAACGGCGTCATCGACGGCAAGACCTACGCCTTGCCGAACAACAACGTGCAGCCTGTGGTGCTGTACTTCAACAAGGACGTCTTCGCCAAGGTGGGCGCCGAGGCTCCCAAGACCTGGGATGAGCTGATGGCCCTGGTGCCGAAGTTCAAGGCCGCAGGCATTGCTCCGTTCTCACTTGGCGGCCAGTCCAGATGGCCGGATCTCATGTGGCTGGAGTATCTCGTGGAACGCATCGGCGGCCCGGACGTGTTCGCCAACATCGCCGCCAACAAGCCGGATGCGTGGTCTGACCCGGCCGTCACCGAGGCGCTGACCAAAATCCAGCAGCTCGTGGACGCCGGCGGCTTTGTCAACGGATTCTCGTCCATCGCAGCCGACAGCAACGCCGACCAGGCCCTGATGTACACGGGTAAGGCCGCAATGATCCTCCAGGGCGGCTGGATCTACCAGAGCATGAAGAAGGACGCGGCCGACTTCGTCAAGAGCGGCAAGCTGGGCTACAGCACCTTCCCCGCGGTCTCCGGCGGCAAGGGAGACCCCGCCAACGTGGTGGGCAACCCCTCCAACTTCTGGTCCATCTCCTCGAAGGCCACCGAAGGCCAGAAGAAGGCCGCGCTCTCCTTCGTGAAGGACGGCATGTTTTCGGACAGCAACATCCAGGGGCTCATCGACTCTGGAGCGGTTCCCGTGGTCAAGGGCATCGAAAGCAAGCTCGCCGCGTCCCCGGACAAGGACTTCCTGACCTACGTCTATGGCATGGCCAAGAACGCTCCGAGCTTCACCCTTTCCTGGGACCAGGCTCTGAGCCCCGCCCAGGGTGACGCCATGCTAGCCAACCTCGACCAGATCTTCCTGAAGAAAATCACCCCCGAGCAGTTTGTCGCCACGATGAACGCGACGATCGGAAAGTAATCCAGTGTCTGTCACATCCGGTTCCTCCCGGCGGGCCCTTCAAACGGGCCCGTCGGGGTGGCTGGCCGCGCCAGCCCTTGCCTTCTTCCTGCTGTTCGCCATCATTCCGCTGTTCGGCGTCTTATTTCTCAGCTTCACCTCCTGGGACGGCCTGGGCGAGATCAAACTGGACGGGTTGTCCAGCTGGACCACCGTCCTGACGGATCCCATCACCGGCAACGCGCTGCTGGTGACGGCAAAGATCATGTTCTTCTCGTTCATCATCCAGGCCCCGATCAGCCTGCTCTTGGGTGTCTTCACGGCGGCGGGCCAGAAGTACCGCGCCGCCCTGGCCGTCCTCTACTTCGTGCCGCTGCTGCTGTCCTCGGCCGCCGTCGCCATCGCCTTCAAGGCCCTTCTGGACCCCAACTTCGGCATGGGCGCGGGCCTGGGCCTGCCGTTCCTGACCCAGGACTGGCTGGGTGATTCGGACCTGGTGTTGTTCGTTGTTGTCTTCGTCATCGCATGGCAGTTTGTCCCGTTCCACACCCTTATTTACCAAGGCGGCGTGCGCCAGATCCCCACATCGCTTTACGAGGCCGCACAAATCGACGGTGCCGGACGGATGCAGCAGTTCTTCAGCATCACGCTGCCTCAGCTGAAGTACACCATCATCACTTCCTCCACGCTCATGGTCGTCGGTTCATTGGCCTACTTTGACCTCGTCTTCGTTCTCACCGGCGGCGGTCCCGGCTACGCCACGCGGCTGCTTCCGCTGCACATGTACCTCACTGGGTTCAAAGCCAATGACATGGGCGCCGCCAGTGCCCTCGGCGTCATCCTTGTGGTGATCGGTCTAGCTCTCGCCCTGCTGCTACAGCGACTGGGCGGCAAGAACCGCAACGCAAGTCAATTGGAAGGTGCCTGATGGCTTCCCTTACCCAGCTCCCCGTTCCCCCCTCGGCGCCGGCCCGCCCGGCCCTCCGCCCCCGTCCCCGGACCAAGGGACCGGGGCGGTCCCGCCCCAATTTCCTTGGTGGACTCGGCGGCTGGCTCTGGCTGGCCATCATCATCGTCCCCGTCTATTACGTCGTGGTGACGAGCCTGAAGAACCAGGCCGGCTTCTTCACATCCAACCCGATGATGCCGCCCACCGAGCCCACCCTGGACAACTACAAGCTGGTCGTGGAGAACGACTTTGCCAGGTACTTTGCCAACAGCCTCATCGTCACGGTGGGCAGCGTGGTGCCGGCGCTCCTGGTTTCCTTCATGGCTGCGTACGCGATCGTCCGCGGCAAGAGCAAGTTTCTGAACTGGACAAACAGTTTGTTCCTGCTGGGCCTGGCCATCCCGCTGCACGCCACGATCATCCCCATCTACTGGATGATCACCCGGGCCCATATGTACGACACGCTCCTGGCACTGATCCTGCCCTCCATCGCCTTTGCCATCCCGATCTCCGTGCTGATCCTGTCCAACTTCATGCGGGACGTGCCCAACGAACTCTTCGAATCCATGCGGCTCGACGGCTGCTCCGACTGGGCCATGATGTGGCGCCTGGCGCTGCCCATGACCAAGCCCGCCGTGGTGACCGTAGGGATCTACAACGCGCTCGGAGTATGGAACGGATTCCTCTTCCCGCTGATCCTGACGCAGAGCCCGGCCACCCGGGTACTGCCATTGTCGCTGTGGACATTCCAGGGCGAGTTCAGTGTCAACATTCCGGCCGTGCTGGCCGCCGTCGTGCTCGCCACGCTGCCACTGCTGGTGGTCTACGTCGTCGCACGGCGCCAACTGCTCAGCGGCCTCACCGCCGGCTTCAGCAAGTAGCGCACGCTGGCCTCCTGCCCTGCCCATTTTCGAAAGGATTTACCGATGACTGACCCGACGAGCCTGCGTGTGGGCATGGTGGGCTATGCCTTCATGGGGGCCGCCCATTCCCACGCCTGGCGGACTGCCCCGCGGTTCTTTGACCTGCCGCTACAGCCGATATTGACCGCGGTCGCAGGCCGGAACCAGCAGAGTGTGCGCGATGCCGCGCAGAAGATGGGCTGGGAATCCGCGGAGACAGATTGGCGAGCACTAATTGAGCGGGACGACATCGACTTGATCGACATCTGCACCCCGGGCAACACCCATGCCGAGATCGCGATCGCCGCGCTCGAGGCAGGCAAGCATGTCCTGTGCGAGAAGCCGCTGGCCAACTCCGTCGAGGAAGCAGAACGGATGGCGGCGGCCGCCGACGCCGCGGCGCCCCGGGGCGTGTACTCGATGTGCGGCTTCAGCTACCGGCGCACCCCGGCCCTTGCCCTGGCCAAGCGGATGGTTGAGGCCGGCCGCCTGGGCCAGATCCGGCACGTGCGGGCCCAGTACCTGCAGGACTGGCTCTCCGATGCCGATGCGCCCCTGACCTGGCGGCTGGACAAGTCCAAGTCCGGTTCCGGCTCGCTCGGCGACATCGGGGCACACAGTATCGACGCCGCCCAGTGGATCACGGGACGGAACATCACCGGCGTCTCCGCCCTGCTGGAGACCTTCGTCAAGGAACGCCCCGTGGCCGGGGACTTCGTGGGCCTCGGCGGGACCGGGGCCACCGGCGAAGACGCCGAGCGCGGGCCCGTGACCGTGGACGACGCCGCCATCTTCAGCGCCCGCTTTGAAAGCGGCGGTTCAGGGGACGGATCTTCCGACGGCGGCCCTTCCGAGGCAGGGCCGGTCGGGGTGTTCGAAGCAACCCGGTTCGCCCTCGGCCGGAAGAACGCCATGCGCATCGAACTCAACGGCACCAGAGGCTCTCTGGCCTTCGACTTCGAGGACATGAACGCCCTGTCCGTCTACGACGCCGCCGACGGCCCCGACGCCGGCTTCCGCAAGATACTCGTCACGGAGCCCGGACACCCCTACACGGGAAACTGGTGGCCCACCGGACACGGCCTGGGCTACGAGCACCTCTTCACCCACCAGGTGGTGGACCTCGTCACCGCGATCGCTGCAAACCGGCCGCCGACGCCGTCGTTCGCCGACGCCCTGCAGGTCCAGAAGGTCCTCGCCGCCGTCGAAACCAGTGCCGAGGCCGACAGCCGCTGGCAGAAAGTCTGAGAGGACACACCATGACCCGACCCATTACCCTCTTTACCGGCCAGTGGGCCGACCTGCCCTTCGAAGAGGTGGCGCGGCTCGCCGGCGAGTGGGGCTTCGACGGCCTGGAGATCGCGTGCTGGGGCGATCATCTGGACCCGCAGCGGGCCGTCGAGGACGATGCCTATCTCCAAAGCCGGCTGGACATCCTGGAGAAGCACAACCTCAAAGTCCACGCGATTGCCAACCACCTGGCCGGTCAGGCCGTCTGCGACGACCCGATCGATGAGCGACACGAAGGCATCCTGTCCCCCGAGGTGTGGGGCGACGGCGACGCCGAAGGAGTCCGCACCCGCGCCGCCGAAGCGATGAAGACCACGGCGCGAGCAGCCGCCAGACTGGGGGTGGACACCGTCACCGGTTTCACCGGATCCTCGATCTGGAAATGCGTCGCCATGTTCCCGCCGGCAACGGAGGCCATGATCGAACGCGGGTACCAGGACTTCGCGGACCGCTGGAACCCGATCCTCGACGTTTTTGACCAGGAAGGCGTCCGTTTCGCGCTGGAGGTCCACCCGTCCGAAATCGCCTACGACTACTGGACCGCCCAGCGCACCCTCGAGGCGATCGGCCACCGCAAGAACTTCGGCCTGAACTTCGACCCGTCGCACTTCATCTGGCAGGACCTGGATCCTGTCATGTTCCTTCAGGACTTCGCCGACAAGATTTTCCACGTCCACGTGAAGGAATCGGTCCGGCAGTTCAACGGCCGCAACGGCCGGCTCGGCTCCCACCTGCCCTGGGCCGACCCGCGCCGCGGATGGGACTTCGTCACGGCCGGCCATGGGGACGTCAACTGGGAACCGATCTTCCGGACCCTCAACGCCATCGGGTACCGGGGACCCACCAGCATCGAATGGGAAGACGCCGGCATGGACCGTCTGGTCGGCGCGCCCCAGGCACTCACGCTGGTAAAGGAACTCGCCGCCATCATGCCACCCGCGGCCGCCTTTGACGCGGCCTTCGCCTCGCGCTGAACCCCCGCTGAGCCTTTCCCCAAAGACACGACGAACCTGAGGACCCAATGACAAACAACCTAAAGACCGCCCTCGTGGTGCGCGGCGGCTGGGACGGGCACCAGCCCGTTGAAGCCACGGAAGAATTCCTTCCGTACCTGAAAGCCCACGGCTACGAGGTCCGGGTAGAGGAATCGCCCAAGATCTATGCCGACGCCGACTACATGGCGGGCGTGGACCTGATCGTGCAGTGCGTGACGATGTCCAGCATCGAGAAGGATGAGTTCGAGGGGCTCCGGACCGCCGTCGAAAACGGCACCGGCCTCGCCGGCTGGCACGGCGGCATTGCCGATTCCTACCGCAACACCTCGGACTACCTGCACCTGATCGGCGGCCAGTTCGCCTGTCACCCGGGCAAGCACCCGGACGAGCGCACAGGCGGACAGCCCGACAACTACGTCCCGTACACGGTCAACATGCTCCCGGCCGCCGCTGAGCATCCGATCACGGCCGGGCTTGGCGACTTCGATCTCGTCACCGAACAGTACTGGGTTCTTGCCGACGACTACATCGATGTGCTGGCCACCACCACCCAGAAAGTCCGTGAATGGGACCCCTGGCACCGGGAAGTCACCTCACCGGCCATCTGGACCCGGAGCTGGGGCAAGGGCCGGATCTTCGTCTGCACGCCGGGGCACCGGGTCGAAATTCTTCAGGACAGCAACGTCCGCACCATCATCGAAAGGGGCATGCTGTGGGCAAGCCGTTAGACACAGACCGGCCAACAAACGTTGGAATCATTGGCTGCGGAGCGATCATCGCCCAGTACCTGGCGAGCTTCCGCCTGCTTCAGGGCAGCGACCTCATCAACCTTGTCGCCGTCGCGGATCTGGACCCCGCCCGGGCGCAGGCGGTAGCGGATTCGTACGACGGCGTCCGCGCCGTCACGGTGGACGAACTGCTGGCCGCCGACGACGTCGATCTGGTCCTGAACCTGACCATCCCCGCGGCACACGCCGAGGTCGCCCTGCAGGCGATTGCTGCCGGCAAGGCCGTCTACGGGGAGAAGCCCCTCGCGGCCACGACGGCGGAGGCCCGGCAGGTGCTGGACGCCGCGGGCGCGGCCGGCGTCGCCGTTGGCTGTGCACCCGACACCGTGCTCGGCACCGGAATCCAGACCGCCCGGAAGGCGATCGACGACGGGCTGATCGGCACGCCCATCTCCGCGACCGCCACCATGGTCACCCCCGGCCACGAGCGCTGGCACCCTAACCCGGACTTCTACTACCAGCCCGGCGGCGGCCCGCTGCTGGACATGGGGCCCTACTACGTCTCAGCCTTGGTCACCCTGCTGGGGCCTGTGGTCTCCGTGATCGGCGCTGCCAGCCACACCCGTGACCAGCGGACCATCGGCTCGGGCGCGCGCAAGGGCCAGACCGTCCCGGTGGCGACCGATACGCACGTCACCGGCGTCCTGGTCCACGCCTCGGGGGCCTTGTCCACGCTGGTAATGAGCTTCGACGCAGTGAAGACGAAGAGCCCCAACATCGAAATCCACGGCGAACACGGGTCCCTGGTGGTCCCGGATCCCAACCACTTCGACGGCGACGTGCAAGTCTTCGCCTTGGGCGCGGACGACTGGGAGACGCTTCCGGTCTCCGCCGGCTACGTTGGCTCGGGGCGCGGCTTCGGCATCGCCGACCTCGTCCGGACTCCTGCCGGCCAAGAGCCCAGGGCTGGAGGCGCCTTGGCATTCCACGCACTGGAAGTGATGGAGTCCGTTCTCGAATCGGCGCACACCGGCGCGCCGGTCCGCATCGGCAGCACCGTGGAGCGTCCCGCGCCGGTGGAGCTCGCCGATATCGCCGCGCCCGCCGTGACGGTCACCGCGTAGCGTTCAGTTCGACAGTTCTTAACCAGCGACGACGGCGGGATCTCCCGCCGTCGTCGCTGGTTAAGGCACACGCCGGGTGGGGGCGCGGGCGGCAGTCGGGTTCAGCCTGCGGCGGCCTGGTCGGCGTCGAACCCGGCCAAAAGGCGCCGGGACGCCGTGTCCATGTGGGAGCGCATGGCGGCCGTCACGGCGGACTCATCCCGGGATTCCAGGCCGCGGAAGATCTCGCGGTGCTCGGCCAGGGCCGACGCCGCGTGCCCTTCATCCGTCAGGGCCCGGTCAACCCAGATGCGCAGCAGCGAACGGATGCTCTGCAGCAGTTCCTGCAGGACCTGGTTGCCGGAGGCGGCGGCGATTTCGCGGTGGAAGGCGGCGTCGGCCTCCACGAACACCGCGAGGTCGCCGAGGTTGTGATCCATGGTGTCCAGATTGGCGCGCATCCGGTCCAGGGCGTCGTCGGTGATGCGCTGGGCCGCCAGCTGGCAGGCCTGGACCTCGAGGCCGCCGCGCAGTTCCACGAGTTCCCGCGTGCGGGGGGCGCCCAGCATGAGGCCCCAGCTCAGCGTCCGCGGAAGGAGCTCGGAAATGCCGTCGCGCAGGTAGGTCCCGGAGCCAGGCCGGACAATGACGATCCCCAGAATCTCCAGCGCCGCGAGGGCTTCACGGACCGCGGAGCGTCCGACCCCCAGCGAGGCGGCGAGCTGGCGCTCGGCCGGGAGGCGCGTTCCGACGGCGATTTCCCCGCTCGTGAAGTAGCCCAGCAGGCGCTCGGCGACCTCGGACACGACCGATCCTTGCTCCATGGAACCGAGCGCGGCACTGATTTTGGCCGTGGAAGCGGCGGAATTAACGGACACACTCAAAGCGTAACAACCCGGACCGGGCGGCCCGTCCAAAACAGCACCCCTCGGCGAAAAGATGTCAACCGGTTGACCAATTTGGCCTGAACGCCGTATGGTGTTTATCACACGCTTAGTACCGGCACGCCAGCTTTCTCCGAACTAGGCACAGGGACACGTCCCGCGGCATCCAACGCAGGAAGCCGCCGGGAGAACAACATCTAGGAGTCAATGTGGACACCACACAATCGGTGGTCGAAAGATCTGCAATCAAGAAGGTGTCAGCCCGGCTGGTGCCGTTTGTCGCGCTGATGTTCTTCATCAACTATCTGGACCGCACGGCCATCGCCTTCGCCGGCCCCAACGGCATGAATGAGGACCTCGGCCTCTCCGCCGCCCAGTTCGGTTTCGCCTCCGGCGTGTTCTTCATCGGCTACATCCTGCTGGAAATCCCCAGCAACCTGGCCCTGCACAAGTTCGGCGCCCGCCGGTGGCTGGCCCGCATCATGGTCAGCTGGGGCCTCGTCTCCCTGCTGTTCACTTGGGTCAGCAGCGTCGAGGGGCTCTACATCCTGCGTTTCGCCCTGGGTGTGGCCGAAGCCGGGTTCTTCCCCGGTGCCATCCTCTTCCTCAGCCTCTGGGTCCCGTCCCGCCACCGCGCAAAGATCCTGGCCCTGTTCTACTTGGCCCAGCCGCTGACTACCGTGATCGGTGCACCGCTGGCCGCCCTCCTCATCCAGCAGCATGGCCTCTTCGGCCTTGACGGCTGGCGCGTCATGTACCTCGGCGTCTCCATCCCGGCCATCATCGTCGGCATCGTGGCCTGGTTCTACCTCGCCGATTCCCCGGCCAAGGCCAAGTGGCTCAACCCGGACGAGAAGACCTGGCTGACCGGCGCGCTGGAGAAGGAAAAGAAGGAAACCGCGGCGGCCAACAAGCACGTCAGTGTCCGCAAAGTCTTCGGCAACGGCCGGGTCTGGACGCTGTCCTTCATCTACTTCGGCTTCATTTACGGCCTCTACGCGCTCGGCTTCTTCCTGCCCACCATCATCTCCGGCTTCGAAGGCCTCTACGGCGCCAAGTTCGACACCTTCCAGAAGGGCCTGATCACCGCCATCCCGTACATCCCGGCGGCGTTTGCCCTGTACTTCTGGTCCAAGGACGCCACCAAGCGCGGCGTGAAGACCTGGCACATCGCCCTCCCCGCCCTGATCGGCGGCCTGAGCATCCCGCTGGCCCTCTTCGCCGGCTCGCCGGCCGCGACCATCGCGATCATCACCGTGACGGCCTCGGCCATCTTTGCCGCCCTGCCCAACTTCTGGACGGTTCCCACCCAGTTCCTCACCGGAGCCGCAGCCGCAGCCGGCATCGCCCTGATCAACACCCTGGGCAACCTTGCCGGCTTCAGCGCCGGCTACGTCACCGGCTGGCTCAAGGACTGGACCGGCAGCTACGTCGTCCCCATGGCCGTCGTCGGCGGCTTCATGCTGCTCTCCGCACTCCTCATGGTGCTCCTCAGCCGCTCCGGCAAGGTCAGCGAAGGCGTCCCGGCTGAGGCCCTGGACCCGGCCGGAGCCGGGCACCACGCCGAGCCGTAACAGACCCGGGGGCGTCCCCCTCACCCGGGGACGTCCCCGTACCAACCCGCCGGCCATCCGCCGCAGATATCCGCCGCCACCGGTTTGCGTTCCAAGAACACTTCCCCCAGCTAGCCTCTATATTTTCCGGGAGACACCGCATGACCCGCCTGTTCAACGAACCTTCAGCCTTTGCTGACGAAATGATCGAGGGCTTTGTTGCCTCCCACGGCCGCTGGGTGCGCCGGGTTGCCGGCGGCGTGGCCCGCAGCACCCGCAGCACCCCGGACACGGTGGCGCTGGTGATTGGCGGCGGCTCCGGGCATTACCCGGCGTTCGCCGGCCTGGTGGGCCAGGGGCTGGCGCACGGCGCGGCGATGGGCAACCTGTTCGCGTCTCCGTCGGCGCAGCAGGTCTACAACGTGGCGAAAACCGCCAGCAACGGCGCGGGTGTGCTGCTGGGCTACGGCAATTACGCCGGGGATGTCCTGCACTTCACCCAGGCCCAGGAAAAGCTTCGCGCCGAGGGCATCGACTGCCGCAGCATCGCCGTCACGGACGACATCTCTTCCGCCCCGCTGGCCGAGCGGCACAAGCGGCGCGGGATCGCCGGGGACCTGACGGTGTTCAAGGTCGCTGCCGCGGCGGCCGAGGCCGGCTACCCGATGGACGCCGTGATGGAAATTGCCGGGCGCGCGAACGACCGGACCCGTTCCTTTGGGGTGGCATTCAGCGGCTGCACCCTGCCCGGCGCCGAGAACCCGCTGTTTACCGTCCCGGAGGGCCGGATGGCCGTCGGGATGGGCATCCACGGCGAACCCGGCATCAACGAAACCGACATCCCGACGGCGGACGAGCTCGCCGAACTGCTGGTCAAGGACCTCCTGGCGGAGGTCCCCGACGGTCTGGAGGCCCGGGGCGCCCGGGTGGTCCCGATCCTCAACGGCCTGGGCAGTGTGAAGTACGAGGAACTGTTCGTGGTCTACCGCCGGGTGGCGCAACTGCTCGCGGAGGCCGGGATCGAGGCCGTGGACCCGCAGGTCGGCGAGATGGTCACCAGCTTCGACATGGCGGGCACGTCGCTGACGCTGTTCTGGCTGGATGACGAACTCGAGCGGCTGTGGTCCGCTCCGGCGGACGCCCCGGCGTTCCGCCGCGGTGCGGTGACGGCGCAGGCACTCGACGCGTCCGAGCTGGTCGAGGCCCTCACGGAGACGGCAGCGATTCCCGATGCGACGGAAGAATCCCGCGCCGGCGCCGTGCGGGTCCTGGCCGCCTTGGACGCGGCGAAGTCCGTGGTGGACGCGAACGTGGCCGAGCTGGGCCGGATCGACGCGATCGCCGGCGACGGTGACCACGGCATCGGCATGGAACGCGGCATCCACGCCGCGGCAGTGGCCGCGGCCGACGCCGTCGACCGCGGTGCCGGCGCCGGCACCACCCTGCACCTGGCCGCGGACGCCTGGGCCGACAAGGCCGGCGGCACCTCCGGAGCGCTGTGGGGCATGGCGCTGCGGGCCGTCGGGGACGCCGTCGGCGACACCAGCGCCCCCGACGCCGCCGCCGTCGCCGCCGGTGTGGTCGAGGCGAAGCGCGCGATCATGGACTTCGGCAAGGCCAAGGTGGGCGACAAGACCCTGGTGGACGTCCTGGCACCGTTCAGCGACGCCCTCACCGCCGCGGTTCACGGCGGAGGCTCCCTCCGGCAGGCCTGGGGCGCCGCTGCCGCCATCGCCGAGCAGTCCGCGGAAGCCACCGCGAACCTGCTGCCCCTGATGGGACGGGCCCGCCCGCACGCCGAGAAGAGCCTCGGCACACCCGACGCCGGCGCCGTCTCCATGGCACTGATCATCCGAGCAATTCACAACACCCTCACTAAGGAGAACGCATGAGCGCCAAACTGCGCCTGGTTATCGGAGCCGACGACGCCGGATTCGAGTACAAGGAAGCCCTCAAGGCTGACCTGGAGGCTTCCGAACTGGTCGAATCCGTCACCGACGTCGGAGTGGATGCCACCAGCCACACTCCGTACCCGTCCGTGGCCATCGCCGCCGCTGAGCTGATCGCGGCCGGCAAGGCCGACCGGGCCCTGCTGGTCTGCGGCACCGGCCTGGGCGTGGCCATCGCGGCCAACAAGGTCCCCGGAGTCCGCGCCGTCACCGCCCACGACTCCTTCTCCGTGGAACGCTCCGTCCTGTCCAACAACGCCCAGGTCCTCACCTTCGGCCAGCGCGTCGTCGGACTCGAACTCGCCCGCCGGCTCGCCCGCGAATGGCTCACCTACACCTTCGACGAAACCTCCGCCTCGGCCGAGAAAGTCACGCTGATTAAGGACTACGAGGGTGTCACTTCCTGCTAGCCCGCACGCCGGCGCCGCCGCCGGCCCCGTCGGCACAACCCAGCCCAGGGCCATCATCGGCGTCAGCCTGAAAATGTACTTCGGCTACCAGCGGACGCTGGACTACTGCCGCGACGTCGCCGCCGTCGCACTGGCCCACCCTGCCGTGCAGAGCGGAGACATCGAACTGTTTGTCCTGCCCTCACTGCCGGCGCTGCCCGAGGCGGCCCGGACCCTCGGCCTCGTGGGGGCCGGGACCGGTGCGCAGGACATCTTCTGGGAAGACGATGGCGCCTACACCGGCGAGGTGTCCGGCCGGACCGTCGCCGAACTCGGCGGACGCTACACCGAGGTGGGCCACGCGGAGCGGCGCCGGATCTTCGGCGAGGACGACAGAATCATCGGCCTCAAGACGGCCGCCGCGTACCGCAACGGGCTCACCCCGGTGCTGTGCGTGGGGGAGCTGCAGCCGGGTTCCGTGGAGGAAGCCATCCGGCAGTGCGCCGCGGACATCGATGCAGCCCTCAACCGGGCGCGGTCCCTGGGACCGGCATCCCGCACGATTGTGGCCTACGAGCCGCAATGGGCCATCGGGGCACCGGAACCTGCCACGCCGGAGTACATCAGCGCCGTCAGCGCCGGACTGGACGCCCACCTGCGCTCCCTGCCCGGCCAGGAAGACAGCCGGGTCATCTACGGCGGAAGCGCCGGCCCGGGCCTGATCGGCAGGCTTGACGACGCCGTCGCGGGGCTTTTCCTGGGCCGCTTCGCCCACGATCCCAAGGCGCTCAAGATCATCCTGGATGAGACCGCCGAACGGCTGGGGCTCATGGCCGGAACGGTGGCAGCATGAGCACCGCCGGCCAGGGATCTGGAAACCGTTCAAGGATCGGATCTGGTTCAAGAATTGGATTGAGCAGCTACGCCTTCTTCTGGCAGCTCTCGGAGAAGGTCGCGGAGGCGCTCAGCCTCCACGAGGCGCTGCAGCGCACCGCCGACCTCGGCGTCGACCTGTTCCAGATCTGCGACTACGCCCCGCTCGAATCCATGAGCGAGGCCGAGCTCAAAGACATTAAGGCCACCGCGGACTCGCTGGGCATCGCGCTGGAACTGGGCACCAAGGGCATCCGCCCGGAACACCTCCGGAAGTTCCTGGGCATTGCCGGCATCCTCGGCGCGCCGCTGCTGCGGACCATGTTCAACGTTCCGGGCCACACACCGTCCGCGGAGGAGGCCGTGGCGATCTTCACCGAGGTCCTGCCCGAGTTCGAGGCCGCCGGGGTGAGGATCGCCGTGGAGACCTATGAACAGGTCCCCACTTCCCGGATCCTGGAGGTCATCCGCAGGGTGAACAGCCCCTTCCTGGGCGTCTGCTCCGATCCAGCCAACACCGTGGCGGCGCTGGAGTCCCCGCGCGAGGTGATTGACGCGGTCGCGCCCTATGTCCTCAACATGCACATCAAAGACTTTGCGTTCAGCCGCAAGGAGGGGTGGGTCGGGTTTACATACTCCGGCGCTCCCCTCGGCGAAGGCCTTCTGGACTATGACTACATGGCCGGAAAGCTTCAGCCCAAAGAGAGAAACATCAACCAAATTGTCGAGCACTGGCTGCCGTGGCAGGACTCCGAAGAAGAGACCATCCGCCGCGAAAACCAGTGGACCCAGCAGAGCCTCGATTTCCTAAGGAGCAAGTGAAATGTCAGCAGAACAATTGACCGTCGCCGTCATCGGGGCCGGAGGCAAAATGGGGCTGCGTGTTTCAGCCAACCTCCAGAAGAGCGCCCACACCGTCTTCTACAGCGAGAACTCGCCGGCAGGCCAGGAGCGCGTCCGCGCCGAAGGCCGCGAAATCAGCAGCACCGAGGACGCCATCAAGGACGCCGATGTCGTGATCCTCGCCGTCCCGGACACCGTCCTGGGCGTCGTGTCCCACGGCGTGGTTCCGCAGATGAAGTCCGGCGCCATCCTGCTCACCCTCGACCCGGCCGCCGCCTACGCCGGCCTGCTGGCCAAGCGCGACGACGTCGTCCAGGCCGTGGCCCACCCCTGCCACCCGTCCGTCTTCCTGGAGCGCACCACCAAGGAAGAATGGGCCGACACCTTCGGCGGTGCGGGCGCCCCGCAGAACGTCGTCGCCGCGATCGACGAGGACGCCACCGACGCTGCCCGCGCGGCGGCCGAGGCGACCATCAAGGTCATCTACGCCCCCGTGATCGACGTCCACTGGGTCACCGTGAAGCAGCTCGCCATCCTCGAACCCACCCTCGTGGAGACTGTGGCCTGCATGATCGGCACCCTCCTCAAGGAAGCCCTGCACGAGACCGTGCACACCGCGGGTGTCCCCGAGGAAGCCGCCAAGGCCATGCTGTTCGGACACGTCCAGATCGCCCTCACCAACGCCCTGCGCGGTTCCAACCCGTTCTCCGAGGCCTGCGAAATCGCCATCCAGTACGGCAAGGACACCATCATCAAGGACGACTGGAAGAAAATCTTCGACGATTCCGAGCTCGACTACGTGATCGCCAAGATGCTTAAGCTCGACGCCGTCGCGCGCTAAGTCACCGACGCACCACCCCGGCGGGGGGGGCGGGCGAGCGACAGCCCCCCCCCCCCCCCCGGGGCCCCCCCCCCCCCCCCCCCACCCCCCCCCCGGGGAAGGCGGAACCCAACAAAAAAAACAAAAGACCACCCGGCCCCCCCCCCGCC
>NZ_JBHVVJ010000026.1:0-25761 GCF_042883665.1 Arthrobacter sp. NPDC058192 | reverse complement strand
GTGGGCGGCTGCGGCATGGCGAGCAGCGAGCCGACGGCGTCGCCGCCGGCGTCCCCGCGGAACGGCACATCGCGAATCAGCAGGGGGTCAACCGGGAGGGACTCGCTCTGGTGCGCCGCGGTGTAGCCGCTGATCCTGGCGCGGCCCGTTGAGGTGCTCCGCGGCCCGGTGACGAGGGCCACCCGGGTGTGGCCCAGACCGATCAGATACTCCGTGGAGCGCCGGGCGGAATCGAAGTTTTCAATGCTGACGACGTCGGCGTCGCCGAGTTCCTCGATGGTGCGGTCAACGAACACCACGTTCACGCCGAGGTCCTGCAGGCGCGCCCACTTCTCGATGTTCCCGCCCGTGGGGGTGGCGATGACCCCGCTGACCGACCGGTCCAGCAACGTATCCAAGGACTCCGCCTCCAGGTGCGGATCCTCCTGGGTGGTCATTAAGACAACCTGCACCCCGTGGCTGCGCGCCTCCCACACGATGCGGTCCGCCAGGCGGGCAAAGAACGGGTTGGAGAGGTCCGTGACCACCAGCCCGATGGTGAGTGCATGGCCTGCGCTGAGCTCGCGGGCCGCGGCCCGGGGGCGGTAGCCCAGCTCATCAATGATCCTGAGGACTTCCTGCCGTTTTGCCGGCGCGACGGGGCCGGAGTCCGGATTCAGGACCCGGGAGACCACAGAGACCGAGACTCCCGCAGCCGCCGCGACATCGCGAATGGTTGGGGCCTTCTTCGCCGCTCCTCCTTGAGGTCCGCTATCGGTGGCTGATGACCGCGGGCTGTCTACCGCCCTGCAATCCTTGCCCGTTCGACTGCGTTCGATTGTGACTGTTGACACAGACTAACACGGACTGGTACAAATGTGGAACCGGTTCCACTCCGGTCCTAAACTCCATTCGCGACGACGACGTTGCTCCGCCTTCAGGCGGGGGGTCCGATGCGAACGTCAACCAGAGAGATCCCCATGAATCTTCACAAACTCCTCAGCGACCGCGAGCAGGAAGGCCGTCCCATCAGGGTTGGCCTGATTGGTGCCGGCCGTTATGGCACCATGTACCTGGCGCAGGCGAACAACATCCCGGGCGTCCACGTCGTCGCCATCGCGGACATCAACGTCAAGCGCGCAGAAGGCGCCTTCGATCTCGTCGGGTGGCCCAAAGACCAGATCGCACCGGACATCGCCACCGCCCTTCGGGACCGCTCCACGACGATCGTGGCCAGCGCGGACGAGCTCTTCGACGTCGACATCGACGTCATCGTGGAAGCGACGGGCAACCCCATCGTGGGTGTGAAGCATGCACTGCGCGCCATTGAAACGAAGAAGCACATCATCATGGTCACCGTGGAAGCGGACGCCCTGGCAGGTCCCGCCTTGGCCAAGCGTGCGGAAGCCGCCGGTGTTGTCTACTCGATGGCCTATGGCGACCAGCCGGCCCTCATCATGGAACTCGTGGACTGGGCACGCACCAGTGGTTTCGACGTTGTCTGTGCCGGCAAGGGCGCAAAGTACCTTGAGCACTATCACGAGATGAACCCGGACAACGTCTGGGAGAACTGGGAGTTCTCCAAGGAACTCACCGACTCGGGGCAGCTGAACCCGAACATGCACACTTCGTTCCGTGACGGCACGAAGGCTTCCATCGAGATGGCCGCCGTCGCCAACGGAGCCGGCCTGGTACCTTCTGACAACGGCCTGAGCTTCACACCGGGGAATGTCGAGGAAATCGCCACAATCTGCCGCCCCGCCGACGTCGGGGGAGCCCTCGCCCACGAAGGCAGCGTCGACGTCATGTCCAGCGTCAACCGTGACGGTTCCTGGATCCCCCACAACACCCAGGAAGGCGTCTTCGTCGTCGTCAAGGCCACGAACGACTACGTTTCCGGCTGCTTCAACGAATACCCGTGGCATCCGGACCCCACCGGCCAGTATGCCGCCCTGTACCGCCCGTACCACTACGTGGGCCTGGAACTGAACATGTCCATCGCCAACGCCGCACTTCGGGGGATCTCCACCGGCTCGCCCATCGGTTTCTTCGGCGACGTCGTCGCGACGGCCAAGAAGGACCTCAAAGCCGGCGAATTCCTCGACGGCGAGGGCGGATACACGGTCTGGGGCAAGCTCGTTTCGGCCAGGCACTCCGTCGCAACAGGGGCCCTCCCCGTCGCACTGGCCCACCACGTGGAACTGCGCAACGATGTCGCCAAGGGCGACATTGTTGGCTGGGACGACGTCATTATTGATGACTCCCTGGCCCAGGCCCTTGAACTGCGCCGCGAAACCGAAGCACTCGTGACGGAATCGGCCCTCAGCGCCTGACGCTCCCCGCACTAAACCGGGCGCGGCTATGAACTTCATGAGATGTCGTTCACGCCTCCGGAACCAGACTCCTTCCAACGAAGAAAGGCATCGCATGAAATCCAAAACCCGCGCCCTCACCGGAGTGCTGGCCTGTACCTTGGCCGCCACGCTCCTCGCCGGCTGCGCCTCAGGAGCGCCCGGCTCCTCCGGCGGCGCACCGGCGAAGATCCAGCTGTCCATCCCGGACCCGCTGACCTCGTCCGTCGGCGTTTCCGCCCAGCACTTCGCCGATGAGGTCAAGAAGACCTCCAACGGATCGGTCGTCGTCACGGTCGTTCCCAACGGCACGAGCTTCAGCGGCGACCAGAATGCAGCCGTCACCCGCCTGCAGGGCGGCTCGCTCGATGCCCTCATCCTCTCGACCTCCGTGTACGCCTCCGTGGTGCCGGAAATGAACGGCATCAGCATCCCCTACCTCTTCAAGGACACCACCGAGGAAGCGGCGTTCCTGGCCGGGAAGCCGGGCCAGGCACTGAAGGAAAAGCTCGCCGCCAAGGACACCGTCGCGTTGTCATTCCTTACCCGCACCGGCCGCGAGATCACCAACTCGGTACGCCCCATCGAGAAGCCGGCGGACCTGAAGGGCATGAAAATCCGTGTCCCCGGCAACCCGCTCTGGACCGACTTCTTCGGAAAGCTGGGCGCAAGCCCCACCACCATGGCCTTCTCCGAGGTCTTCACCGGCCTGCAGACCGGAACGATCAACGGCCAGGAAAACCCGATCGAGGTGCCCTGGACCAATAAGTTCTCCGAGGTGCAGAAGTATGTGTCGATGACCAACCACATCAACGACGCCTGGGTGCTCGCCCTCTCGTCCAAGAAGTGGGACGGGCTTTCCGCGGACCAAAAGAAGGCCCTCACTGACGCCTCGACCGAAACAGCGACGTTCAAGACCGGCTACGACGCCGAACAGTCCAAAAAGCAGCTGGACGAACTCAAGGCCAAGGGCATGACGGTCAACGAGCTCAGCGCCTCGGGCCTAGAAGAATTCAAGGCCACCTCCAAGAGCCTTTACCCGCAGTTCTCCGGGCTGATCGGCAAGGAATTCTTCGACCAGGCGATCGCTTTCACAGCCTCCTCCAAGTAGCCCATACGGGCCGGGGCGCCAGTGGCGCCCCGGCCCGCCCGCAACATCCCGCTCTCAATGTCGAAAGTCTGGAAGAACATGAAACGCACGCTCGCTCCCGAGGAACTCGAGGAGGTCATTCCGTCCGACGCGGAAGAAATCCTGCACCACGGCCACGTCCCGCCAGGCTGGAGCGGCGCCGCGTGGCTCGACAAGGCCCTGGAATGGGTCGTGGGTGCGGCCATCCTCGCCGAACTTGTCGTCATCCTGCTGAACATCGCGGTCCGGGTCGTCACTGGTGATTCAGTGCTCTGGACCCAGGAAGTGTCGGAAATCGCGCTCCTGACCATTGCGTTCATCGGCGGAGCCATCGCGTATCCCAAGGGTGCGCACATGTCGGTGCAGGCACTCATCATGCGGCTGCCCGCAGCGTGGAAGCCGTATCTGGCCGCCCTGGTCGACTGGCTCGTCTTCGTCATGAGCGCGGGCGCGTTCGCCCTGTTCGTGCCAACCCTGGCCCAGCAGATTGAAGAAAAGACCCCGATCCTGCAGCTGCCCGTGTTCTGGGTCTCGATGCCGTTCTCTATCGGCATGGTGCTCATCGCGTGGTTCGCGCTCGTCAAGCTCTGGCGGCAGGACCGCCGGCCTGTTCTGGCCGCCGCCGGCATCGCCGCGGCGATGGTCGCCGTCGTCGTCCTGGCCCCGCCCCTGTTCTATTACGCATCGCCGAACGTCCTCCTCGGCGTCGTGCTCGCCGTGCTGTTCCTGCTGCTCTTCCTTGGCCTCCCCATCGCCTTTGTCCTGGCCCTGGCCTCGGGAATCTACCTGTACCTGGGCGGCATTTCCGACGTCAGCGCCATCCCGATCGGCATGGCCTCGGGCGCCAAGGGTTTCGTGCTGCTGGCCATCCCGTTCTTCATCCTCGCCGGCACGGTCATGAACTCCGCCGGACTCACCCTGCCCCTTGCCAAGCTCGTCGACGCCCTGATCGGCCACCTGCGCGGCGGCCTGCTGCAGGTGGTAGTGGTCACCATGTACATCTTTTCCGGCATCTCCGGCTCAAAAGTCGCCGATGTCGCGGCCGTCGGCACCACCATGCGCGGCATGCTTGAAGAGCGCAAATACCCCCGCGGCGAAGTGGTGGCCGTCCTGTCGGCCTCGGCCATCATGGGCGAAACCATCCCGCCCAGCATCGTCCTGCTCATCCTCGGATCCATCACCACCATCTCGACCACCACCCTGTTCCTGGCCGGCTTCGTTCCCGCGGCCTTCCTTGCCCTCGTCGTCATGGCCCTCGTCTTCCTTCGGGCCCGCAAGCAGGGCGGCGTCGCCAGCCCCAAGGCCACCTGGCGGGCACGCGGTTCCGCAACCTTCTTCGCCCTGCCCACCCTCCTCCTGCCAGTCGGCATGGTGGTGGGCATCCTCAGCGGCTTCGCGACCCCGACGGAAGTCTCCTCGGTCGCCGTCGCCTACGCCTTCGTGTTGGCCGCCGCCTACCGGCGGGGCAACAAGAAACTCCTCGGTGACACCCTGCGCGAAACGACGACGACGGCGGGCATGGTGCTCTTCATCATCGCCGCCGCCTCGCCCCTGGCCCAGACCCTCGCCCTCGCCGGCGTCTCGCAGCAGATCCACGACCTCATGTCCGGACTCGGGGACTCACCGGTCCTGTTCATGCTCTTCACGGTCATCCTCCTCGTCATCATGGGCCAGCTGCTCGAGGGCCTGCCGGCGGTGCTCATCTTTGCCCCGCTGCTGCTGCCGATCGCCACCGACTTCGGCGTCAACCCGGTGCAGTACGCCATGGTGCTCATCATCTCCATGGGCATCGGCTCGTTCGCGCCCCCGGCCGGCGTCGGCTTCTACGTCGCCTGTGCCACCGCCCGCGAAACCGTGGAAAACAGCCTGAAGCACTTCTGGCCGTACCTCATCGCCCTGTTCATCGGGCTCCTCGTACTGGCCGCCGTTCCCTGGTTCAGCACCTTCCTCCCCGCCCTCGCCGGGCTCATCCCCTTCTAATCCAGGAGACACACAACGATGGAAGTTTCTTCCGCCGGACTGCCCGCGTCAGTGGCCCTGCTGGGAACAGGGCCCATGGGCGCCCCGATCGCCCGCAACATCATCGCCGCGGGGGTGCCCCTGACGCTCTGGAACCGCACGGCGGAAAAAGCCCACGCAATTGGCGGGGGCAGGGTGGCCGCCTCCCCGGCCGGCGCCGCGAGCGAGGTCGTGCTGACCGTATTGCCCGACCTGCCCCAGGTGGTAGCCCTTCTTCATGGTGAAGAAGGGCTGCTGGCCGGGTGGAAGACGGCCGGCATTGACCATCCAATCCTCGTGATTCACGGGACGGTGTCACCGGTGGCGGTCGCAGAGTTCGCCGACGACTGCCTGCGAAACTGGGGCCTGACCGTCGTGGACGCACCCCTCAGCGGCGGCACCATCGGCGCGGAGGAGGGCCGGCTGAGCATCATGGTTGGAGGCCCCCACGGAGCAGTGGAACGTGTTACACCGCTATTCGCGCTGTATGGCTCGACGGTCGTGTGGTTCGGCGATACCGGTGCGGGCTCGACCGTGAAGGCATGCAACCAGATCGTGGTGGCTGCCACCGTAACGGCCCTTGCCGAGGCGATGGCCCTCGCAAGCAGTACCGGTCTGGACCTCGAGAAAGTGCAGTCCGTGCTTTCCGGCGGTCTCGCCAATTCGGAAGTGCTGGCGCAAAAGGGACAGAGATGGATTGACGCCGACTTTGAGGGAGGCGGATCCGCCAAGAACCAGCTCAAAGACCTCAGGTTCATCACCGAGACTGCCGGGCATAAAGGGCTGAAACTTCCATTAGCCACGTGCCTGGAAAACGCATTCGAAAACATGATCGAAGCCGGCGACGGCGACCTGGACCACACCGGTATCTACCGGACCATCCGCACTTAGTTCTGAAATTCAGGACTGTTACGAGGGATCGTCAAAGGGGACGGCCAATAGCCTACGGCATGGCGAGAGTCTGCCTGCCTCACTCGGCCGAAGTTCCGGACTTGGTGAAACAGCACAAGATATGTCCAACGTCCGGCCCTAGATGCGAGCAAAGGCTGAACATTTACCTCAGGTGCCGGTATCTCTTGCCACAGGGGGAGTGTCCGGTTAACCGTGCCACCGTTAAACGGACGCTCCCCGCCATTTCGATGCGGAGTGCGGAGTGCGGCCGGAGGGGGGTGCTCGAGCGGCCAACATGGGGATGCGTACATTGTCCACACTTCGGCCTTCGGATCGGGTCGTAGGTGGGTCGGATCGGACCGGTTTCCGCATGTTTCCGCGGAAGTCCAGTGTTTGCACGGGAGGGAATGCAGTTCGAGTCCCACCTCGGGCACAGCATATCCCCTCGTAAGAGGGGTTTTGCTTTAACGTGCGTACATTCCCATGGTTGGTCCCTCTGACGCTGTTCTTCGGCACGTGCCTGCCCGCCGCGGTGGCCTGTGTAGTTGTGTGCGTGGCGGGTTCAGGGTCTTGGCTCGTGGGCCCTCCGCTTGCTGGGATCTGGGGTTTTCTTGATCTCCTTACTGGTTCGGGATCGTGGCCGTGGTTGGCGTTTTTCCTATCCATGTCGTGGCGATGTGGGGATGACATGACTTAGGGGAGTTTCTTGGAGAAGTTTCCCCTTGATTCACTCAGTTCCACTGAGCCGGGGAAGGTTTGGAGGCCCTTTTGTTCGGCCAAAGGTGGTGTGTGCGGTGTACACACCTGTGTCAGCAAAATGATGCCGCTGCCGTGGGCGGCTCTCTCCTTGCTTCGTGGTGATGCGACTTCATGCAGGTGCGAGTTCGGTGTGGCATGACTTTCCGGCTGGTTCCTGCCCGCTTTGCTGCGGAGGCAGGTTTGGCTGCCGCTCTAACTGCAAGGACCGGCACGAAGCCTCTGACTTGCGCGGACTGTATCGGAGTCGTCCACGGCAAGGCGGCGTGCGGGATCTGAGTGTTCCGCCGTCGGCGCTCCTGCTCCAGGGGATCCGTCAGCCGGCGGCCTGATGCGGACGGGGGATTGGCCGGGAATTTTGAGCGGACAGTCATCGTCGTGTTGGGGCATTTGCGGTCCAAGGTTTGTCGCGGGTGTGCGTGGATATTCTGTGGTCGGCGACCGGGTGCTGGGTGCAACGGCCGGAAAGTGGCACCCGTCATCGCCGGTTCCACCTTGTAGCAGCGACGTGGCTTGATGACAGGGGGTTGGCGGTGAATGTCGGATTCGCAGGTGCGCTCATGCGGTCCGCTGCGGCGGGAGCGCTCGTGGCCGCCCTCGCGACTGCCCTTGCTCCGGCCGCCCCGGCCATGGCCCACGACGCGCTCGAGGGGACCGAACCGGCCAACGGTTCCACTGTCGCGTCCGTTCCGCCAACCATCCGGCTGACGTTCATGCACACCCCGATTGCCATGGGCTCCCTGATCCTGATTAAGGACGAGGCTGGGACGAACCAGTCCGAGGGCCCGCTCGCCGTCGTCGACAATCATGTCACCCAGGCTGTGAAAGCCGGCGCCCCCGCCGGCCGCTACATGGTCGTGTGGCGGGTAGTGTCCGCGGACTCCCACCCGATCGAAGGGACCTTTTCCTTCACCGCCGGCGCAGGCGGGCCAAAAGAGCGGCCCGCCACGGCTCTCGTCCCTGCATCTTCGGCTCCGGCCCCGAAATCCGGGGCAACGGTGGCGCCACCGTGGGGCCTGGCCGTCGGCGGGGCCGTGCTGGCTGCGGGACTGGCCGGGACCGCCGTTCACGTTCGCCGCCGGCTGGGCGTGCACGGCACCGACGGACGCGTGTCATGAACGCCCTGCGGGGGTCCCCCGACGCCGTTCGGTCCGTAAAATTTGAAACCGGCCTTGCCCCTGGAACCCGGAAAGGACCGCCCACAATGACGCGCGCCTCTTTCCGGCTGTTCCGCACCGGGTTGATCGGCTCCATCATCGTGGCGCTGGCGGCCGGCGGTCACCTGGCCGGCGGCGGCCACGTGCCGGACCCGGCGATCATGACGGCGCTGTGTGCCGTGGCGCTGGTCCCGGTGGCGGTCCTGACCCGCTTCCGGCTGTCCTTTCCTGTCCTGACCGGGCTGCTCGGCGCAGGTCAGGCCTGGCTGCATTGGTCGTTCAGCGCTCTGACCGCCGCGGCGCCCGTGAGACTTCCGGACCCGGGAACCTACGGCCATGCCGGACACACGGCCACGGGTCTCGCCCCGGGGCTGGTGGAGCAGGCCATGCCGGCAACGTCCGGGGCCATGGACGCGGCCATGTTCGCCGCCCACGCCGTGGCCACCCTTGGCACCGCGCTGCTGCTGGCCCGCGGGGAACGGGCACTGTCGGCGCTGATCTCCTGGCTGCGCCCCCTCGTGCAGCTGCCGAGGCCTGTCACCGTGGTGCCGGCCCGCGTCCCCGGAGCGCGCATAGCCCACCAGGCGCTCCCCGTGGACCGGCTTAGCCGCCGGCTCCCGGCCCGGCGTGGCCCTCCCGCACCCGCGCCGGCCACCTGACGAACCCCTTTCACACGGACAGGGGAGGGCAGGCGGCCACCTGCTGCTATTCCCGGACGGACACCGTTCCGGCCGGTCCCTGACCCAGTTCTTCTTGTGAAAGGCACAACTGCCATGCAAACCTCCTTCCGCCGTACCCTCAAGACCGCCGCAGCCGCCACGATGACCGCCGGCCTGCTCGCCGCCGGCGCCGCGGCCGCGTCGGCCCACGTCCACGTCGAGTCCGATGACCCGGCCGCAGGGGGCTACAGCCACCTGACCTTCAACGTCCCGAACGAATCCCCTACGGCCAAGACCAGCAAGCTCGAAGTCACCCTGCCCACCGACACCCCGTTGACTTCGGTGTCGGTCAAGCCGATCGAGGGCTGGACCGCCGTGGTCACCACGGGTGATCTGCCCAAGCCGGTCACGGTTGCAGGTGCCACCGTGACCAAGGCGCCCCGCTCCGTGGTGTGGACCGCCGACGCCGCCCACCAGATCGGGCCGAACGAATACCAGGCGTTCTCCCTCTCCGTGGGTGTCCTGCCGGACGCGGGGACCACCGTGGTTCTGCCCGCGGCCCAGACGTACACCGACGGGACCGTGGTCAAGTGGGACGAGAAGGCGGTCGAGGGGCAGGCCGAGCCCGAGCACCCCGCCCCGTCGTTCGTGACCACGGCCAGGGACGCCGACACCGCCGCCGCGCCCACAGCATCCGCCGCCCCCGCCGCAGTCCCGGCAGCGGCAGTGGCGGAACCGGCAGCGTCCCAGGCGCCGGCCGCCGCCCCGGTCGCGAGTACGTCCGATAACAGCGGCTCCACAGCGGGCTGGTTCGGGCTTGCCGCCGGCCTGATCGGACTCGCCGCCGGCGTCACCGCGCTGGCCCGCACCCGCCCGACCAAGGTTAAATAAACCGCCGCTAGAGCCTCCTGCCGGACACCCCGAAGACCCCGCCGGCCCGCCGGTGACGGGTGCCTTTGGCGTACCCTCCGGCCCATGACCACCAGACCCGCCGCGCCAGGGTGCTGGCACAGCCGCGCCGCACGGCGGACACCGACGTTGAAAGACCAAGACCATGACTCTCCTGACAGACCCCCTGCACCGCTGCAGGACACACCACCAGCCGACCCACGCACCACAGCCCCGGCGGACAGTGGATGGTTCCGCGCGTTCCTGCTGCGGATCCACTTCTACGCCGGCATCCTCGCCGGGCCCTTCCTGCTCATCGCGGCCATCACCGGCGGCCTCTACGCCGTGAGCCCGCAACTGGAACAGGCCCTCTATTCCCGTGAGCTGCACGTCCCCGCCGTGTCGCAACCGCCACCGCTCTCCGGCCAGGTCCAGGCCGCGGTCGACCACGCCGACGGCGCGGCCCCGGTTGCCGTCCGTCCGCCCGGCCCCGGGCCGGAAGACACCGCCCGGGTGCTGTTCGCCGACCCGGCCCGGGGCGAGTCCCAGTACCGGACACTGTTCGTTGACCCGGGAACGGGGGAATTCCCCAGCCCTCCCTCGCCCTGGTCTTCCTTGCCGGCACCGTCATCGGAGTCCTGGGCGGCATGATCGGCCTAGGCGGTGCCGAGTTCCGGCTGTCCCTGCTCATCGGGGTCTTCGGCTTCGCGGCCTTGCAGGCCATCATCGTGAACAAGGCCATGAGCCTGACCGTTGTCATCGCCGCTCTGCCTGCCCTGCTCTTCGGCGTCACGCTGGCAGACCTGTCGACCTATTGGTTCATAGGCCTGAATCTCTTGGCCGGCAGCCTCATCGGTGCCTGGATCGGAGCCCACTGGGCCACCCGGCTCAAGTCCAATACGCTCTACGGCGTCATCGCTGTCGTGCTCGTCCTGATCGCGGTGCTGTTCGTCACGCACTTTTCCCCGTTGATCTGCTCAACATTCCCGCCGGGCCACGGGAGAATGTTTCCAAGTCCTCTGCCCTGAAGCTCAGCTTTGACACTTCCACTATGCAAGCATCATCCGGCTGGCCAGCGTTGCGCGGGGCGAACATGATCACGGCAACGCCGAGCAGACAGATTACGGAACCCATGACGTCCCATCGGTCGGGCCGGAATCCGTCGAAGACCATGCCCCATGCCAGTGAACCAGCCACGAACACTCCGCCGTATGCTGCCAGAACTCGGCCAAAGTTCGCGTCGGGCTGCAGGGTCGCGATGAACCCATAGATCACTACTGCGGCGATGCCTAGGCCGGCCCACCACTCCAGCCGCGGTCTCCCCGGACGGCCAGCCACACGAGCCAGGCGCCGCCGATTTCAGCGATGGCAGCCAGGATGAACAGCAGCACGGACTTTGCAATGGTCATGGCCTCATCCGGTCCCTGGTTAGTAGAAGTGGACTTCGATGCCTGAACTCGTGGCAGTACCCAGACCGGGTTTGCTGGTTGCGGCGCGGGCCGTTCATGGGGTGGTGACGGCCGTACCAGCCAGGCGTTGGATCAACGCGAGCCCGGCCGGTGTTCCTTCGACTGAGGCGATGAGCTGCCGCCGTTTCATCTCAGCGTCGATGAACAACCCATGCAGTCCCGTCGTCGCACCGCCGCCGATGCGGTTGAGCAAACAGTCCGGCGGGAACCTCGTGGTTCCGTCAACTGGACTGGCCGAGGCTGACGACGAGGTTGATCGCCACTGCGACCACGAAGGTGCCGAAGAAGTAGGAGAGCAAAGCGTGCCCCAGGGCGATCCTGCGGGAGGGAGTGGATGACTCGTTCACATTGCTCGCGCTGTATGCCATGCCGATAGAGAATGCTGCGAAGGCGAAGTCGCTGTACGACGGGTCCTCGTCCTGGTTAAAGCGGAAGCGATGGCGGTCGTCGTGGTAGTACATCCGAGCGTACTTGAACGCGAAGACAGTGTTGACGAGAGCCCATGCGACCACCACGCCGAGAGCCGCCAGGAGCGCCGCGGCCACGCCGATGGGGTCCTTCTGCTGGCTGCGGATCAATGCAAAGACGACCGCCACGAGACTGACGAATGTCGCGCCTGTGATGAGGGAGTCAACGAGCCGTCGAGACCGACCTTCCTGACGGGCGAGTTCACCCGTGGCCTCCGGACCAGCTGGCCACGCCTTAGCCCACGCCCAGGCCAGGAAGACGCAGCCGGCGACAGACCATCCGATCAAGGGCGCGAGTTCGGGAGCACCGAGCAACGCCGGAACAAGTGCGATAACGAGGCCGATGACGGCCGAGACTAGAGCCTTGCGATCTATGTGCGACATTGAAGAAGTTGCCCTCCAGCCTCGATTAACCGTGAAGGGTCCGATTGCCCGCCGCCTGGGGCACAGCGAATCTCAACATCACGGAATACCTCAGGACCTACGGTTTCCCTTGTGTTCACAAGGAACCGGGGGTTCACTGCCCCCGATTCTACGCGGACGCTCGGGTCCTTGATTGATTTCAATGAGCATTTGCCGATCTCGACGAGTGGGACTACGTACTCGGCAGAGGGTCCGCCGAATTTACAGCCCGATTCTAGGACTAGCCGAATCGGCCGTGCACTTACGTACGTCCTTGCCTGGGAAACCGTGGAGCCGTACAAAATTGGTGGTGTGTACTAAGTACACACTTTGGGCTTCGGTCTGCGTCGTATGTGGGTCGGATCGGGCCGGATTCGTTATGTTTCCGGGAGTTCCCAATGTTCGCAAGGGCTGGAACCCCGTTCGAGTCCCACCTCGGGCACAGTGTTTCCGCAGGTCAAAGGCCTGTTTTCTCTTCGGGTCAAGGATCCCTTGGGCCACACGGCTCAGAAGGACCCCTTGTGCACGGGCGGGGTGATCATGACTTGCAGGGCGCCTCTTTCCGTCACGTGCAGCCGTTCCATGGGCACCGGCTTTCCCCGCGCGTCCGGCACGGCCGACGACTTTCCACGAAGATTCGCCGCAGATCGTGAGCGGTGAAGGTTAGCTCCGTCCCGTCGATGTCTCTACAGTCCGCCTTTACTGCCGTTGCCCGGAGCAGAGTCCGGGCACGGCCGTAGACATCACGCGGGGTGTTCCGCCAAGCCTCAGCTGGAATAGGTGGGGGAGCTTGGGGCCCCAGCTGAGTTCCAGCGGGTCGAAGGGGCTCCGGAGGGGGAGTGTGTCGTCCGGTCCCTTAACCCGCCGGATGGGTGCCAGGACGGAGCCCAGTTCTAGGGAAGCGGGAAATAGCCGTCCCTGTCGGTCTTGGACGAGGCGGCCTGCAGCAGAACAGTCGCTTCACCGCCGGGTGGGGTGGAATGCAGCGCCGAATGGACGGGTGAGTCAGTTCGACGAGTTCTTCAACCCCCAGCCCTGTCAGGCGGAGGACCTCCAGGACCGCCTAGCTCCAGAACGCTGTCTCCTCAGCGCGGCGCAGCCGGGTGACTGTGCCCGTCTCCAGGTCTTCCACTGAGGGCCACGCGTTGTTCCGATAGTGGCGGCGGACCACGCGGCGGTACGTCTTCCCATGAAGGCTTAGGAGTTCACCCTCGGCGGTCCGGGATGCTGCGTGGAGAAGTGCGGCCGTTTCGTTGCGTTCCTGCTCGGCCGCAGACGCCAGTGCGTTGAGCCATGGCGCCAAGGTGCGGGTTCGCTGATGCATGCGGGATGCCTGTGGTGCTTTGTTTTGCCAGCTCGATTGTTTCAGCGGCGGTAACGGGGGACGGGCAGGCCCAGGCCGCCCACCGTTCGGGTTCGGGGTAACCGCCCGCTGGGCAAGATCGAGATAGAACCCTCGTTCCGCGATCAGATGGGCGAAGTAGTCGCGGCGTTCACGGCCGTCGGCGAGATGCCGAAGCCGGTGTTTCCACGCCGCGGCGGTGTCGTGCGAGTCTGATGCCGTCCCTTCGTGGATGATGGCGTTCAATATGGACCCAGTTTCTGACCAGCATCCGCGCCAGACCGGCCAGGGAGGAGTAATCGAGAGTTGCAGCCCTGTCCGGGAGGTTGTCGATGAAGAGCGAGCGAACATGCGGCGTGGTGATGCCGTGCGGATCGACGAGCTGGGGGATGGTGAGTGGTCCCTTCCGCAGCAGCGCTCGGTACCTCCTGTACCTGGGGTAGTTAGCCCCATCCCGGGATCCCGAACCGAACGTAACGGCAGCCCACCATGCGGAACACGATGAACTCTGCGTCCGGACTTCCACGGTCAGGGGCCACCCTTGCTGGCAGGATCTACATTGAGGAGCGCCAATGTCGTGGTTCCGATCTTTCATTCGCCGGCACCTGGTGGCCGATGACGCGGCAACCCAGTACTCCCGCCTCGACCACTTCGATGGCTTGAAGGAAACTCCGGTGAGCTCCCCGACATCAGGCGAGAAGGCAGCAACGGCCCAAGCAGACGTCCCCAAGCCGGACGCCCAGGATGAGACCCTCGCTGCAATCCAGGCCCGGGCAGCAACGAGTCGGTCCATGGCCTCGGCCGACGCCGACGCGCTTCTCGCCATTGTGCGGGACCAGCAAGGACGGCTCGACCGGGTGGCCGACTTGGCCCGGTACTTGGACACCTTAACTCCCGGCGCCCAGCGTTACGCCGAACTTATCCGTGCCGCGCTCGCCGAAGGCGAGGAGGCATAGTCGGTCGCGTGATCGATGTGCACCGCCTGGTCTTCATGACCCACAAGCCGGCCCAGGCCCGCCCGGCACCGGAGCGTCAGTCGCCGTCTTTGCGCAGGCGGGCAGAATGAGCCTCACACGGCAAGCATTGACGCACAGCCCAATCGTCCAGACAGCATCTGGACGATTGGTAGCCGGCACGTCCAGTGACCGGTGGTAGTCCCTCACCCTCCAGTTGATCTGCGTTTCGGACGCCTACTGTCAGATTGGCATCGAGACTGTTCGCCGGTGGTGTCGGGAGTGGCCTAACGGGCCCTATCCTGCCTGACGTCAGGCTGGGGTGTACTTCAAGCTGTTGTTTGCTCAACTGCAACGCAGCCAGCCCGCAAGCGGCTGGGTGCAAGACCTGATCAATGAGGCATTAACCGTCATTTGGAAGCCTCACGCCCATTTCCGGAGTAGTGTCTTGCCGCCTTGTCTCTCAGGCGGCTGCTGCTATGACTGTCGTCAAGCAGTGTTGCAGCACAGGTGAAAGTTGGACATGCCCTAGCCGATAGGTCGGACCGGGGTCTAAAAGGGCTCGGATGTCGCCTATTGACGCTTCCAGCGCGGTTGCGGTTAGGCGCTAGGGGACCAGCGACTCCCGCAGTTGTTGCAGCGCAACACGAACTCCAGTCTCGGATCGGTGGATCTCCCTCACATTCATCCCGGTAAACTCTTTCACCGCACGGCGCATGCTTTGCACGTTGGTGAATCCACACGATGCCGCAATTTCTGAGTAGCTGATTCTTCGGGAGTCGTCCTGAAGGAGGAGCTCCAGCAGTTTGCGCGTCCTCAAGGCGCGTATACGCTCACCCAAGTGAAGTTCTTCATTCTCGAAAAAGTAGAACAGGGAGCGACGGGAGAGATTGAACTTATCGGCGACCAGAGCCACATCGAGATTGGGGTTCTCGTAACTGGCATCAAGGTATTTCTTCACCGCCCGGCTTAGGGCCGGCTTCTGCGCCTCATCGTCGACCGGCGTTTCGAGCAGGGAGCCCACCAGAGATGCCATCACGGACCGGAGAATGTCTGCGGTTGCCGATGCTTCACGATCGATACCTGGCTGCTTCCAACTCATTAGCGCAGGGATCACGAAAGTGCCCACAATTGGGTGCTTCGCGAGGTCAGGCAGGCGAAGCAGGGAGCGCAGTTCGGCCTGGCTCACATTCAGGCTGCTGCGGTCGATGTTGAGCTGAAGGGCGTGGAAGCCTTCGGGAGCATCGAAACTTCCGCCCAGCGAAGTATCGATGAACCTGACGGAGCCGGCTGATACCGGTTCAGGCACGCCGTCGAGAGCGAGGATTAGTCCCGGCGCCTTGCGGAAGTAGGCCAGACGCAGGTCCGCGGCGTCGGGATTCGGAGCCCACGAGCCCAATGCGGGCCCGTTGAACATTTCTATGAGGCTGAAGCCCGGCCCGTTGAGATTAAGGGCGGCAGGATTGAAAGACACAGGAGTCTGACGTCCCGACTTTTCCAACCGCATCGGGGTTTCCACGGCACTGCCGTACCATGCCCGCCAATGTTCAAACCTTTGTTCGGGATTGAGCCCCTCCGGCACTACATATCGTCGCAGGCGGCTGCTGTTCCCGTTTCCAGGTCGAGGCATTCCATCCTCCTTCTGCAGCTGGACCACTCTGGCGGTCTGGGGAGCAGCCGCGACGCCTTGAGGAAGGGGTTGCGGTGCTCGTAAGACCGGCCGAAAGGACGTCCGCTGTTAGGCTTATTTTACGTGTCTAGCCCTTGGTTGGCGCTGGTGAATTCGTCGTACAGGCACCCCGCACGACGAGTATCGTTGTCACAAGGCCTGGGGCAGCATGCCCTTGAAGAGCGCGGGTGCTTGGGAGAAGCGACCCAATCCACCGCTTTCCACCCTGGTGCGGCTGTCTTCCGCGTCTTTATTCGGAGACGTGGTCAAGGAAATGCGTCCTGCAACTGTTTGGCCGTCACGTCAGGGAGCGGTTGGGATGTCTGGGCGACATGCTCCACTTTCTGGAGATCGTGAGTATCTTCGTCTCCGCCGGAGTTCAGCCTGGTTACGAGGTCATTGACTCGGTGAGGGGCGAGGGCATATTCAATGGCCAAGATGCTGGCACCAACCACTCCGGCTTTCTGCCCGGTTTCGGATTGGGTGATATTCAGGTGCTGGGTCGCCAACGGTGTTGAGCGGGCGTAGACGGTTTCGCGGATCCCGGCGATCAAATGTTCTCCGGATTGTGCAAGCGATCCGCCCACGACAATCAGAGAGGGGTTGATGAAGCTGACACACATGTTGAGCATTTCTCCGATGTCGCGCCCGGCCTGGCGGACGGCTTGAATCGCGGCCAAATCACCGGAACGGACGAGTGTGACGACGTCGCTTGCGGTGGTTGCTTCGAGTCCGTTTTCGCGGAGTTGCGCGGCGATGGCGGGGGCGCCCGCTATCGCCTCCAGGCAGGCACTCTTGCCGCAGCGGCATAGAATTCCTGCCCCTCTGGAAACAGCAATATGGCCGACGTCTCCAGCGACCCCTGCCGCGCCTCGCTGCAGTATGCCTCCACTGACCACCCCCGAGCCGATACCGGTGGCGACTTTGAGGAAGATCATGTTGTCCTCATTGGGCCAGCGCGTCGCCCGCTCCCCGAGGGCCATGAGATTGACGTCGTTATCGACGAGGACGGGAACGTCAAAGGTCCTCTGAATGTAAGCGGGGACATCGAATCCGTCCCATCCGGGCATGATCGGGGGGCTGATCGGCTTTCCGGTGGAGTGTTCTACCGGTCCGGGCAGCCCGATGCCAACGGCGAGGACATCCGCTGCCGGGCGCTTCATCGCTTTCAAATGGCCGGTCAGCGTCATCGTTAGCCAGTCCAGAACAGGCTCCGGTCCGGACGAAATCTCAAGTCGTTCAGTGGTTTCCATGAGCACCCTTCCCGACAGGTCCGTGAGAGCCATGGTCGCGTGTGTGGCGCCGACGTCAGCGGCGGCGGCCAACCCTGCACCCGGGTTGAAGGCCAGTCGTGCTGAGGGGCGGCCTCCGGTGGAAGGCGCACCCGATACGGGCGCAACCAGTTCCAGTCTTAGGAGCGGCTCAAGTCGGGAACTGATGGCACCTCGTCCCAAGCCCGTTATTCCGGCCAGGTCCGCCCTGGTTCGCGGGAGTCCGTCCCGCAGGATATGCAAAAGTTCGCCGGGGCCGCCGTTATCCATGTCTCTCCATTTCGGGGCTCGAAAGAGGTGAATGGTGAGACTCAGGTCTTGAAACATCAGGCTCACACGACCCCGAAGGGCCCTTATCTTCACCCAGTGTCAGGCGCCTGCACGGTCCCGTCCACCCGTCAATGCCCGCAGCATCAAAAAGTGCAACTTCGGTGAGCAATCCATGCCCAGCAGCGTCAAAAGGTGCAGACTTTTGCCGGGTGACTGACGAAAGCCCTGTGGGCCGTGTCACTGTTTCGGCATGGAAAACCACAGAACCACGACAGCCCCCTCCCGGTTACGGGCCGGGTTCGTCGGTGCCGGGTTCATGGCAGAGGTGCACAGCCGGGCCGCCCGTGCTGCCGGGGCGGAAACCGCCGGCATCGCGTCCTCGAGCCCTGCCAGTGCCGCCCGCGCCAAGGACCGTCTGGGCATCGCGCAGGCTTATGCCTCCGTCCAGGACCTCATCGAGGACGATGCGATTGATGTCATCCACGTGTGCACCCCGAACGCCACCCACGTAGCCCTGGCGGAGGCCGCACTTGTGGCCGGTAAGCACGTGGTCTGCGAGAAGCCTCTGGCTACCAATGTGCAGGATGCCGCCCGTCTGGTGGAGCTGGCCGCGACCGCCGGAACCGTCGCGACCGTTCCCTTCGTCTACCGGTTCCACCCCATGGTGCGGGAAGCCCGGGAACGCATTGCCTCCGGCCAGACGGGGCGGATCTCCACCATCCAAGGGTCCTATCTTCAGGACTGGCTGCTGTCCCGGGACGACGACAACTGGCGGGTGGACGCCGGCCTCGGCGGGCCGTCACGGGCGTTCGCTGACATCGGCTCCCACCTGTGCGACCTGATCGAATTCGTCACCAATGACCGGATCACCCGCATTGGCGCTCTTAGCCGAACCCTGTTTACCGGCCGGGCCAACCACGAGGACGTCCAGACGGAGGACCTCGTGGCGGCGGTATTCGCAACTGATGCCGGCGCTGTGGGAAACCTTCTGGTCAGCCAGGTCGCACCGGGCCGGAAAAACCGGCTGATGATCGAGATCTCCGGCACCGAAAGCAGCGTGCAGTTCGACCAGGAAGCACCGGAGACATTGTGGCTAGGCAAACGGGCCGGCTCCCAGCTGCTCGTCCGCGACCCGGACGCCCTGTCCCCGGACGCAGCCCGGCTGTCCGTCCTCCCCGCCGGGCATCCACAGGGCTATCAGGATGCCTTCAATGCATTCGTCGCCGATACCTACGCCGCCATCGGCGGGGAAACCCCGGAGGGTTTGCCCACATTCCGGGACGGACTCCGGGCCGCCGCCCTTACCCAAAGCATCCTCGAATCCAACACAAGCGGTCACTGGACCGATGTTCCAGACATCAAACAATTAGAAGGAGTGCAGCAGTGAAAATCATCCAGGTAGGGCTCGGCGCATGGGGCGCTTCGTGGCTGAACGTAATTCACCAAAGCAAGACCTGGGAACTGGCCGGCGTTGTCGACGTCAACCCGGACGCCGCTCGGGCCGCAGCTGAACAGTATGGAATCCCCGCCTACGCCACTATCGAAGAAGCTTTGAACCACAAGGAATCCTTCGACGCGGTCCTGGTCATCGTTCCACCCGAATACCACGCCGCTGTGGCCGTCCCGGCACTCGAAGCCGGTGTGCACGTGCTGATCGAGAAGCCCCTCGCACACAACCTTGAAGACGGAATCCGCATCATCGCAGCGGCGGAGAAGTCCGGCAAGCAGGCCATGGTGTCCCAGAACTACCGCTTCAAGCGCGCCGCACGTACCGTCCAGCGCCTCATCAGCGAAGGGGTCATCGGAGACCTCGAGCACGTCTTCATCGACTACAAGAAGAACCCGCCATTCGAAGGCTTCCGGCTCGAAATGGATGAACCCCTCATCGTGGACGCGATGATCCACCACCTGGACCAACTCCGCGGCATCGTCGGGGTAGAGCCCACTGCCGTGCGTGCACGGTCCTGGAACACTGGCACCTCGAGGTTCAAGGGGAACGCCTCCGCCGTCGTGCAGTTCGACTGCGACAACGGTGCCCGCGTCGTATACACCGGCTCGTGGAGCTCCTACGGTCCGCAGACCAGCTGGGACGGCGACTGGGAAATCCAGGGCAGCAAGGGCGCCATCACGTGGAAGAACAACGAGGTGACCATCAACTTCGCCTCACTGTTCGACACCGTATTCCTCGCCGGCGCGGTGGAACGCTCCGGCGTCATGCACGTCGACCTGGATCCCCTGCCGGTCGAGGAACGGCTGGGAACACTGGCTGCGTTCCGCGACGCCATCGGAACCGGCCAGAAGGCTGAAACGGACGTCACGGACAACATTCAGAGCCTGCAGCTGGTCATGGCCACCGCCGACTCCGCCCGCCAGGACGGTGCGCCCATTTCCTTGAAGACCAACGCCGAGCTCTTCGGCAGCAACTAGCACTTCCGACCCGAGGAAGTGTCGAAATGACTGGAGAAACAACCATGCAGCCACAAACGGCCACCGGCTCCGCCGGCACGGTTAACAGCAAGGCTGGCCCCGGCAAGTCCGGGGACGAGACCCGACCAAAGCTTTCCGGTGTCGGCAGCTTCATCGGCGCGCAGGGTCTGCTCGTCGTCGTCCTGCTCTTCGGTGTACTGCTGACCTTCCTCAGCCCGGTGTTTCTGACCCCGGTGAACCTGGTCAACCTGCTCTACCAGTGCACCATCCTGGGCGTATTCGCCATCGGCATGACCTTCGTGATCCTCACCGGCGGCATCGACGTCTCGGTAGGATCCACCGCGGCCCTGGCCTCCGTGCTGTCCATGGGCGTCATCGTGAAGATGAACATGCCAGCCGAAGTCGGCCTCCTTACCGGCCTGGTCGTCGGCGGGGTGGTGGGTGCCCTGAACGGGCTGATGGTCACGAAACTGGGAATATCCCCGCTGATCGCAACCCTTGCTACCTTGTCCGCCGGATCCGGCATCGCCTTCGCCTACACCGACGGCGGCAACATCACCCCGGTTCCGAAGCTGCTGACCAACATGGTCAGCGCAAAAATCGCCGGGATCCCCTTGCTCATCCCGGCGGTTCTGCTGCTGGCCTACCTGGCACACCTGGCGCTGACGCGCACGACGTACGGGCGGTCCATCTACGCCGTTGGTGGCAACAAAGAAGCTGCACTGCTGGCCGGTATCCGGGTGGACCGGGTGACCATGAACGCCTACGTCATCGCCGGCCTCTCAGCCGGCATGGCAGGCCTGCTGCTCACCGGCCGCCTGGCCTCGGGCAGCCCGCGTGCCGGCGACGGCATCGAACTGACCATCATCGCGGCCGTCGTCATCGGCGGTACCAGCCTCTTCGGCGGCCAGGGCAATATCAAGGGCACGCTCCTGGGCGTGTTGCTGATCGCCATGGTCTCGAACGCCGTGAACCTTCTCGGCATCCCGTCCTCCTACGACAAGATCGTCCAAGGCGTCGTCATCTTCGCTGCCGCCGCCCTGGACGTCTACCGCTACAAGTACGTCAAGCGGAACCTCTCGAGGAAACGCAAGATCGGACCCCCGCCCGCCACAGACCAGAAACCGGTGAGCCCCACGGTGACCGAATCCGGGCAAGACCAGACGGCCGGGACACCTGCCTAGCCTTCCTCCGTAGGACCGCGAGGCTGTACGTCCGGTGCACGCATCGAAAATAACCAACAGAAAGAGCAAGTCAATGAAGACCTCACCCAAATTGGCGATCCTTGCAGCAGTCTCCGCCGCCACGATAGCCCTCAGCGGTTGCGGCGCGTCCGCCGCTTCAGCTCCCCAAGGCGACAGCGGCGGAGCCAAGCCAAAAAAGATCGCAGTACTGCTCTACAGCCAGAGCTTTGAATTCATGGTAGCCCTCGGTCAGGGCATCAAGGACAGGGCCAAGGAACTGAATGTCGACGTGACGGTCCTAGACGCCAAGGGTGATTCCAGCACCCAGATTAGCCAGATCCAGGACCAGCTCGCCAAGGGCGTGGACGGCATCGTCCTGAGCCCGAACAACTCGGCAGAACTCGCCCCCGGGGTGCAGATGATCCACGACGCCGGCAAGACGGTCACCACGGTTGACTCGGTGATTCCCGGTGACGTCGCCGACGCCGCCGTTGCCTTCGACAACAAGAAGGCCGGAAAGCTTGGCGCCGAAGCGCTGGCCAAGCTGATGGGGAATAAAGGGACGGTACTCGAATACCAGGGGGCGAAGGGCGCCTACCACGCGATCCTCCGCGGCGAAGGCTTCACCGAGGGCATCAAACAGTACCCCGATATCAAAGTCATCTCCCGCGACGCGCAGTGGACGGCCGACAACGCCCTGTCCCTGACGGTGGACAACTTCACCTCGGATCCGAGCATCAGCGGACTCTTTAGCCACAACGACGAAATGGTCCGCGGCGTTGTCTCCGGACTCTCGCAGATCAACAAGGCCGCCCCTGTCGGCGCAGCCGGCCACATCCCGCTCGTCGGAGTGGACGGTACCCCGCTGGCACTTGACCGCATCCGCAAGGGCGTCCAGGACGCCACCATGGACCAGAACCCCTTCAAGATGGGGGCCCTCGCCCTTCAGGCCGAGGTAGACCTTCTGGACGGCAAGCAGGTACCGAAGATGCAGCTGACTGACACCCAGCTCATCACCAAGGAAAACGTCGATGACCCCAAGCTCTGGGGAAACATCTTCAAAAACTAGGGCCAGTACGGCTCAACCAACCCGTCCGGGCCAGGCGCCACTGTCTGGCCCGGAGCAGCACCAACGCGTACTTCACACCAAGGAGAGATAAGTGTCCCGCTTCAAGTATTCCTACAACGCCATCGTTTACTACCAGGAAGACATCGCCAAGGGAATCGACCGCGTCGCCCGCTACGGCTACGACGCCATCGAACTCGTCGGAGAACCCGCAACCCACAACGTCGAAGAGATCAACAAGCTAACGAAGGATGCCGGCATCGACGTCAGCTCCATCTGCAGCATCTGGTTCGGCGAGGAACGCGACCTGATCAACCCCAGCGCAGCGAACCGGCAGAAGGCCTTGGACTACGGTAAATCCGTCGCCGACTTCGCCGCCGGGGTCGGTGCCCCGACCATCATCGTCGGACCGTCACCGGTCGGCAAGACCGAAGCGTTGGCCAGCGATGAACAGGAATGGGAATGGGCTGTGGAGAACGTCCGTGCACTGGGCGAGTACGCCGCCAGCGTGGGCATCAACATCACCCTCGAACCGTGGAACCGCTACGAGACGCACTTCCTCAACCGGCTTGACCGGGCCGTGGAGCTCCTGGACGCGACAGGTCTGAAGAACGGTGGTGTGCACGGCGACCTCTTCCACATGAACATTGAGGAAGACACCATCCACGGGGCCTTCGCCCGCGCCGGCAGCAAGGTCAACCACGTCCACCTCGCAGACTCGAACCGTGCCGCCCCCGGTGTAGGACACATCGACTTCCGCCCGACCCTGCAGACACTCAAGGACATCAACTTCGACGGTTATCTGACCTTCGAACTCCTTCCCGCCGCATCAAACCCGTTCGCGATGATGGCACGCGGCGGCCACCTGGAGTTCCTGGACCCCTACACAGAAAAGGCCATCAACGAGATGAAGAAGCTGGAACAGGAGCTGTGGCCCAATGAGTAAGTACGAATTCGGCGTCAGCACCTTCATCCTGGTCTCACCCTTCACCGACCAGGACGTTGACCAGTTCGACGTTGCCAAGGAAATGGGATACGACCTCATCGAGGTCTGCATCGAAGACCCTGCCGTGGTCAGCGCGGAAGCGCTCAAGAAGGCCTCCGAGCGCACCGGACTGCCCGTGTCCATCTGCGGGGCGTTCGGACCGGACCGGGACGTCTCCCATGAGGACCCCCAGAAGCGGCGGCTGGGCATCGACTACCTGAAGCTGTGCGTCGACATCGCCCAGGCAGTCGGATCCCCGCACGTGGCCGGCCCGATGTACTCCGCCACCGGCAAAGCCAGGCTGCTTTCCCCGGAAGAACGCCAGCAGCAGCGCCAGTGGGCGGCCGACAGCCTCCGGGAAGTGGCAAACTACGCGGCCGAACGGGGCGTCACCCTCGCCATAGAACCGCTCAACCGCTTCGAAACCGACCTGGTCAACACCGTCCAGCAAGGTCTGGAACTGTGCGAATTGATCGGCCGGGACAACGTGGGCCTTATGCTCGACACATTCCACATGAACATCGAAGAGAAGAACATCGGTGAAGCCATCACGTCAGCCGGTGACAAGGTTTTCCACTTCCAGGTGTCCGAAAACGACCGCGGAACGCCGGGCAGCGGCCACGTCCCCTGGTCTGAAACCTTCGAGGCGCTGAAGTCGATCGATTACCAGGGCTCCATCGTCGTGGAGTCCTTCCTGCCCACCGTTGAAGAAATCGCCAAAGCCGTGTCCCTGTGGCGCCCTGTGGCACCGTCCATGGACGCACTGGCCCGTGACGGACTCACGTTCCTGAGGAGGGAACTGCCGTGACCGAGAAGCCCGGAGGTGCTCCGGCCGTCGTCGAAGCACGCAACCTCGTAAAAATGTTTCCGGGCGTCGTCGCCCTCTCCGGCATGAACTTTGAGCTTCATGCCGGAGAGGTGCACTGCGTTGTCGGCGAAAACGGCGCCGGAAAATCGACTCTGATCAAGACACTGAGCGGGTTCTACACCCCTGACGAAGGCGGCGTCTACGTCGACGGCCAACTCATGCACGCCAGCACGGTGGCATCCAAGGCCGCGGGCATCGCCACGATCTACCAGGAACACAACCTCGTGCCGGACCTCTCAGTCGCAGAGAACATCCTTCTCGGCAACTGGGGCGGTAAAAAAGGATTCCTCTCCCGGCGCGACATCCGCAAACGCGCCCGGATAGCCCTCGACCAGGTCGCCCCGCACCTCAACCTCGACACCCCGGCCATGGCCCTGTCCACCGTGGATGGCCAGATGGTAGAAATCGCCCGTGCCATGGCCCAGGACGCCAGGGTCATCATCATGGACGAACCCACTACCGCCCTGACCGAGCACGATGTGGACAGACTGTACAAACTGGTCAAGGAACTCCGTGCCAACGGGATGGCCATCCTCTACGTTTCCCACAAGCTGGAGGAAGTTTTCACCCTGGCCGACAAGATCACCGTAATCCGCGAAGGCAAGACCGTCGCATCCTCCATCCCGGCGGACCAGCTCGACGCCCGCTCCGTCGTGCAGCTCATGGTCGGCAAGGACGTCGATCTCTACGAGCATATTCCCCGAGAACGCGGCCATTTGGTCCTGGAAGCCCGCGGCCTGAGCCGCGCAGGTGCCTTCGCGGACGTGGATCTGCAACTGTACGCAGGCGAAATCGTTGGATTGGCCGGACTCGTCGGCGCCGGCCGTACCGAGGTCGCGCGCTGCATCTACGGCGCCGACAAGGCCGACGCAGGAACTGTCGAGATCGGCGGGCGAAAGCTTCGCCTGAAGGATGCGACATCGGGGATCGCAGCGGGAATCGCCCTTGTCCCCGAGGAACGGAAGCTGCAGGCCATCATCCCTATGCTGTCCATCCGGGAAAACACCACGCTGACACTCCTGAAGCAGGTCAGCCGGTGGGGAGTGCTGAAGCGCGGCTATGAAAAAACACTGGTCGGCAAATACATCAGGGAACTCGATGTGCGGACCCCGTCGGCCGAAACTCCGATCCAGTCCCTGTCCGGCGGAAACCAGCAAAAGGTCATCATCGCCCGCTGCCTGGCCAGCAATCCCAAGGTATTGATCCTGGACGAGCCGACCAAGGGCATTGATATCGGCGCGAAGGCCGAGATCCATCGCCTGATTGAACAACTCGCCCGCCAAGGGGTGGCGGTGCTCGTTATCTCCAGCGAACTCCCCGAACTGCTCGAACTCTCCGACCGGGTGATGGTCATGCGGGCCGGCCGGGTCGTGACGGAGCTGGACAAGGCCCAGGCAACCAAAGAGAACGTCATCGCCTACGCCGCGGCGTAAGCCCTCCTCCCAGAACGGAAACCATCATGATCGATCAACAGACCCGGCCGTTCACCCTGTTCACCGGCCAGTGGGCCGACCTGCCCTTCGAGGAAGTCGCCAAGCTCGCCTCCGGCTGGGGCTACGACGGCCTGGAAATCGCGGTGT
>NZ_JBHVVJ010000025.1:0-30013 GCF_042883665.1 Arthrobacter sp. NPDC058192 | reverse complement strand
TGTTTAAATTTCTCTTTCCCTCCCGTGGGTGCCCGGCCCGCGGGGGGGGCCGCCACACCATGGGAGTCTCCTACCCCATGGGGACGGCGCGGACGCCGTCCACTTGGGGCCCCTCGGAGCCTCCCTTGTTATGCGTGGTCACCCAGGCTTAAAGGATCAGCCGCAGTACGCGCCGGTGGAGGCGCTGTGCACGAGCTTGGCGTACTTCGCCAGGACGCCCTTGGTGAACTTGGCCGGGAGCGGTTCCCAGCCGACCTTGCGGGCCTCGAGCTCGGACTCGTCGACCAGCAGGTCGAAGGTGCGGGCTGCGATGTCCACGCGGATCCGGTCCCCGTCCTGAACGAACGCGATGGGGCCGCCGTCCACGGCCTCCGGGGCGACGTGCCCGATGCACAGGCCCGTGGTGCCGCCCGAGAACCGTCCGTCGGTCAGCAGCAGGACGTCCTTGCCCAGTCCCGCGCCCTTGATGGCGCCGGTGATGGCGAGCATCTCCCGCATGCCGGGACCGCCCTTCGGGCCTTCGTAGCGGATCACCACGACGTCACCCTTGTGGATCTGCCCGTTGTCCAGGGCGTCAAGTGCACCCTGTTCGCGTTCAAAGACTCGCGCGGTGCCTTCAAAAACGTCGGCGTCGAAGCCGGCGCTCTTCACGACGGCGCCCTCGGGGGCCAGCGAACCGTGCAGGATGGTGATGCCGCCGGTCTTGTGGATGGGGTTGTCCAGCGCGCGCAGGATCTTGCCGTCCACGTCCGGCGGGTTGATTGCCTCGAGGTTTTCGGCGACGGTCTTGCCGGTGACGGTGAGGCAGTCGCCGTGCAGCAGGCCGGCGTCGAGCAGTGCCTTCATGATGACCGGCACGCCGCCGATCTTATCGACGTCGGTCATGACGTAGCGGCCGAACGGCTTGAGGTCGCCAAGGTGCGGGATCTTGTCGCCGATCCTGTTGAAGTCCTCAAGGGTCAGTTCCACCTCGGCTTCGCGGGCGATAGCCAGAAGATGCAGCACGGCGTTCGTGGAACCACCGAAGGCCATGGTGACGGCGATTGCGTTCTCGAAGGCCTTCTTGGTCATGATGTCGCGGGCCGTGATGCCCAGGCGGAGCAGATTGACAACCGCCTCGCCGGACTTGCGGGCAAATTCGTCACGACGGCGGTCGGCAGAGGGCGGCGCGGCGGAGCCGGGCAGGGACATGCCCAGCGCCTCGCCGATGCAGGCCATGGTGTTGGCCGTGTACATGCCGCCGCAGGCGCCCTCGCCGGGGCAGATCGCCTTTTCGATGCGGGTGAGATCTTCCATGCTCATCTTGCCGGCAGCACACGCACCGACGGCTTCGAACGCGTCGATGAGGGTGACTTCCTTTTCGGAGCCGTCCTCAAGCTTGACCCAGCCGGGCATGATGGAGCCGGCGTATAGGAACACGCTGGCCAGGTCTAGGCGGGCCGCGGCCATCAGCATGCCGGGCAGGGACTTGTCGCAGCCGGCCAGGAGCACGGAGCCGTCGATCCGCTCGGCCTGCATGACCGTCTCGACCGAGTCGGCAATGACTTCGCGGGAGACCAGGGAGAAGTGCATGCCCTCGTGGCCCATGGAAATGCCGTCGGAGACGGAAATGGTGCCGAACTGCATGGGGAACCCACCGCCGGCGTGGACGCCTTCCTTGGCTCCCTGGGCCAGCCGGTTGAGCGAAAGGTTGCAGGGGGTGATCTCGTTCCACGAGCTCGCCACGCCGATCTGCGGTTTGGCGAAGTCGTCATCGCCCATGCCGACCGCACGGAACATGCCGCGCGCGGGGGCGGCGTGGATTCCATCGGTTACGACTCGGCTGCGGGGCTTGATGTCCGGCTTGGTGCCTGTTTCTGTTTGGGTGTCCTGACTCATGGCTCAAAGTCTATGACTCCGCCGCAGACGCCAACGACACCGCAGAGGACCGTTAAGCGGAAACCCGGGAATATTTCGATCAAATAGTGGACTCTCGTCTCACATGATGAAATCAGTGGCTGCCTTGCTGTCCATCCGGTGCGCCGCCCCGCTTAGTTCCGGGGCCTCGGCGACGGCTTGGGCCTCGGCCTTGAGCATCGCCAGGACCTGTTGGATGGTGGTCCGGGCGGCGACGTCGGGGCGGGCCAGCGCCACAATGCTGCGGCTCGCTTTCACCCCTTCGAGCGGACGAAGGACGAAACCCCGGCCCTGGTTGCTGACCGCCGTATACCGCGGCAGCAGGCTCACCCCGTGGCCGGCGCTCACGAGGGCCTCCAGCACCCGCAGATCGGGGAACTGCTGGGCGCGGACGGCTGGCGCGTCGGCCCGCACCTCGATCTGGCGCAGCACGGTGTCGAACGGAAAGCCCTCCGGAACGCCCATCCAGGGGAACCCGACGACGTCCTCGGCGCACACGGTGGCCTTACCGGCCAAGGCGTGCCCGGCAGGCAAGGCCACGTCCAGCGGCTCGTCCAGTAGCGGCACCACCGCCAAGCCCCGGCCGCCGAAGACTTCCGGACCGTCGACGCTGTGTGCCAGAACGATGTCATAGTCCGCGGTCAGCCCCGCAAAGCCGGCAGCCCCGGGATCCTCGAAATGCGCCTCGAAGCGGAGCCCCTCAATGGCCTTGACCCGATGAAGCAGGCCGGGAAGGAACATCTCCGCAGCGCTGGGAAAGAAGGCCGCCACCACCCGCGTCTGCCAGCCGCGCCGGTACGTGTCGATGGTTGCCTCAGCCCGCGCCATGGCCGTGGCTACCTCGGCCGCCGCGCCCGCCATGGCCAGCCCCGCCTCGGTGAGCCGCACTCCCCTTCCGGACTTCTCCACCAGGACTACCCCCAGTTCGTCCTGCAGCGTTTTCAGCTGCTGGGAGACCGCCGAGGGCGTGACGTTCAGGGCCTCCGCGGTGGCGCCCACCGTGCCGCGGTCGGCGAGTTCGCGCAGAAGCCGCAGTCGCTTGAAATCCATGAGCCGAGGCTACACGGCGGCCCTGCTCGCGGGCCTGCGGGAGGCTGGACAGCCGACTCGGCCCGGACGTAACGTCAAGCATCGGCAACCGTGCCTCATGGACGCAATACGGGACTGAAAGGCTCTGCTATGGACTGGATTGTCTGGCTCGTCGTGATCATCGTGGTCGTGGCTGTGGTGTGGTGGCTGCTCAACCGCAACAAGAACCGCCCAGGCACAGGTTCCACATCCGCCGGGGCGGCCGGCTCCGGCGACGCCTCGGGTGCTCCCGGTAGTTCGACGACGGCGCCGACGGCAAGCCAAGAGGCGGCCGGTTCGCCGGCTGTTGGCGGGGCGGCGGCTGGCGGGGCGGCCATGACGGCACCAGAGGCGGCCCCAACACCTGAGGCGGCAGGGGCCCCGGCCTCCACGGCTGCCGCAGGCGTGCCGGCGGCCGAGCCGGCCGCAGCGACGCCCCCGAACGCGGCGCCAGAGTCATCTCTGGCAGCGGACAAGTCCGAGTGGGAAACGCAGTGGTCCGAGACGGCCGCGCCCACCGATACCCACCCCACCACGGCCCACCACGAACCCGCTCACGGGGCACACGTTGCCGGGGCGGGAGCCGAAGCGCCGGCAGCCACAGCTCCTGCGGCCGCAGAGCCGGCCGGGGTTCCGGTCCACCACCCCGAATACACCGAACCGCACGCGCCGACCCTTCCCGGGGCGGAGTCGGCAGCCGCGGAACGCACCGACGACGACGTCGCGGCCGGCGATTTCATCGGAGCCGGCGAACCAACCGGACACCTGGCCACGGAACAGCCCTACGGCGAGGGCTCGGCTGCTCCGGCGGCCGATGGCAGCGGGCCGGAGGGATTCACGGTCAAGGGTGATGCCTCGTCCATGATTTACCACGACGAGACCAGCCCGGCTTACGAGGAGACCCGCGCGGAGGTGTGGTTCATCTCCGCCGCGCATGCCGAAGCCGCCGGCTTCCGGCCGCCGCGCCGGGCGCGCTTGTAGCAAGCCGCCGGGCCGGTGCATCTCCCCGGGGCGCTCCCCCACTTCCGTGCCAGGGCTATGGCCGGGGCCGCCGCCCTGGCCATAGCCCTGGTTGCCTTAAACGCCTGCACCGGAGGCGGCACGCCGCCGGTCACCGGGCAGGCCGGGAACAGCCCGGCGACAGCGGCACCGGCAACAGGAACAGCGGGGACCAGCACTCCGGGGGCAGGCACCCCGGGGACACTGACGCCGGGGACCTCCGGCGAGCCCAAAGTTGTGGGCCGGGTTGACGGGCTGCAGTTGCCTTGGTCCGCGGTTTACCTGCCCGACGGCACCGCGGTCATCTCCGAACGCGACTCGGCGCTGCTAAGGACAATCAAAGCCGGGCAGCTGGGGACCATCGGCAAGGTGCCCCGCGTCGTTCCCGGCGGTGAGGGCGGCCTCCTGGGCCTTGCGCTATCGCCGAACTTTGCGACCGACCGCTACCTCTACGCCTACTTCACGGCGGAGTCGGATAACAGGATCGCCCGCATGCGGCTTGACGAGCGCGGCGGGCGGTTGGAGCTCGGTGTTCCGGAGGCGGTCTTCACGGGCATTCCGAAGGCAGGCACGCATAACGGCGGAAGGATCCGCTTTGGCCCCGACGGCTTCCTTTACGTGGGAACGGGTGATTCCCAGCGCCGCGAGCAGCCACAGGACCCGAAGGCCCTCGGCGGGAAGATCCTCCGGATCACGGCCGATGGGCGGCCGGCGCCGGGGAACCCCTACGGTGAGAACCCGGTCTACAGCCTGGGCCACAGAAACGTTCAGGGCCTTGCCTGGGACAGCGCAGGCAGGCTGTGGGCCAGCGAGTTCGGCCCCGACGTCAACGACGAGCTCAACCTGATCGTGCCCGGCGGCAACTACGGCTGGCCCGACGTGACCGGCGCCCCGCACCGCTCCGGGTTCCTGGACGCCAAAGTGGTGTGGCCGTCGACGGCGACGTCCTCGCCCAGCGGACTCGAAATTGTCAACAACACCGCTTATCTGGGCGCGTTACGAGGACAAAGGCTTTGGGTGGTCCCCCTTAACGGCGAATTCGCCTCGGCCCCAGTGAGCTATTTCACAGGGAAGTACGGGCGGATCAGGAACGTGTCGCTCGCTCCCGACGGCCGCCTGTGGCTCCTCAGCAATGCCCAGAACCCTGATTTTGCGCTGATTTTGGACGTTCCGGGCTAGTCACCAAGGCCGTGTGAGGCCCGATTTCACAGTCCGGCCAATCTCGTGTAGAGTTTCATGTCGTTGCGGAGAACAACGAGGGAAACAAAAAGCCCCCGGCGAACGAAAACAACAGATGCACCTCTAGCTCAACTGGCAGAGCAATTGACTCTTAATCAATGGGTTCCGGGTTCGAGTCCCGGGGGGTGCACCACTGAGAAACCCCGTCTTTACCGGCCAAAAGCCACGTAAGGCGGGGTTTCTTTTTGCCATGATCCCTCTAAGTGATCAGGGCCCGGCGCAGCGTTTGGAGTCGCCGGTGACCGCCCCGGTGCCGTCTTCGGATTCATAGGAGATCGTCTTGTGGCAGTGGAAGGGGGCGATGTCTTGGGCCCGCTCCCGGTCCAGGAACGGGGTCCGGTCAGGGCGGCACGTCCGGTCAGCCCTGGATATGCCCGGTGAACTGCTGCACCGTCGATTTGATGGTCTCCAGCGCCGCCAAGTCAGACTCGGTCGGCTCGGTCCGGTCGATCTCCAGCATCTGCACCATGTGGCCCAGGTCGGTCCGGGTGATGGCGTAGGTTTCGGCGTCGACTGTGAGGGTCCCGGTGAATTCCGGCTTCACCATGTTTGTCAGCGATGCCCGCCAGGAGCCGCCGTCCTCCACCACTGGGACGGCGGCGTTCAGCTGCCAGTCATCATCGGATCTCCCCAGAAAGGCGGAACAGCGGGGCAGGACGAGCGACCACGGCGGCCGCATGGGAAGGTCATCCATCGCCGGGCCATTCTCCGGAGGGCGGCCCTCATGTGTCACTCGGGAGCCGCCCGGTGCCAGCTGGAACCGGGCCGCGCCGTCGATCGAAATGTCCCAGTAGCCACCCTCGAAGTAGAGGAAGGTCCCACGCTCCCCGTCCGCGTCAGGGCCGGTCGCGAAATCCGTAGCGAATTTCCCCGCGAGAAAAGCGGGCTCCATGTGCAGCAGGAGGCTGATGAGCTGCTGGTGGTTCGGGATCATGATCGCTCCGGTTATTTGAACTTGCACGAGACGGTCTTGTAGCAGGTGGCGCGGTCGGACTGGACGCTTCCCAGTATGCCAATCTGCCCGGTCGGCGTCTTCAAGGCGATGTTATAGAGGTCGAAGAAATAGCGCTTACCGTCGTAAGGGAGCTTGTTGTAGCCCGACCCGTAATACTGCCCGGGTCTTGGCAGAAGGGTGAGCTGCTTCGTCGACTTCGGCTTCCCGCTGGCAGCGGTGCCGTAGTTGCTGAGGGCACTCCGCTAGGGCCGTCACCAAAGGATTCAGACCGGCGGTATAGCCATCCGTGACTATGGACAGCCCTGGCAACCGGTGCCACCATGGCCGCATACCGGCACGTTATGACTGCGGGCCGTCACGGCAAGAAGACGAAGGCTGCAGCAATGTCAGGGTCAGATTTCGATCGGTTTGTGGAGCAGTACCATGCGGCACTCAATGAGTTCGTCCGCGGGAATCCAGCTGCGATAGAAGAATTGTGGTCGAGACGGGATGACGTCACGCTCGCCAACCCGCTTGGGCCGCCTGCCCGGGGCTGGACAGGGGCCGAGCAGATCATGGAGTTTGCCGCTTCCCAGCTCAGCGACGGCGAGCCCAACCGATTCGAGCGACTTTCTGGGGACGTCGATACTGAACTTGCGTACATCGTGGAAATTGAACGAACCCGGATGAAGGTCGGCGGATCCGACAAGCTGTCAGCCGTGTCACTTCGGGCGACGACAATATTCCGCCGGGAAGACGGGCTGTGGAAAGTTCTCCACCGCCACGCCGACCCGATAACCACGCCGCGGCCAATCGAATCCATCATCCAGGCGTAGTCATGCAGCTGGGAGGCCGACGCCAAGCCCGTCATGGGAAGTCAGACAGGGCTGTGCTTGACGGTGGACTTCAGGGATTCCAGTACCGCCAGGTCCACTTGGGCGGGTGCGGTCCGGTCGATTCTGAGTGTCTGCACTGCCGGGCCGAGCTGGGCCCTGGTGATGACGTATATAGAGGCGTCCACCGTCAGGGTACCTTTGAAACCTGGTGCTTCCAGGCCCCTCAACGGCACGATCCAGGAGCCGGCGTCGACCGTGGCAGGCCACCCGGCGTCCAGCTGCCAGTCATCCTCGGGCCGGCCGAGGAACGTTGAATGTCGGGGCAGCACCAGGGACCAGGGCGGCCGGCGCGGCGGACTGGTCATGGCGGGCCCGTCTTCGGCCGATCCGTTGGCCTGGATGATTCTCGACCCGTAGGGGGTCAGCTGGAACGTCGGGCCGCCGTCGATGCTGATGTCCCAGTAGCCGCCCTCGAAATACGTGAACGCGCCGCGCTCCCCCTGCTGCCTTGAGGAGTCCGGGTAATCAGTGGCAAAGCTGCCGGCGAGGAACGCCGGGTCGGCGCCGGCCATGGAGCTGATGAGCCGTCGGTGGTTTCGGTTCATCGTCGCTCTCCCCCAAGAGTACGGAGACCGCCGGACACAGCCCGCGGCTTTGCCGCAAACCTAGCACGCGAAGCGCCGGCTGGACACACCTTCCTGAAGAAAATCTCGGGAACTAATAGACCCATGGCAGGGGCTCGAGTCCCCGGGGGGTTCATCACGGCGAAACCCCGTCCTGCAGCCTGGCGGCCGCTGGACGGGGTTCCCTTTTTCACTGGCGCTAGACCTTCTCGCGAGGCCGGTCAACTACAGTCTCCGGCTCTTCGACCGTGAATTCCTTGCTGCGGCGGGGGAAGTCCCAGAACCTGGATCCCTTGGCCTCCACGCGGGGCTCCGGGCGTTCCTCAGATTCCCGCTCGGCATCCTTGCGGGTATCCCGCCAGTAATCCCTGTTGTACGGGTAGCACATCACTGACCTCCTTCATGGTGATTGCCCTTTAATCGTCCCCCCGATTCGTTGGCGCGTCGATACTCCGGTTCTGCGGTTTTCCTGGTCCAGCCGCCGCCAGATCTCTCGCTACCGCGGCCACCGACCTGTACGCTCTGTCTCAGAAACACAGCGTGCCTTGAAGAGAACGTCCCGCGCCCGGCAAAGGATGAACACCCATGACTGTCCCGCCAAATTCTTCAACCCCCGGCCCCGGCTGGTACCCGGACCCCGCTGGTTCGGGCCGGCTTCAGTGGTGGAACGGCGGTGCGTGGACAGGACAATTCAGCGGACCGGAGTCGCAGACGATGGCCCCGGCCCATGGCCCCCGACCGGTGGAGGCAAGGAAGCCGCTCAGTGACGGGGCACCGCTATACAACGCGTACATCTGGACAATCGTGGTCCTGCCGCTGGTGCCGGTGATTTTTCTGATGTTCTGGAACCCGGTGCTCCGGCTGCGGACCGTGGGGACGCGGCAGGTCCAGACAGTGGATCCGGCGTCGATCTTCACGGCACCGTATTTCCTCATGCTCGCCAGCAGCTTCCTGGTCTACGGCATCTGCGCTTTCCTTGCCTACCTGGACTGGGACAGGTTGCGCCAGGACGGCGTTATCCGGCCGTTTCACTGGGCGTGGGTGTTCCTCAGCCAGGCCGTCTACGTGGTGGGCCGCTCTGTCGTAGTCCACGAGGTGGCACCGCGGCGCGGGCTTGCCCCCGTGTGGGCCACGATCGGCGTCACGGTCATCGCGGTGGTGCTCGTCGGGCTCAAGATGTCCGAGCTGGTAGCTACCGTGGCGAACCAGGCGGCGAACATCTAGTGACGGCCTAGTTCAGCGGTGTGACTTTGGCCGCAAGGCCGGAATCCGGTGCGAGGCCGGTCTCCGCGGCCAGGCCGCCCTCCACCGGCAGGCCATTCTCCGCGGCAGCGACAATGTCTTTAGCCACCGGGGAGCTTGACTTCGTGGCCAGCACACGAACCACTGTCTTGAGCTCTTGGCGCAGTACATCCGGGTCAATAGGCGTCGCGGCAAGGACGGAGCGTTCCATGTCCGCAGCCGCGGCGACAGCCTCACGGCCCCGATCGGTCAGCGATACCACCTGGCTGCGGCGGTCAGAGGCGCTGCGCTGCCGGGAGATGTGACCGTGGGCTTCCAGACGGCTCAGCGTCTTACCCATCGTTTGGGCTTGGACGCGCACAAGCTGCGCCAACTGGGCTTGCGTCATTGGCCCATTCGCCGAGAGCACTTCCATGGCGATTACCCCGGCATGGGTCAGCCCAATGGCCCCCAATTTTTCGTTCCAGGAGTGTTCTACAAGACGTGCTGCCGTCGACAATAGGCGGCCGGTGGGCCAGCGTTCCATATCAGGCATACCCAAGAGTATAACGGGCGGCGGATTGTCCGGGCGCGCCCCGCTCACTACGCTGGATGGTCACCCCATTTTCGCGACTCAGTTCACCAAGGAGACACCCGTGCCTGAACGACTCATCGCCGGTGCCGCAGCACCGGACTTCACCCTCCAAAATGCCGCAGGACAGGACGTAAGCCTGCGCTACTTCCGGGGCCGGAACACTGTGGTCTATTTCTACCCCGCGGCAGCCACCCCCGGCTGCACCAAGCAGGCCTGCGACTTCCGGGACTCGCTGGCGGCGCTCCAGCAGGCAGGTTACGAAGTGGTGGGCATCTCGCCCGACCCGGTCGCGAAACTTGCCCGTTTCGCGGACGCCGAAGGCCTGACCTTCGAGCTGCTCTCGGACGAGGACCACGCCGTCGCCGAGGCATACGCGGCCTGGGGCGAGAAGAAGAACTACGGCAAGACGTATCAGGGCCTGATCCGCTCCACGATCGTTGTCGATTCGGAGGGCAAGGTGGTCCTCGCGCAATACAACGTCCGCGCCACCGGGCATGTCGCCAAACTACGGCGGGACCTGAAACTCGACGCCTGACATCTCGGTGCCTCGCGCAGGGCAGGTACAATGGAGCCTGGCGTCCGCCGCCGGGTACTTGTCCCGGGCTGCGACGGCGCCGCGCGCGAGTGGTGAAATTGGCAGACACGCAGGATTTAGGTTCCTGTGCCTTCGGGCGTGGGGGTTCAAGTCCCCCCTTGCGCACAGAAACCCCGGTCTTCGGACCGGGGTTTTCTTGGTTTTCGTCCGGTTCCCCGCAGATTTACAGGGTTGAAAAAGAATTCAAACCCCCACCCATCCGTTTCTTCCGAGCAGCCGAATACCCAATGAGACACCAACCAAGGGTCGGTGCCCCAACAGTCGGAAAAGGGCCATAGCGGCAAAGCTCGCCGCAGGCAACCATCGGCACAACAAAGGAGAAACCGGAATGCAGACCATCAAGCGCACCACGTTCGCCGCTGCAGGTATCGCAGCCGCCGCCATGCTCAGCCTCACTGCCTGTGGCGGATCCGGCACGGCTTCGTCCGCCGCCTCGCCGTCCTCCGCCCCGTCGGAAGCGGGCATGGCGTCACCTTCCACGGGCTCCTCCGCCGCGGCCATGGATCCCGCCGCCAACCTCGTTGGCCCAGGTTGCGCCGCCTACGCCGCCAAGGTTCCAAGCGGCGCCGGCTCCGTCTCGGGGATGGCGCTGGACCCGGTAGCCACCGCGGCGTCCAACAACCCGATCCTCACCACCCTGACCGCGGCCGTTTCCGGCAAGCTCAACCCCAAGGTCAACCTCGTGGACACCCTGAACGGCAGCGAATTCACCGTCTTCGCCCCGACTGACGACGCCTTCAAGAAGGTTGATCCAGCCACGATCGAAGCGCTGAAGAAGGACGATGCCACGCTCAGCAAGATCCTGACCTACCACGTAGTTCCCGGCAAGATCACGCCGGACCAGATTGTCGGCACCCATAAGACGGTGCAGGGCGGCTCCGTAACGGTGACCGGCACCAAGGACGCCCTCAAGGTCGACGGCGCCAACGTCGTCTGCGGTGGCGTCCAGACCGCGAACGCCACTGTCTACATGGTCGACTCTGTTTTGATGCCCAAGTAGGCAGGATCCAGCACTCCCGATCCGGTTCCAGCCTGACTCCCTGGGCCATGGGAGAAGGGAAGGCCCGCACCACGAGGTGCGGGCCTTCCCCTTGGCGCAAAGCCACTGCCGGCGGTGGCCAACCCGTGCGCCCCAAGCTGGCGGACGGCGTCGTCAACTAGACTGGGGCTGTTCCGCAGCCGGCGGACCATCCATTTCGCAGAGGTGATTCCTTCAGTGCCCAGCAGTACACTGCCCAGCAGGACGGTGCGGCGTGTTGCCGCCAGCATCGGAGCCGTTCTCCTTCTGCTGCCGCTCGTGTCATGCACCGGTTCGCTCGACCCTGCGCCGAGCTCGGCAACCGCGTCACCCACTTCCAGCGCCGCACCCACCGCGCTTTTCACCTTCGGCACCGCCTCGGAACCGCTGGGGCTTGATCCTGCCCTGGTCTCCGACGTCGAGTCCTACCGCGTGACCCGGCAGGTGCTCGAAGGCCTCGTGGGCGTCGACCAGACCACCGGTCAGCCGACCCCGTTGCTGGCCACCGAATGGTCCCAGGGCAATGAAGGCCGGTCCTACACCTTCAAGCTGCGCGACAAGGTCGCGTTCCAGGACGGGGCGCCGTTCGACGCCGCCGCCGTCTGCACCAACTTCAGCCGCTGGTTCCACTTCCCGCCCGCCCTCCGCCAGCAGGCTTCCGGCGGCACCACCTTCAAGGGCGTGTTCAAGGCCCATGCGGACCAGGCGGCGCTGTCGATCTACAAGGGCTGCACTGCCGTGGCGCCGGACAGCGTGCGGATCGACCTCACCCAGCCTTTCACCGGGTTCCTCCAGGCCCTCACTCTCCCGGCCTTCGCCATGTCCTCTCCGCGGGCCCTCGCCGCCGAGCATGCGGACGTCCTTGACCAGAGCCGCGGCGGCCAGCCCGTTTCCGCCTACGGGCTCCACCCGGTGGGCACCGGACCGTACGTGTTCGGCGCCTGGGGCGCGGGAAGCGTCAAGCTGACCAGCAACAAGAACTACTGGGGGGACAAGGGGCAGATCGGGACGATCAAGTTCGTGGCCTACGACCATCCGGAGACCCGCATGCAGGCGCTGCTGGACGGCAAGATCGACGCCTACGACGCAGTCACCGTGGGGAACTTCGACCAGCTGGTCAAGAGCGGGAAGCAGATCATCCAGCGGGACCCCTTCTCTGTCATGTACCTCGGCATGAACCAGGAAGTCCCCGTCCTGCAGAACATCAAGGTCCGCCAGGCGATCGAGATGGCACTGGACAAGGACACCTTGATCCGCCGGTTCTTCATCGACAACACCACCCAGGCGTCCCAGTTCGTCCCGGCCAAGCTCAGCGGCTTCAACAACAACGCCCCTGCGCTCGGCTACAACCCGGGCAAGGCCAAGGAACTGCTGGCCGCGGCCGGCTACAAGGGCCAGGAACTGAAGTTCTACTATCCGCTCAACGTCACCCGGCCCTACCTTCCGACGCCGGAAAAGGTGTACGCCGAAATCAGCCGGCAACTGACCGCCGTCGGGCTCAACATCAAACCCGTGCCCGTGGACTGGGCCGACGGCTACCTGCAGAAGGTCACCTCCCCGGGCGACCACGCCCTGCACCTGCTCGGCTGGAACGGTTCGTACTCGGACCCGGACAACTTCGTCGGGCCGCTCTTCGGGGAGAAGACCGGCGAGTTCGGCTACCAGGATCCCCAGGTCTTCTCCAAAATCGCCCGGGCCCGGGGATTGCCGGACGGCCAGGACCGCACCGCGCAGTACCAGACCATCAATGCGCAGATTGCCGCCACGGTGCCCGCGGTTCCCATCGCGTTTCCGATCTCGGCCCTGGCGCTCTCGGACCGGGTGTTGAAGTACCCGGCGTCGCCGGTGCTGAATGAAGTTTTCACAAAGGTGGAGCTGAGGCCTTGACGCCCGGGGCCAATTTCAGTTAGTGGGCGCCGCGGGATATTCTGTGACAGCCAGAGCCGCTGCTATCGGAGACTGATCGTGACTTTCATTTCCAAGACCCAACATGCCGACGTCGTCCTGATTGGCGGCGGCATCATGAGTGCCACGCTTGGCGCATTCATCAAGCAGCTTGAGCCGAACTGGACGATCTCCCTGTTCGAGCGGCTCGACCAGCCCGGGCTGGAGAGCTCGGGTCCTTGGAACAACGCCGGCACCGGGCACGCTGCCCTGTGTGAGCTCAACTACTCCCCCGCAGCCAAGGACGGCTCGGTGGACCCCGGCAAGGCCCTGAACATCAACGAGCAGTTCCAGCTGTCGCGGCAGTTCTGGTCCCACCTCGTCTCGAATTCCCTGATCGGCTCGCCCAAGGGCTTTATCAACACCGTTCCGCACATGAGTTTCGTGATCGGCGAAGACCACACCAATTTCCTGCGCACCCGTTACGAGGCACTCAAGCCGAACCCGCTGTTCCGCTCGATGGAATACTCCGAGGACCAGGCCCAGATTGCCAAGTGGGCCCCGCTGATCGTGAAGGGCCGCGACCCGAAGCAGCGCGTCGCCGCAACCCGCGCAGCCGAGGGCACCGACGTCGACTTCGGCGCCCTGACCCGCGAGCTGACCACGTACCTCGGCAACAACGGCGTGGAAATCAACTACGGCCACAACGTCACCGACATCAAGCGGGCGTCCGACGGCGGCTGGGACCTGTCGCTGAAGCACCCCCGCAGCGGGGAGCACGGCTCGATCCGTGCCAAGTTCGTGTTCGTCGGCGCGGGCGGCGGGGCGCTGCACCTGCTGCAGGCCTCCGGCATCCCGGAAAGCAAGGGTTTTGGCGGGTTCCCGGTCTCCGGACAGTTCTTCCGCTGCACCGACGAAAGCCTCGCGGCCCAGCACAGCGCGAAGGTCTACGGCCAGGCCTCCGTCGGCGCGCCGCCCATGTCCGTGCCGCACCTGGATACGCGCTACGTCAACGGCAAGCGCTCCCTGCTGTTCGGCCCGTACGCCGGCTTCTCCACGAACTTCCTCAAGAACGGCTCCTACCTGGACCTGCCGCTGTCCATCCGGCCTTCCAACATCATCCCGATGCTGGCGGTGGCCAAGGACAACATGGACCTCACCGCTTACCTGGTCAAGGAAGTCGCCAAGCGCCACGACGACAAGGTTGAGGCCCTGCGCGAGTACTACCCCGAGGCCAAGAGCGGCGACTGGGAGCTCATCACCGCTGGCCAGCGGGTCCAGATCATCAAGAAGGACCCGAAGAAGGGCGGAGTGCTGCAGTTCGGCACCGAGGTCATCGCCGGACGGGACGGCACCATCGGCGCCCTGCTCGGCGCGTCGCCGGGCGCTTCCACGGCCGTGCCGATCATGATCGAACTGCTCCAGAGGTCCTTCCCCAAGAACTTCAAGGGCTGGCAGTCCAAGCTCAAGGAAATGATGCCCGGCTACGGCGTCAAGCTCAATGAGAACCCGGAGCTCGCCGCCCAGCTCGAGGCCGAGACGGCCAAGACGCTGCAGCTCGAGCAGGTCGGCGCCCACAACTGATTCCCTAAACAGGGCTCCCGGTGACGGAACCCGCGACTGGGCCCGTCATCGGGCCCGGAACCCGGCCGGGGCGGCGGCTGGTTTACACTGCTGGTTTGGGAGCCGCTGCAACTCGTTGACGTCCCGCTTGCAGTCTGCCGTCGACCCACCAGGAGACCATGAGATGTTTCGGCTCGCAAAGCTGTCGCTCGCCAACCGCGCCCTGATCGCGCTGATCACGGTCTTCGCGTCCGTGTTCGGCGTGATCACCATGTCCTCGCTGAAGCAGGAGCTCATCCCGTCTGTCGAGTTCCCGCAGATCACCGTCGTCACTTCGATGCCCGGTGCGTCACCGGAGGTCGTGGACAAACAGATCAGCGCTCCGCTGGAGACTGCGCTGGGCAGCGTCGAGGGCCTGGAATCAACGTCCTCGACGTCACGCAACGGCCGCTCGCAGATCACCCTCGCCTTCACCTACGGCACCAACCTGGACCGGGCCCGGAACCAGATCGACCGTGCCATCTCCACCGCAAGGCAGGCGCTGCCGGACGACGTCCAGCCGCAGGCCATCGCCGGGAGCATCAGTGACTTCCCGATCGTGTTCCTGGCCGTGTCTTCGGACAAGCCGCTCAGCGAACTCAATGCCGATCTCGCCCGGCTCAGTGTCCCCCGGCTGCAAAAGCTCGACGGCGTGCGGGGCGCGGACGTCACCGGCGGAGCCACCCAGCACATCCGGATCCTGCCCAGGGCCGCTGACATGGCGGCGTCGGGCGCGAGCATCCAGTCAATCAGTGACGCCCTGAAGAACAACGGGGCCCTGGTCCCGGCGGGCACCGTCGAAGAACAGGGCAAGACCCTTTCGTTGCAGATCGGCAGCCCGGTCGACTCCCTGGCTGCGATCAAGGCACTCCCCCTGGGCGCCGTCCGCAGCGCGGCGACGATCGGCAACGTGGCGGATGTCAGCCTGGTTGAAGACGCCCGGACCTCGATCACGCGGACGAACGGGAAAGAAACCCTCGCCCTGTCGGTAACCAAGAAGCCCGAAGGCGACACCGTCGCCATCTCCCACGCGGTGAAGGACGCCATTCCGCAACTGGAGGCTGAACTCGGCTCCAACGCCAAGTTCACCCCGGTCTTCGACCAGGCGCCGTTCATCGAGAAGTCGATCAAGGACCTCACTACCGAGGGCCTGCTGGGGCTCGGTTTCGCCGTCGCCGTCATCCTGGTGTTCCTGATGTCCGTGCGCTCCACGCTCGTCACGGCGGTGTCCATCCCGCTGTCACTGCTGATCACGTTTATCGGCCTGTCCGGGACCGGCTACTCGCTGAACATTCTGACCCTTGGCGCGCTGACCATCGCGATCGGCCGCGTGGTGGACGACTCGATTGTCGTCATCGAAAACATCAAGCGGCACCTCAGCTACGGCGAAACCAAGATCACCGCGATCCTGACCTCCGTCCGGGAAGTGGCCGGCGCCATCACCGCTTCCACCCTCACCACGGTCGCCGTCTTCCTGCCCATCGCCTTCGTAGGGGATCTGGCCGGCGAACTGTTCCGGCCATTCGCCCTGACCGTGACCATCGCCCTGCTCTCCTCCCTGCTGGTCTCACTCACCATCGTCCCGGTCCTGGCGTACTGGTTCCTGCGCACCCCCGGTGCGGCCGGGGGCGCCGCGACCGACCGCGCCGGAGCTGAGGGCACCGCGGGGTCCGTCGCCGCCACGGCGCATGAGGCCGAGCAGCGCACGCTGCTCCAGCGTGGCTACCTGCCAGTCCTGGCCGGAACGCAGCGGCACCCGGCGCTCACGCTGATCGCCGCGGCCCTGGTTCTCGGCGGCACCGTGGCGATGTCCCCGCTGCTCGCCACCGACCTGCTGGGCCGCTCCGGCGAGAACAGCATGACGGTCAAACAGGCCCTGCCGGCGGGCACCAGCCTGGCCGAAGCCAGCGCCTCTGCCATCCGGGTCGAGAATGTCCTGCGCGGCATTGACGGGGTCAAGGACGTCCAGTCCACCACCGGCAACGCCCAGACCGGTTTCTCGGCCCTGCTGTCCACGGGCGCGTCGAACTCGACCTTCACGGTAGTGACCGATGAAAAAGCCAGCCAGGGCAAGCTCCAGGACACCGTCCGGAACGAACTCGCCAAGGTGGCCGACGCTGGAAAGATCACCGTGGGCTCCCAGCAGGGCGGCTTCGGCACGACGTCGACCGTGGACATCACCGTCACCGCTGCCACGACCGCGGACCTGAAGAGCGCCAGTGACGCGATGGTCACGGCCATGGAGGGGGTCCCCGGCAGCAGCGAGGTGACCACCAACCTGGCCGCCAGCCAGCCCGTGGTCCAGGTCAAGGTGGACCGGGCCAAGGCCGTCGCGGCCGGCCTGAACGAACAGCGCGTCGCCGGCGTGCTGGCCGCCACGATTAGCCCGGTCCCCGCGGGAACGGTCCGGATCGACACCAACGACTTCCCGGTCCGGATCGGCGAGGGCACCCGTTTCACGAGCATCGACGCCGTCCGGGCGATCCCGCTTCCGACGGCGGCCGGCGCCGTACCGCTGGGCAGCATCGCCGCCGTCGAGCAGGTGGACGTCCCCGTCTCCATCACCGCCAGCAACGGCCAGCGCACGGCGAAGGTCTCCGTGACCCCATCAGGCGCCAACCTGGGCGCGGTAAGCACCGAAGTGCAGAACCGGCTCAAGTCCGTCCAGCTGCCGTCGGGGGTGACTGCCACAATCGGCGGCGCCACAACGCAGCAGGCGGAATCATTCCGCCAGCTGGGGCTCGCACTGCTCGCCGCCGTCGCCATCGTCTATGTGATCATGGTGGCTGCGTTCAAGTCGCTCGTTCAGCCGCTGATCCTGCTGGTCTCCGTTCCGTTCGCAGCCACCGGCGCCATCGCCCTGCTCGTGGTGACGGGTGTACCGCTGGGACTCCCGTCGCTGATCGGCATGCTGATGCTCGTGGGCATTGTGGTGACGAACGCAATCGTGCTGATCGACCTCATCAACCAGTACCGCCAGCCGCGCAACGGCGAGCCCGGGATGAGCGTGGCGGACGCCATTACGCACGGCGCCCGCCAGCGCCTGCGCCCCATTCTCATGACGGCACTCGCCACGGTGTTCGCCCTGACGCCGATGGCGCTCGGCCTGACCGGCGGCGGCGGCTTCATCTCCCAGCCGCTGGCCATCGTGGTGATCGGCGGCCTGATCTCCTCCACCGCCCTGACACTCATCCTGGTTCCGGTGCTGTACCGCCTGGTCGAGGGGCGGCGCGAACGGAACATGCTCAGGAAATCCTTGCCTCGCGGACGCCATTCCGTGCCGGTCCCGGTGGCAGAGGACTTCCCCGACGACTTCCCCGAGGACGCTCCCCTGCCGACCGGTTCACACTAGGGCCGGGCTCAGACCGGGAACCCGGCAGTGCGGCTTCTCCCTGATCTTCTCCCTGATCTGGCCCCTGGATCCGGCGGGGCGCCCACGGGAACCGCAGAAAGCTGCCGGTCGTCTCGGGGTCACTCCTCCTGTGGCGGGGCTCGGTGCTGTGGCGGAGACCGCGGCGTCGTAGAGCCGCCTGCCGACTTTGACGCCCAGCATTCTCCACAGCAGGGGCTTGAGGGGGGGTCCCGGTGAATCCCGGCATGGCCAGCAGCTTCCACAGACGTTCGGGCCGCCAGAAGTAGGAATCATAAATTGAGCAATATTGCGGCTTCAGGCTGCGGAAGCCCATGACCGAGCGTTCCACCAGCACCATGATCAGGATGCGGAACACCATCAGGGCAAGCATCATGGTGGAGATCGCCAACGCACCGAAGACGGGGTAAGCGGAGACGGCGACGGCCGAGCAGAGCTATCATCGGGCCGCGAGTGCGGGGAAGCAGGTACTCGGGGCTTGGATACAAGTACCCGGGGGGTGGATACAAGTACCCGGGGGGGTGGATACAGGTGCTCGAACTCATTGCGGTTGGCGATTAAACATAGCTACTGTCGAAACAGAGGTTTGAAGCCTCCACTGCATTTCGGAGTATCCGCGGTGGGGGCTGGGGGAAATAGCGGCGGCCGCAGTGCGCCCGCTTTGCGCGGCATTTCTTGAAAAGTAGAAGGGACCGGACGAAGATGTCCGCCACCCGTCACACACAAGCTGGCAGGAGCCTCCCCCATCCTGACCACGCTCATGACAGGGAACGAGGGAGATCATGCCGATCATCAGGGATCCGCACCTGTATAACGAGCAGAGCCTGTTCGTCGACCTGGAGGGGGTGCTGGGCTGCCGCCTCTTTCTGAAGATTGAGGGGTTCAATTTCGCCGGCTCAATCAAGCTTAAGCCCGCGCGGGAGATGGTCGAGCGCGCCGAGCGGGAGGGGTTGATCGGCCCTGGCTCCATCCTCGTGGAGTCCTCATCGGGCAACCTCGGCGTCGCGCTCAGCATGATCGCTGCCAGCAAGGGGTACCGCTTCGTGTGTGTGATCGATCCGCGCTGCAACCCGCCAACCCGGCAACTCATGGAGTCGCTCGGGGCACAGGTGGACCTGGTCACCGAACCGGATCCCGTCGACGGCTTCCTCGGAGCCCGGCTCAACCACGTGCGGGACCTGTGCGCGTCCGACGAGCGGTACATCTGGCTCAACCAGTACACCAATCCCGGCAATTGGGGAGCGCACTACCGCTGGACTGCCCCCGAGATCTCCAATCAGTTCCCCGACCTGGACGTGCTGTTCGTGGGAGCAGGGACAACGGGGACCTTGATGGGTTGCGCGCGGTACTTCCGCGAGCACCGGCCGGATGTCCGGATTGTCGCGGTCGATGCCGCAGGATCGGTCTCGTTCGGCGGCCAGCCCGCCGCCCGCCTGATCCCGGGACTCGGCATGAGCGTGCGGCCGCCGCAACTCGACGAGGCCTTGATCGATGACGTGGTGATGGTCGAAGAACTGGACACGGTGCGCGCCTGCCACCGCCTCGCCGCTGCCGGCTTCACGCTCGGTGGCTCCACCGGGACCGTGGTCCACGGCGCCGCGTCTTGGCTCATCGAACACGGGGCCCAGGACCTGACGGCGGTTGCCATTTCCCCGGACATGGGCCGACCCTACCTGGACACTGTCTACAACCCTGACTGGGTGCACGATCATTTCGGCGTCGAAGTGCTGGCAACCGCCGACGATTTGGCAAGGGCTCCGGGCCGACGGTCCGACCCGGTGTCGGAGCCACAGCACCCGGCACGTGAAGCGGTGGCCGGTTACGCCGCAACCGCCGCCTTAGGGAATTTCCTGCAGTGAAAATGAGTCTCGATAACCTGCAGGGCGCTCCGCGTTCCACATCTTCTATCGATCTCCCCATTCCTGATGCAACCGCGGCTCCGGCCGGGAACGGCTCTCCGGCCGCTCCGGCCAAGGGTACGGCCGTTGCCTTGGAGCGCCGGCTGGCGGATCTTCTGGCGTCGGTGGTAAAGAAGGACGACGTCCCCGTGGACGCCAACTTCTTCTACGACCTGGGCGCGGATTCGTTGCTGATGGCACAGTTCTGCGCCCGCGTGCGCAAGCAGCCGGACTTGCCAGCGGTGTCGATCAAGGACATCTACCAGAATCCAACGATCTCGGCGCTGGCCGCGGCTCTGGCACCGGCGGAAGTGGCGTCGGTGACGGTTCAGATCCAGGTGCAGGACCGGTTGGCAGAGGTGCTGTCCGGCGTGCTGGACATTGAGCATGTGCCAGTGGAGGCCGATTTCTTTCAGGACCTGGGCGCGGATTCGCTGATCATGGCGCAGTTCTGCGCCCGCGTGCGCAAGCAGCCGGACCTGCCTGCCGTGTCCATCAAGGACATCTACCAGAACCCAACAATCTCCGCGCTGGCCGCGGCCCTGGCACCGGCCGAGGAGGCGTCGGCGACGGTCCAAGTGCAGGAGCGGCTGGCCGAGGTGCTCGCCGACGTACTCGGCATGCAGCAGGTCCCGATGGACGCCGACTTCTTCCAGGACCTGGGCGCGGACTCGCTGGTCATGGCGAAGTTCTGCGCCCGCATGCGTAAGCAGCCGGACCTACCGACGGTCTCGATGAAGGATGTCTACGGTAACCCGAGCGTCTCTGCCCTCGCCGCGGCCCTGCAGGTTCCCCCGCAGCAGGACCGCTTGCAGGAGCCCTCACCGGCCGTGGCTTCGGTGCCGGAGGCTCCGGCGCCCATGGACGCCCGGACCTGGGAGTACGTCACCTGCGCCGCCCTGCAGGTACTCGTCTACCTCGGCTACTGCGTGATCGCCGGACTGCTCACGGTCACTTGGTACCAGTGGGTGTTCCCGGAAGCTGGGCCGGGCAACCAACACTGGTTGAGCCACGGGACACCATTTTGGGAGATCTACCTCCGGATGATCGCCTATGCCGCGGCAGTGTTCGTGCTGATGTGCATCCTGCCGGTGGCTGCCAAGTGGATTTTCATCGGTCGCTTCCGGCCCCAAGAGATCCGGATCTGGAGCCTTGCCTACTTCCGCTTCTGGCTGGTCAAGACCACGATGCGGACCTCGCCCATCCTGCTGATGACAGGCTCCCCGCTGACGACTTTCTACCTGCGAGCCATGGGCGCGAAGGTGGGCCGCAACGTCACGATTCTGACCAACCGGCTGCCGCTCTGCACCGACTTGCTCACCATCGGGGAGGGGACGGTGATCCGGAAGGACGTCATGCTCAACGGATACCGTGCCCATTGCGGTGTCATCCAGCTGGGCAGGATCACGTTGGGCAGGGAAGTGACCATCGGCGAGGGCAGCGTGCTGGACATCGACACGAGCATGGGAGACGGCTCGCAGCTGGGTCACCGGTCCACCCTGTACACCGGCCAAGCCGTGCCCGAGGGCGAGCGGTGGCACGGTTCGCCGGGCAGGCGCACGGATGTGGACTACGCCACGGTCGAGCCGACGCCTTACCGGCCGTGGCGCCGGGGATGGTTCGCCGTGTCCCAACTTGTGGCCGCGCTCGGGTCGGGCCGCATCATGCTAAGCATGGCCGTCACCCTGGCCGTCCTGTCGTACCCGCCCGTGGCGGGGCTTCTGGAGGCGTCGCCGCTCGCGTTCGCAAGCTGGACCTTTTACGCCACCGCCATCGTCATCGCCGGCTTGGGGGTCTTTGGTAGGACGATCGGGGGGTTAATCTTGATAACGACGGTGCCGCGGGTGCTCCAACTGACCCTGAAGCCGGACACGGTGTATCCGATGTTCGGGCTGCGGCACGCCGCTGAGCGGGCGGTGGCGAGGATGACCAACAGCCGCGTGCTGCCAGCGTTGTTCGGCGACAGCTCCTACGTCGTGAACTTTGTGCGGGGCATCGGCTACAAGCAGGGCAAGGTCCAGCAGACTGGATCGAACCTAGGCACGGGCTTCAAGCACGACAACCCGTTCCTGTCGGAGATTGGCACCGGAAGCATGATCGCCGACGGGGTGTCGTTCATGAATACCGACTACTCGGCGACTTCGTTCAAGGTCAGCCGGGCGGCGGTCGGCGCACGCAACTTCCTCGGCAACTTCGTTCTCTACCCAGCCGAAGCCAAGACCGGTGACAACTGCCTGCTCGCGACCAAGGTGCTGGTTCCCATCGACGGACCGGTCCGCCACGACGTGGGCCTGCTCGGATCACCGGCATTCGAAATCCCACGCTCGGTCCTGCGGGACGCCCTTCCCGAGCAGCATGCGGGCCGCGCCAACTTCCGCCGTGACCTCGCGGCCAAGAACAGACACAACCTGCGAACCATGGCGCTCTTGCTGCTTGTGCGCTGGCTCATCGCGTCGGTGGGCATGCTGGTGACGTTTGCGGGCCTCGAGTTCTACGACCAGTTCGGCGCCCTCGCCCTCAGCGCGTCGTTCGTCGTGTTGCTCGTGGTCGACTTGCTGGTTCCCATCGGCATCGAGCACCTCGTGAGGTGGTTCCGGCCGCTCGAGCCCCGGCTCTGCTCCATTTATCACCCTTACTTCTGGTGGCACGAGAGGTACTGGAAGTTGCTCATCGGGAGTCGGTTCATGCTCATGCTCAACGGGACCCCGTTCAAGCCGATGCTATGGCGTCTGCTGGGCGTGCGGATCGGGTCCAGGGTGTTCGACGACGGCTGCGGAATCCCTGAGCGGACACTGGTGACGATCGGCTCCCGCTGCACACTGAACAGCGGCACTTTTATTCAGTCCCATTCCCAAGAGGACGGGATGTTCAAGTCCGACTACAACGTCATCGGCGACGACGTCACTCTAGGCGTTGGCGCCCTCGTCCACTACGGAGTGACCATCGAAGACCGCGTCGTCGTCGCCGCCGACTCCTTCGTGATGAAGGGGACGACCCTCGCCAGCGGTTCCCTGTGGGGTGGCAACCCGGCCGAAGAGGCCCGAGCCCCCGCCACGTCCCCCCTCGCGCTGGAAAGGCCCTGATCATGACCACCACCTCTGCGTTGACCTGCCGCACCGCCGGCGGCTCGTCGGGCCCGGGCAAAGACCGAACCGCGCCCGCGGGTGCCGTGCTGACGGCGATTCCCAGGTGGACGCAGGAGCGCCAGCCGGGCCAGGGCCGGATCGAAGTGGCTGTGCCACAGGACCTATACGAGGCCGTGCGGACGCTGGCCCAGAGCCTGCAGGTGGCTCCATCTTCGATCTGGCTGGCGGCACACTCGAGAGTGCTCCACGCGTTGTCCGGCGAAACAGAGGTCACGACCGGTTGCAAGGACGCGTTCGGGACTTGGCAGTGCACCCTCGATCTGGCGCACCGGTCCTGGCGAGCCCTCGTCTCCGATGCGAACGGCCGCCAAATCCGGCCCCGTACGGAACAGTCCACCCCCGTGCAGGCTAGTCACGAGCCAGCCGCCCCGGGCTACGAAGTGGTGTTCGGCGGTATTCGGGACGACGATTCCGAGCTGCCGGAGGGCATCGTGCTCGGTATTTCGGTCGGACACGCGACCATAGGCGAGGTGCTTCGCCTGAAGTACCGCGGGGATGTTCTCGACGCAGATGCCGCCCGCCGCATCGCCAGCTACTACCTCGCCGCGCTCCGTGGCGTGGTAGCGGACCCGGGGGCGGATCCCTTGGACACCGACCTAGTCGGCCAGGAGGAGCGGCGCTTCCAGCTTGAGCAGCTCGCCGGGCCAGAGCGGCCCCGGCCCCAGCGGCGCTTCCACGAGCTGTTCGAGGAGCGCGTTCGGCAGCGTCCCGAACAAATCGCGGCCGTTAAGGACGCGCGGGAGTGGACGTACGCAGAGCTAAACGCCCGCGCCAACCGGATAGCCCGTGGTCTGCTCTCGCGCGGGCTGCGCGCGGAGGACATCGTGGCAGTCGTCGCCGAACGGGATCTGGAGTGGATGGCCGCTGTGATCGGCATCCTCAAAGCCGGAGGCGCATATCTGCCGATCGAGCCGCACTTCCCGGCCGACCGAATCGCCAGAACGCTCACGCGGGCCGGGGCCCGGGTGGTGCTCACCGAAGGCGGCAGCACCACCACCCTCGATGAGGCACTGGAAGGAATGCCCGCAGTGACGAAGCTCTTGTTCGAGGACATCGAGGCCGAGGGGCATCCCGCCGACGACCTCGGCATGGAGATTCGTCCCGATCAGCTCGCTTACGTCTATTTCACCTCCGGGTCCACTGGCGAGCCGAAAGGCGCGATGTGCGAGCACGACGGCATGGTGAACCACCTGTACGCCAAGATCGAGGACCTGGGGATCCGCCCCGGGGACGTCGTCGCCCAGACCGCACCCCAGTGCTTCGACATCTCGCTGTGGCAACTAGTCTCGGCGCTGCTCGTCGGCGGCCGCACACTCATCGTCGGGCAGGACCGGATCCTCGACGTCGAGCGGTTCATCGACACGGTGGAACGGGGCGCGGTGGCGGTCTTCCAAGTCGTTCCGTCGTATCTGGACGCCGTGGTGGCGTACCTGGGCGGCAGGCCTCGCGCCTTGCCGTACCTCCGCTGCGTCTCGGCCACAGGGGAGGCTTTAAAGCGTGAACTGGTCCGCCGCTGGTTCGACGTGATGCCGGACGTCAAGCTGGTCAACGCCTACGGGCTGACGGAAACCTCCGACGACACGAACCACGAAGTGTTGAGTGCAGCGCCCCCGGGCGGCTCCGTGCCACTTGGCCCGCCAATCCCGAACGTCCGGATCCACATCCTCGACGAGCGGCAGCGCCTTGTGCCGCTTGGAGCACCGGGCGAGATCGCATTCTCCGGAGTGTGCGTGGGCCGCGGCTACATCAACGACCCGGAGCGCACCGCGCAGGCCTACTCCATCGACCCCTACGTGGACGGCGCGCGACTCTATCGGGCCGGCGACTACGGCCGTTGGTCCCCGGACGGCAAGCTGGAGTACCTGGGGCGGCGGGACAACCAAGTCAAGATCTCCGGGTTCCGCATCGAGATCGGCGACATCGAAAACGCGCTGCTGCGGGTTCCCGCCGTCCGCGACGGCGCCGTCGTCGTCGGTGAGGGCGCCGGGCAGTCCAAGTTCCTGGTGGCGTTCTACTCCGGCAACCGGCCGCTCGAGGTCGACGAAATCCGCAGCGAGATGGCTGCCCGGGTACCTGGCTACATGGTTCCTTCGACGTACAGGTGGCAGGAGAGCCTGCCCCTGACCGGCAACGGGAAGATCGACCGGAAGGCTTTGACCCGCATGGCGCGCGAGGTCATTCCCGAGGCCGGCACCGCCGCGGAAGCCCTCTCGGCGGCCGAGCAGCGGCTTGCGGAGGCATGGGCGACGGTGCTCGGCCTGCCGATGGGCCGGATCGGTCGGCAGGACTCGTTCTTTGCACTGGGCGGGACCTCGCTGTCCGCGGTGAAGCTCGCGGTACTGCTCAAGCGCGCAGTGGCGATCAAGGACATCATGCAGACGCCCATCCTGGCAGACCTGGCGACCCTGCTCGAAGCCTCGTCCCCCGCGGACACAGCCGTTCCGCCGGACCCGCGGACGGCGGGAGCCGTCGCGGAGCCCGACTCCATGGCCCCGGCAGGAGGACCGGTTGGCCTCTCCCACCCGCTCCCCATGAAACGAAAGGACCTCTGATGTCGTCCCCTACACCCAAGATCCAGTTCGACGTGGAACGCCAAGCCGGCCGGGCGCCGCTGCTCATCGTCGAGAACGGCCACAACCCCGTGCGGTGGGCCGAAGAGAACCGTGAGGCGCTGCGTGCGGCGGTGGATGAGCACGGCGCCGTCCTGGTCCGCGGCCTGAGCCTCCGCGATCCAGCCGAAGTGGCCGATACCTTCCAGCAGTTGGCTCCAGGCGGGCTGATGCCGGACCGGGAGGCTTTCGCCGCCAGGCAGCCCTACTTGGACGGCGTGTACTCATCCCTGACGTGGCCCGCTAACCAGCCCATGTGCATGCACCACGAGCTCAGCTACGCGCTCGAGTTTCCCGGCCTGATGCTCTTCGCCTGTCTCCGGGCACCCAGCGTTGGTGGGGTGACCGGTGTGGCGGACGCCCACGCCGTGCTCGACGCCATACCGCCGGACATCGTCCGTCGGTTTGAAAGCGAGGGGTGGCTGCTCGCCCGCAGCTACAACGAGGACATCGGTGCCTCCTATGAGGAGGCGTTCGGGGTCTCAGACCGCGCGGATGTCGAGAGCTACTGCCGGGCGCACGAGATCGAGTTCGAGTGGCAGCCCGATGGAGAGCTGCGCACCCGGCAACGGCGCCCTGCTGTGGTCCGGCACCCGGTGACCGGCCAACGCTGCTGGTTCAACCAGGTTGCGTTCCTCAGCGAATGGACGATCGCGCCCGAGGTGCGGGAGTACCTGGTGGACGTCTACGGCCCAGACGGGCTGCCGTTCAACACCCACTTCGGCAACGGCGAACCGATCGGCGAGGACATCGTCGCCCTCCTGAACGAGGTCTATGAGGCCCACACCCTCCGCACCCCCTGGGAGACGGGGGACCTCATGCTGGTCGACAACATCCGCATGGCGCATAGCCGTGAGGCCTATGAGGGGCCTCGGGAGATTCTTGTCGGCATGGCCGAGCCGCGCAACATTTTCGATCTCGACAACCACAACCAGGACGGTGCACGATGACAGAGCTTGCCAGTTCCCCTGCCGCAGCGGCCGCAGAGCCGAAGACGGTTCCGCCCTTCGCGGTCATCTCAGGGACCCAGGTGCAGCAGGTGCTTCAGGGACGGGAAAAGAAGGTCATCGAGCTGGTCGAGCAGACCTACCGCGTGCATGCAGCCGGAGATTCGGTGAACCCCCCGTCTTACTTCCTGCGCTTCCCGGACCGGCCTACCTCGCGCATCATCGCCCTGCCGGCCTCGGTCGGCGGACAAGTAGAGGTTGACGGCATCAAATGGGTCTCCAGCTTCCCGGACAATGTGGCATCGGGAATTCCGCGCGCCTCTGCGGTGTTGATCCTCAACGACCAGGCAACGGGGTACCCCTTGGCTTGCATGGAGGGCTCCATCATCAGCGCCTCCAGGACCGCTGCATCTGCCGCCGCTGCTGCCGACCGGCTCAGCCGGGGACGCGGGCGTCCCCGCCGCATAGGGTTCTTTGGCGTTGGCCTCATTGCCCGCTATATCCACACCTTCCTGAAGGCCACCGACTGGTCCTTCGACGAGATCGGGGTGTTCGACCTCTCGGGTGAGAGTGAGGAGGGTTTCAAGGGCTATCTCGAGCGCAGCGGTACGGGTGCCCGGGTGACCGTGCACGACGGCCCCGAGCAGCTGATCAGAAGCAGCGACCTCGTCGTGTTCGCCACGGTGGCGGGCCAGCCGCACGTGCACGATACGACGTGGTTCGCGCACAATCCGCTGGTGCTGCACGTGTCCCTGCGCGATCTGGCCCCTGAGATCCTGCTGGCGTCCACCAACATCCTCGACGACGTCGACCACTGCCTGAAAGCCGGGACGTCGGCCCACCTCGCGGAGCAGAAGGCTGGCAACAGGGACTTCGTGGACGGCACCTTGGCCGACGTCATGGAAGGCAGGGTCTCGCTGACGGACGACCGCCCTATTGTGTTCTCGCCGTTCGGACTGGGCGTGCTCGACCTGGCAGTCGGCAAGTACGTCTACGACGAGCTTGCCGGCAATGGCCAGCTCCGGGTGGTCGGGGATTTCTTTTCCGAGTTGCGTCGGTACGGCTGACCCTGCGGCGCAAACCGCATTCATCGATTCGCACTCACCGAGGAGTGACGCAATGCTCTCCCTACCGCAGATGCTGGGGAATGTGTCCAAGGCCAACGTCCAGTCCCCTGAGGACTGGGCCCGGTCGGTCACCGACGTCCTGCGGGACGCCGCGATCTACCACCAGGCCGCAAACGGCTTCTACCGCGCCCAGTGTGACGCCCTGGGAGTCGACCCCGCCACGATCAAGGACATCAACGACCTGCAATCCCTGCCACTGTTGCCGGTGGGCATGTTCAAGCGTCCCGACGCCAAGGTGCTGCTTACTTGCTCCCTGGCCGACGTCGAGACCGAAACCCGCTCCAGCGGAACCCGCGGTGTCCCTTCCGTCATCCCCCGCAACAGCGAGACAATGACCCTGGCGCTGGTCGCCCTGCTCGGCACCTACCGGGAGTTCTTCAGCCTGTCCGGGGGCGCGGGACTTTTCTTAAACCCGTCGGACCCGGAAGCCTCGGAGATGGGACTGCTCAAGGACTTAAACGTCCTGAACAGCGTCTTCGACCACCATGCATATCTCGTTGCCGACCAGGCGTTCGACGCCGGGGAGGCCCTGGAGCACCTGCGACGATGGGAGGGACATATGACACGCCACATCGTCAGTCCGCCGTTCATCATCGACCGGCTCCTCCGGTTCCTTGAGCGGGAAAATATCAGTGTGCGCTTGGACCCGTTCAGCATGATCATCACTCTCGGGGGCTGGAAGCGGCACACAGTCGAGGCCATCCCTAATGAGAGTTTTCGGGAACGGTGCCACGACTTGCTCGGCGTGCTTCCGGTGAACGTGCGCGACATGTACGGGATGATCGAGTCGAACATGCTCGCTGTCGAATGCCACCTGCATCGCAAGCACGTTCCGCCATGGTGCTACATCTCGATCCGGGACCCTGGCCAAAGCGCCAAGGAGATCGCCCCGGGGGAGACCGGCACCATCGCCGTACTGGACGCCCTCAGCACCAGCTACCCCGGTTTCCTCCTCACCGACGACATGGGCGACGTCGAGACCGGCACCTGCGGGTGCGGCAGAACCGGCCAGGTCATCAACTTCCGCCGCCGGGGGCAGGGCGGCGGGCTTGGCCACTGCCCAGTCAGCATCGAGCGCTACCTAGGTTCGGGCACTACTGAATCGCACCGGGTTTGATGGAGACATCGATTACCCGGAAGAATGATTCCGATGCCAGCACAACGGAAGTACTCAAATGAGCTTCGTGGGCGCGCAACGCGGACGGCCATTGATGCAAGGAAAGACCCTGCGACCAGGACCGGTGCGTTCCGCCGGATCGGCGAGCAGCTCGGGGTGAATCCCGAGGCACTGCGGACCTGGGTGAGCCGGGCCGAGACCGACGAGGGCCTGCGTCCGGGAACGACGACGGTGGACTCGGACCGGATCACAGAACTCGAGCGTGAGGTCCCGGCCAGAATCGCCTCCTCAGCCCGGAAGCTAATACTCCACCTGCCCGCGGATTGGCCCTGGGAAACCGCCTGGAAGGACCTGTTCAACCGGACCTTCCCACGGCCGGCAAAGACCTGACCGGCCGCCCCGCACCAAGACAACCAAGGACCACAGTGGAACACCACCGGCAGCGGGGCCGGACAATCCGGCCTGCCCAGATCCCGCCCCGCCCGGCCACACCAAATCCCGCGGTCCTCAACGAGCCCGTCGGTGGATCACGGCTGAGACCCCCTCCCCCTGGACGGCTGTCACTGCGAGGGATCCAAGAGTCATCCCGTTGGAATGCATTCGTGAAGCCGAGGATGCGGGTCCTGCCGGTGACTTTTCGGGCCAGCTTCAGGGCCGCTTCAGAATTGTTGTGACCGTAGTTCAGGGCGCCGGCGCCGGAAAAGAAATCAAGACGGTCCCTGCCGTCCTCACTGTAGCCCGTGCTGCCGGACGCGCGGTCGAAGACTGCGTCCCAGGTGCGGCAGCACGGGCTACAGTGAGGACTTCTGACTCAAGGACGTCAAAAATATCCATCAGTAGCTTTCCTTCGTTCTATTTCCCGGTCCAGATGCGGCTCAGAAATCCGGAAATCGGTCACACGACGGCGAAGTGTTGTGACGCCAAGCCACGGTCAGGAAGCGTGCCCGGTAATGAATCTTAGCTATGGAATCCGGCTAAGTTACGGATCCGTAGGCCGTACCCGAAATCAATATCCGGCCCGGTCTACATAGCTGTACTCACACGGCAAGTCGTCCGAATCAAGTAGTCCGAATCAAGTAGTCCAGGATCCGCATCAACGCACAGCGTCCTCGGGCAATCTGCCGAAGCGGCGTGGTGCTGTAACCGTTCTTCTGGAGCTGGATGTCAGCCGCGTGGGGCCAGGGCGTAGGATGCGGTGGCGTAGGCCATGGCGGCGGACATTTCCTTGAGCAGGTCGGCGTTGGCGTTGCTGATGGTGTCGCAGGCTCTGTGGTAGCAGGGATCGAGTT
>NZ_JBHVVJ010000024.1:0-47301 GCF_042883665.1 Arthrobacter sp. NPDC058192 | reverse complement strand
GGGGGGGGGGCCCGCGTTTTTGGGGGGCCCCCCCGGTGTGGGGGGGGCCGGTGTTTTTGGGTCGGGGGCGCCCGCCAATTGGGCGGTGGGGGTTGCGATCTACGATCGCAACCCGTCCGGCTCCGACAGGCCCGATGCCACTCCCAGGCCGCCGGAAAGAAATCCAACGGGAGTCGGTCGTAGACTCGCTTTAGGCGCGTGGCAACAAACCCCAGGTGTACGTGAACCGCAACCGCGCCGTCGTACATCCAAATTTTTTAGGAGTGGAAATGGCTGATCCCGCACGGGCTGCCAAGTTGGCGCAGCGGATTAAGGTCGTTGTTGCCGAGGCTTTGGGCCGGAAGGTCAAGGATCCCCGGCTTGAGGGCGTCACCGTGACCGACTCGCGGGTGAGTAACGACCTGCAGCACGCGACCGTCTACTACACCGTGTTCGGTGACGAGGTGGCCAAGGCCGATGCCGCCAAGGGGCTTGAGAAGGCCAAGGGCGTGTTGCGGCAGGAAGTTGGCCGGAACATTACTGTCCGGCTGACCCCCACGCTCGAATTCGTGGCGGACCAGATCCCGGTGAACGCCTCGAACCTGGAGGAATTGCTCCGCGAGGCCAAGAAGCGCGACGCGGAGGTGGCGGCGCTGGCCGAAGGCGCCAAGCACGCCGGGGACACCGATCCTTACAAGAGCGACGCTCCGCAGGATGTGGAGCTCGACGAGGACGACTTCGACGAAGAGGATCTGGACCTGATCGACCACGACCAGATCGACGAGGACCGCAACAGGTAGGGACTCGACAAGTGTCCTGACCGATAGGGGCAGGCACCACGGCAATGGCCGGAACCGGGAACGGTTCCGGCCATTGCCGTCTAAACGCCGTTGGTCGGCCGTTGGCCGGGGCGCGTGACTCAGTCGTCGTGCGAGCCGTGGCCCACGTCGCTGGAGGCCACCTTGCCGTTGGGTGGTCCGGGCGCGGCGCCTTCCGAGGGCAGGGCGTTCACCGTCGCGTACAGCGTGGAACCGGCGAGGTCGACGTCGGCCGTGAGGGCGGCGCTGAGCACGACGCTCTGCTTGCCGGAGTGGCGGTCAATCTTGAGAACGCCCTTGCCGAACAGTGACGCGACGTAGATGTCGCCGTCGTCTCCAACGGCGAGCCCGGTGGGGGACATGACCTGGTCAGCCAGCAGCTTCACCCTCCCGTTGTCCGGATCCACCTTGAAGACAGCGCCCCGGGCGCCGAGGGCAGGGTCCTCCGGGCCGCCGGGCAGTGTTGAGACGTAGAGCCAGTCACCGGGCCCCTGGGCCACGTCCGTGGGGACAGGCTCGAACGCGTAAGTCCGGCCCACGGTGCAGGCCGGAAGGTGGCTCGCGGCCGCAGCTTCGGCAGTGATCTTGAACGGGCGGGGCGGCAGCACGGCGACAGTCCTCGTCCGCCCGGTCCGGACGTCCACGGAAACCACGCTGTTCGCGCCGGCATCGGCTACGTAGATCGTTCGTCCGGAGACGGTCATTCCGTACGGGTGGGAATCGACGTCGCCCCCGGAAGCGGCAGGGACTTGGGGAGGCAGCTGGGCAGCGCAGTCAGCTGGCAGGTTGTGGAAACCGTAGTGCGCGTCCTTGTCGGCGTTGTGCTGGGTTTCCAGGGCGGCAAAATCACCGAAAGTGCGCTGGTGGCCGTCCTCGTCGATGCTGCGCACATGCCCCACGAGCGGTCGCGCATCCATGGGCCCGGCGCCCTGGCTCTCAACGAAGTATGTGGTCGATCCCTGCTGGGCATTTCCGGCGACGTCCCAGTGCGCGTTCTCATACAGGACTTTCTTGGTGCCGTGAGCGTCCATCCGGGTCAGTCGTCCCACGAACTCTTCGCTCACAGTCACGGTTCCATGCTCGCCGGCGCTCAGATGAAGAGGGCCGCCCAATCCACTGGCAAGGGTTGTCGGCGGCCCGTTAGCGGCCACGACCGCCGAAGGCCCGGCGGAGAGGAATGCCGCGACGGTGGCGGCTGCGGCCAACAATGACAGATCTTTTCTCATGACGTGCTCCCGTGGCGGTGCGGAATAACCCACGGCTTAATAACCGGGCAAGACCCATGGGACCGGGCGTGCGTTCGAGAAACCCGCACTGGAATTGCACTGCCCCCACGAGCGGATTTTAATCCGCGGCGGCCCCTAAGTCGATGCCCTGTGCCTCGCTGCCACCGGCCTAGCGGCGCCTGGAGCGTGCTCCCAGGCCGCCGCCCAGCACCGGGGATCCCATGCCGAGGAGGAAGCCGAAGTCGTACCAGTTGCCCGCCCGGGCGGAGTTGTAGAACGGGAACTCAGCCCAGAACCCGAACACATGCGCGATCAAGACGATCCATGCCGTCAGACCGTTCCAGAAACCCCACAACAGGTCTTGCCACCACACGATGTACTCCCTTGGCCGGAAAACACGGCACCCGGATGAACCGGGACAACCCAATGTCAGGCTAGCCGGGCCAGCTGGGGGCGCCGTGTGTTTAAGCTATGACTCCAGAGGCTCCGGCAACAGGGTCTGTGGTCCCGGCAGGCTCGGCGCTGATTCGCGTGCAGGGAGGCGGCCGAGGCCCTCCACCAGGTCGGCCTGGTCGGCGCAGAGCGCAATGCGGATCCAGCCCTCGCCGATGGAACCAAATGCCGTGCCGGGGGCGAAGGCCACGCCGGAGTCCGCGAGGAACCGGCGGGTCCAGGCCCGGACATCCCCGTTGCTGGCATGGGACACGTCCGCCCACAGATAAAACGCGCCTTGGGCGCTCAGGTAGCGGATGCCCCGGGAGCGCAGAATCGCGGAGGCGGCGTCGCGGTTGGCCCGGTAGTGGGCGCGGGCGGAGCTGACGTAGTCCTGCGGGCCGGTCAGAGCCGCCAGCGCGGCGTACTGCGACGGCGAGGCCACGCAGGACACGATCGACTCCATGACGTTGTTCATTGTCCGCTCCAGCCCCGGCGGGCAGATCAACGCGCCGATGCGCAGGCCGGTCAGCCCGTAGGTCTTGGACAAGGTGAGCGAGGTGAAGACCCGAGCTTCGCCCGGGACGTCGCTGTCGAAGCGGGCCGGGCTGACATGGGGGACGTCGTAGGTGAACGCCTCGTAGCATTCATCCGAGATGATCCACAGATCGTGCCGCCTTGCCAGCTCCACGAGGCGCCTCGTGAGGTCCTCGCCCAGGACGGCACCGAGCGGGTTGGACGGCGAGTTCAGCATCAGCACCTTTGTCCGGGGTGTGATCAGCGCCTCGATGTCCTCGATCCGCGGCTGGAAATCGTGCTCCGGGTACAGCGGGTAGCGGACGGGCACCGCGTTCAGCAGGCTGCTCGTCATCACGAAGGTGGGGTAGCCCGGGTTGGGAATCAGGATCTCGTCCCCGGGGGCGAGCAGCAGGCTCATGGCCAAATGCAGACCTTGCTGGGCGCCGCCGACGATATAGACACGGTCGGCGGCGATCGGCGTCGCATTTTGTTCCCGGAAGCGGTCGGCGAAGGCCTCGCGCAGCGCCGGGATTCCGGCATTGGGCGTGTAGTTCGTCTCGTCCCGGTCGAGGCAGGCCATTCCGGCCTCCAGCACGTGCCGGGGGACGGCGAAGCCCGGCTCCCCGATACTCAGCACGATCGCGCCGGGCGTTCCCCACGCGGCTTCGGTGATCTCGCGGATCTGGTTGACCGGAACGTCGCGGACATGTGCTGCAAGCTGGGGCATGCAAGCCATCCTAGTGGCCGGGGCCGGCGTTGGCCCGGGCATTTGTGCCGGGGTGTGGCCGGATCTTTGCGGTAGCCGGTGTCGGCCTGCCGGCCGTGCTCCGTGGGCCGTGGGGTTCGGCTGGCCCGCATATACTGGGAGGCGTGCTTTCTGGACTGGTGATAGTGGACAAGCCGCAGGGTTGGACCAGCCACGATGTGGTTGGACGGATGCGGCGGATCGCAGGTACCCGAAAGGTCGGCCACGCCGGGACGCTGGATCCGATGGCTACCGGCGTACTCGTGGTGGGCATCAACAAGGCAACCCGGCTGCTGACTTACATCGTTGGCACGTCCAAGACCTACACCGCCACGGTCCGGCTCGGTGAATCCACTGTGACGGACGACGCCGAAGGCGAGGTCACTGCCGCGCGCAGCGCCGCCGCGGTCACCGACGACGCCATCCGCGCCGGAGTCGCCGCGCTCACCGGGGAGATCGAGCAGGTTCCCAGCAGCGTCAGCGCCATCAAGGTCAACGGCGAACGCGCGTACGCGCGGGTCCGCTCCGGTGAAGCGGTCAAGCTGTCTGCCCGCCCGGTGACCATCCACCGCTTTGAGGTCCATGAGATCCGACGCGTGCGCGAGGGGGAGGCCTTGGATGTGAACGTCACGGTGGAGTGTTCCTCCGGGACCTATATCCGTGCCCTGGCCCGCGACCTTGGTGAGGCTCTCGGCGTCGGGGGCCACCTGACTGCACTGCGTCGGACCCAAGTGGGTCCCTACACGCTTGACCAGGCGCACACCCTTGAACAACTGGCTGAGACGCTGGACGTCCTGGAGATCTCTGACGCGGCCCGGGCGCTCATGCCGAACCGGGAACTCAGCGAGGCAGAGACCACCGAGATATCCTTCGGCCGACGTATCGCCGCCGGCGCTGCCGCCGGCACGCCGGGTGCGGCGACAGCGGACAGTCCGGCCGCGGCGTTCGCGCCGGACGGTACGCTGGTGGCCCTGCTGGCGGATGCGGGAAGCTACGCCAAGCCTGTGCTGGTCTTTGCGCCGGACAATGAAAAGCACGGCAGCGACAAGCACGGCAGCAAGAACCACAGCAATGAAAAGCAGGCCGGCCAGTAGTGGACGCGTATTTTTACATCATCCTCGTGGTTGGCTTGCTGTCCACCATCATCTGCGCCGTCGCAGGCATCCTGAAAAAGGCGCCCAATGACACGACGATACTGTCCGTGGCCGCCGTCGAACTATCCTTGTTGGTCTATCTGGTCGGCTCGATCATCCGGGTGGCCAGCGGGGAGCAGATCGCGGGGGAGCCGTGGGAGTTCTGGGGCTATCTGTTGACGGCTCTGATCCTCCCGATCGGCGCGGTGTACTGGTCCATCCTGGAACGGACCCGCTGGAGCAACTTCGTCCTGGCGGCCGTCGGCGTCACCGCCCTGGTGATGGCCGCCCGCATGAACCAGATCTGGTACTGACATGGAAGAGGCAGAAAACGTGAGCGCAAAATCCTCGCAGGCGGCGGACACCGCCCCGGCGCCGACCAATACCCGCAACACCGGCGCTGGCCGGCTGCTGATCGCTGTGTATGCCATCTTCGCGCTATCGGCCACAGCGCGGGCCGGCTACCAGATCCTCACCAAATTTTCCGAAGCGCCGCTCGCGTATCTGTTGTCCGCCTTCGCCGCCGTCGTCTACGTCGTGGCGACGGTGTCCCTGGCCAAGCCGGGCCGCACCGCATTCAAGGTCTCCGTGGTGGCGGTCCTCGTGGAGCTCGTCGGCGTCCTCGTGGTGGGCGCACTGAGCGTGTTCGACGCCGTGAACTTCCCGCACGAGACCGTGTGGTCCTTGTTCGGCCGCGGCTACGGTTTCATTCCGCTCCTGCTGCCCATTCTGGGACTCATCTGGCTGTACCGCCGGCGGCCCACGGCGAGCAACTGAGCCGCGGCCTCTCCACTGCAGGCGTGCCGCCACATTCCCGGCCTCGTTACGGGTTGATCGTGCCCCGTCATGCTCGTAGCTTAGGGCCCGTCAGGCAGATCGAGCAGCCGACGACGCAGGCCGGGCCATGAGGCCCCGAACCCGGGGTGCAACTCTTTGTCCTGGACGCCCCCAAGCGGCACCCACAGGAGTTCAAGGCTTTCGGGATCGCTGATGGCCGGGTCGAACGGCACCAGCGTTTCCGCAACCACCGTCGTGTAGGTCCAGTAGCCGACGTCGAACACTGACGTAAACAGTACGCGGACGTTCTCCGGCGGTACGGCCGCTTCTTCCCTTGCCTCCCGGAGGGCTCCGTCGATAGCTTCCTCACCTTGGTGCAGGGCACCTCCGGGCAGTCCCCAGGTTCCGCCCTTGTCGCTCCACAGTGCGCGGTGCTGCAGCAAGACACCTTTCGACGGGTCGTGGACCAGCAGGCCCGCCGAGCCGAAGCGCCCCCAGAACCGTCCGCGGTCACCTTCGACCCACGCATCACCGGGGTCGCGTGGGCCCAAGGGCCGTCGCAGTTCGCTGGGCAACGACCCGGCGAGTGACGTTTCCCCGGGCTGAGCGGCTTGTGTGCGTTCCATCCCTACAGCTTGCCACGCGCCGGACCGCACGACGGCGGATGGCCTACGAAGTGTTACGTCCAGCGTGGGGCGGGTTTTGAAGTCGTTGCGATATTTTGCTGGGAAAATGCCGGAATTTCGCCCCGCGCGGCCCCTCAACAGCCCATCTCATCATTACTGTCGTACCCCTGTGGTTGAGTTCAGTTATGGAAGCTCTTGGAGAGTTCGTCCCGGATCCGGCCTACCGGTCCGGGTCCGCGATGCCTGTCCGGCTTCCGCAGGTGTCAGCCGTTCCCTCGGTGCCAGGTGATTCGGTGGACGGCGCTGTGGCCGCGGCCTTGGCGTTGCTTCGCGCAGCCACGGGGACGGCGGCGGAAAGCGTTGCCGGATTGGACTTCTTTCGGGCTTCGGACTTCGCCGAAGGCGTGGAGGAGCTGTCCCGGATAGTGGAGTATCTGCAGGTCATCGGTGCCGCCCGGGTGGACCGCGCGCGCCGCGAGGCGGCCGCGGCGGAGAAGACGCCCGGCGGGTGGGGCTCGGAGACGGAAGCTGGCGCCGCCGGCGGCTGGCTGACCGGGTGGAACACAGAACCCGATGATGGCGGCGGGGCCGGCGGAGATGGCAACCACGGGGACGGATCCGGCGGCGCGAGCGGCGCCGGGGCGGACGGCGGGGCGGTCCCGGGCGGAGGCCTGGCTGCGGTGCCTTGGGGAACTGCCGGTGCCGCCGGGCCTGCTGGTTCGGTGTCTGTATTGGCCGCGGCTTCGGTGGCGGATGACGGGTACAGGAATTCGGCGGAGTTCCTGCGGGCGCGGCTGCGGATTGGTGCGTCCGAGGCCAAGCGCCGGATCGCGCTGGGCGCCGTGGTGCTGCCCCGGGCCGGCATTGCGGGACGGTCCCTGCCGCCGGCGCGGCAGGAACTCGCCGCAGCGGTCGCCGAGGGAGCCATCGCCTCCCATACGGCCACGCTGATCGCGATGTCCCTGAACCGGGCGGGGCATGTGGCCCCGCCGGAGGCTGTTGATGGCATGGAACATGCCCTCACGAGGACCGCGGTCGAGAACGACCCCGATTTCCTGGCCAGGATCACCCGGCGGTGGATCGATGCCCTGGACCAGGACGGCGCCGAGCCATCGGAGGAGGCCCTCCGCCGGCTCCAGGGCGTCTTCATCCGGAAACCGCGGCACGGGCTGCATCATCTGGAAATCTTCGCCACTACGGAACAGTTCGAGGGCCTGGTCACGGTGATGAATGTGGCCACCAATCCACGCCGGGGTGCCGCTGGTGCCGCAGCCGATGCGGACGATGCCGGCGACGACGAGGCTGCTGCAGCTTGCGCGGGCGACGCCGGCGACGACGGGCTGCTGCAGACGGTGGCTGCCCCCGCGGCCGGAGCCGGAGACGAAGCACGTGTGGAGGCGCAGGGTCAGATCGATGCGGGTAGCGGATCAGCCTTTGCAGCCCCATGCCCGGCCGCGACCGGGAGGGGAATCGACCCGGTCGAAGCCCGGCTGGACCCCAGAACACGTCCCCAGAAACTCCTCGACGGACTCGTCGGCGGATGCAAGGCCGCCCTGGCTTCGGGACAGCTGTCTGTGGCGGGAGGGCTCCGCCCCCAGGTGATGGCAACCATCAACTATCAGGACCTCGTCGGACGGCTCGGCGCCACCGAACCCCAGACCAACGACCCCTGGGCCAACGGCCCCTGGGCAAATGAATCTTCCGGCGCCACCGCGACCTACGGCACCGGCGGGACCGGATCGTTGTTGTTCACCGGGCCGGTCACGGCGTCGACCGTGCGCAAGATCGCCTGCGATGCCGACATCATCCCGGTCCTGCTCGGCGGCGAGGGCAGGGTCCTGGACATCGGCCGCGCCTCAAGGGTCTTTCCGTCGCATATCCGCAGGGCCATCACGGTCCGGGACCAGGGCTGTTCGTTCCCGCAATGCACCATCCCCGCGGCGTGGTGCGAGGCCCACCATGTGACGTACTGGTCCCGGGGCGGCAGCACCGGAACAGAGAACGGAACGCTGCTGTGTTCGCACCATCATCATCTGATCCACAAGGAACAGTGGACCATCCAGATGCGCAGCGGCATTCCCTGGTTCATCCCGCCGCCGCACGTCGATCCGGGCCAGACACCCCGCCGGAACAGATACTTCCGCCTCGAATAACCCCCGGGTCTCGGCGCGGCCGTGCCCGAACTAACCCTTAGCCGGCGCCGTGGCGAAGGGGAGTGGCGTGCCGGTTTCGAAGGGCACGGCGCCCTGGGCGGGAGTCATGGTGAACCAATAGCCATTCTGCTTAGTGGCGTAGATCAACATCCTTTGAGGCCGGTCGAGTGGATCGCCGTCAGGATAAGACACCCCTTGAGCGCATGTCCCCGGCATCGATGCAATGCGGAGCTGCCCCGGTTCCGGTTCGCCTTTGAGGACGGCCTCGATCTCCACCACATGGAGCTGTGCCCTGTAACCGTAGATGCTGGTTTCGCCATCGTTTCCCGCTGGTTTCCCCACAAGCACCAGACCAGCCTCATCGAACTGGTCCTGTGGTTTTTCAAAAAGCACCCAGTCGGCGCAGACGTCGCCCTTCGTTTCTGGCATCACGCCACAGCCGGAAACAAGGCACAAAGGAGAAATCCGACCACCGCGGGCTGCACGTGCTTCGCCATTCTCAGAACCTAGTGCTCGACCCGGACGCCGTCCAGACAGACCTGTAGCCAGGTTCCGGGATCTGTGGCCCGCTTGCCGGCCCTGGTTGGCGCGCCTTGCCGCCCTGGTTGGCGCGCGTGGCGGGACCTGTGTCCCGCGTGCCAGGGTCTGATTTGCGCGCGTGGCAGGCACCGGCCGGCGGGCCCAAAGCCTCTGAACCGTGCACGCTGCGGCGGGCCTACGCTGGAGACATGGCAGAACGCCGGATCCTGCTGCGGGCAGTCAAGTCGTTCCACACCTTCGCCTGGTTCACCATCGAAGCCTGCATGGCTTACGTCCTGTATACCGGCTTCAGGGGCCGCGCCGACCGGAAAACCGGCGCGGCCGCCGTCGTGGTGGCCGGCGAGACCCTGATCTTTGCCGCGAACGGCTTCCATTGCCCGCTCACCGCCGTCGCGCAAAACCTCGGCGACGTCCACGGCTCCGTCACCGACATCTATCTGCCGCATTGGTTTGCCAGGAACCTGCCGGCGATCCACGTCCCACTCATCGCCGTCGCCGTGCTGCTGCACTGGCGGGCCTGGCGCAACAACGCTGTGCGGCACAGCCAGCGGAGGCTGCTGACCGGGAGATAGCGGGCTGTGCCCAGTGTCCGTCGCGCGCGCGGCACCTCACAGGCACAACAACCAATGCCATTGCGCGCCGCCCAAGGACCAAGTGCCTACTTCTTCCCGAACAGCCCGCCCAGGATGTCGCCCAGGCCGCCCAAGCCGCCCTGACCGCCTTGTCCACCCGTGCCGTTCTGGCCCGCGGCGCTGCCCTGGCCACCGACCATTCCGCCGAGGATCCCGCCCAAGACACCGCCGAGGTCCATTCCACCGCCCTGGCCGGAATCGGCCGCAGCGCCGGTGCCCGCCTGGGCGCCGGCCCCAGTCTGGCTTCCGCCGAGGAACTTCTTCGCAAGATAGGACATGACGATCGGCGCGAGGATAGGCAGCAGTTTCCGGACCAGGTCGCTTCCGGCGCCGCCAAGTTGGCCTGACCCGGCAAGTTGGCTGGCCACGTGGTCCTGCTGGCCGCCGAAGACGTGATCGACGATCTTCTCGCCGTCGGCCGTGTCCACCTGAGCGACGTCGACACCGCCGTCGATCAGTCCATCCTGGTGCTGGCCGAGGGCCGATTGAAGGGACGCAGCACCGTCCGGGGCCTGCGCATTGTTGTGCATACCGGCAAGGAGCGTGGGCACGGCGGCTTCCACCGCGGCGCGGGCTGTGGGTTCGTCGGTGCCCAGCAGGCCGGCAATCTGGCCCATCGGGATCTGCCCGATGATGTCTTGGAGCTCAGTCATGTGGTACTCCTTCAGCCTCGCGTGGCAGCGGGCATCGCGGGAACGGCGCTCGCATGGACGCCGTCGAACTAGTGCCCTTGAATCGTAGTCCGGCAGAACAGGGGCGTGGAAGGCCCCGCGCGGGGCCGGCGCAGCGTCCGGAAGCGGCCCGGAATGCGGGTAATCTTAGAGAGTTCCGGAGCCGGCACAGTCCCTTCGGAAGAGTTCACGGCAGGCAGCAAAAGGCGAGGTTGATGGTCCACATCTGGAACGATCTGTCCGAAGTCCCGGCGGACTTTGGTCCTTCGGTTGTCACGTTCGGCAATTTCGACGGCGTGCATCGCGGCCACCAGCAGGTGCTGTCGCAGCTGATCCGCACCGCCCGACTGAACCATGCCCGCGCCGTGGCCATCACCTTCGATCCCCACCCCGCACAGGTCCACCGTCCTGAGTCGGCGCCAGAGCTGATCATGGGGCTGGAGGACAAGCTTGTGGCCCTGGGCGAGCTCGGCCTGGACGCTGTACTGGTGATGAAGTACTCCCTTGAGCTCGCCAGCCTGACGCCGGAGGAATTTGTCGCCACGGTCCTGGTGGACACGTTGAAGGCCAGCCACGTCGTGGTCGGCCACGACGCCAGGTTTGGCCGCGGCAATTCCGGCGACCTCTCCACCATGCAGGAACTGGGCAAGAAGCTCGGATTCGAGGTTCTGGTCATCAGCGAGTTTGGTTCAGAAGGATTCCCCATCCACGACGACGCCGGGACGGACCGCCGCTGCTCGTCCACGTGGGTGCGCGAGGCCCTGCGCGCCGGCGACGTTGCCACCGCCGCTGCCGTCCTCGGGCGGCCGCACCGGATGCGCGGTGAAGTGGTCCACGGTGCCGCGCGCGGCCGCGATCTTGGCTTCCCCACGGCAAACCTCGCGTCGACGGCGAGCGGCTACATTCCCGCGGACGGGATCTATGCCGGCTGGCTCGTGGACGAGGCGGGCACCCGCTGGCCCGCCGCCATCTCTGTCGGCTCCAACCCCACGTTCGACGGCGTGAGCCGCCAGGTCGAGGCGCACGTCATCGACCGCCCGGAGGAGTCCGTGGACGACTTCGATCTGTACGACCAGACAGTTGTGGTCGAATTCGTCTCCAGGCTCCGCGGCATGGTGGCGTACCGTGGGCCTGAGGCATTGGTGGAGCAGATGGGCCTCGACGTTGTGCAGGCCCATGACATCCTGTTCGCCCGCTGACAACCGGGCTCGGTCCGGCGAAAACCTCGGCCCGGCGAAAACCCCGGCCTGGCGAAAACCCCGGCCTGGCGAAAACCCCGGACCGGCGCCGGGTCCGGACTGACGCCGTTCTGGGATCAAATGCCGGGCACTGATTCGCAGCCATGCGCAAGGAAGGCAAGAGACGTGAGCATCGAAAAGAACACGAGGGAGCTGGACCGGGACATCGTCCGCGACTTCAGCGCACGGATGAGCTACGCGTCCTACCTGCAGCTGCCAACCCTGCTCAGCGCGCAGCAGCCGGTCAGCTCCCCGGAACACCACGACGAGATGCTGTTCATCATCCAGCACCAGACCACGGAGCTGTGGCTGAAGCTGGTGCTGCACGAGCTTCGCAGCGCCGCCGCCTGGCTGCGTGCAGATGACGCGGGGTCCGCGCTGAAGGCGATCGCCCGGGTCAAGCACATCCAGAAGACGCTCACCGAGCAATGGTCCGTGCTGGCCACCCTGACGCCAACCGAGTACTCGCAGTTCCGCGGCTTCCTCGGAAACTCCTCCGGGTTCCAATCCAGCCAGTATCGCGCAGTCGAGTTCATCCTCGGCAACAAGAACGCCAAGATGCTCCCGGTTTTCGACTCGGACCCCGCGGCCCAGGCAATGCTGCGCGAACTGCTTGAGGCCCCCAGCATCTATGACGATTTCCTGGCCTACCTCAAGCGCCAGGGCTTCGACGTCCCCGCTTCGGTGCTGGAACGCGACGTCACCAAGGCTCATGAGTTCTGCCCGGAGCTGGTCCCGGTGTTCAAGTACATCTACGAGAACGCCGCCGACAATTGGGGCGCCTACGAGGCCTGCGAGGAACTCGTGGACCTCGAGGACAACTTCCAGCTGTGGCGCTTCCGCCACTTGCGCACCGTCCAGCGCACGATCGGCATGAAATCCGGCACCGGCGGATCCAGCGGTGCCGCGTTCCTGCAGAAAGCCCTCGAACTGACCTTCTTCCCCGAGCTGTTCGCCGTGCGGACGGAGATCGGCCAGTGAGCGCGATCAAGCCGGCGGCCTCAGGCAGCACGACCGACGCCATGAGCCAGCGCGCCCGCGATCTCGATGCCGCGGATCCGCTGGCGGAATACCGGAACCACTTCGTGGGCACGGACACGGATCTGTCCTACCTGGACGGCAACTCCCTCGGCCGCCCGCTCAAGCGGACAGTAACGGACATCAGCAGCTTCATCCAGGACAGCTGGGGCGGACGCCTGATCCGGGGCTGGGACGAGGAGTGGCTTGAACTGCCACAGGCCATCGGCGACCAGCTGGGCCGTGCCGTGCTCGGCGCGGCGCCCGGACAGACCGTGATTGCCGATTCCACCACCGTGGTGCTGTACAAGCTGATCCGCGCCGCCCTGGCCGCCGTAACCGATCCCGCCCGGACGGAAATCGTGCTGGACACGGACAATTTCCCCACGGACCGCTATCTGGTCGAAGGAATTGCCCGCGAGGAAGGCCTGACCCTGCGCTGGATCGACGCCGATCCGGCCTCCGGCGTCACCCTTGAGCAGGTGCGGGCCGCCGCCGGCCCGGCCACCGCCGTCGTGGTCCTGAGCCATATCGCCTACCGCTCCGGCTTCCTCGCGGACCTGCCGGCCATCACCGCCGCGGTCCACGACGCCGGCGCCCTGATGGTGTGGGACCTTTGCCACTCAGCCGGGTCGGTGGAAATCGCCTTGGACGACGCCGATGTCGACTTCGCGGCTGGCTGCACCTACAAGTACCTGAACGGGGGACCGGGGTCGCCAGCGTTCGCCTATGTCAACGCCCGGCACCTGGGCGGACTGCGGCAGCCGATTTGGGGCTGGATGGGACGCAAGGACGCGTTCGAAATGGGCCCCGGCTACGAGGCCGCTCCCGGCATCCGCGGGTTCCTCAGCGGCACCCCGGCCATCTTTGGGATGCTCGCGATGCGCGGCACCCTGGACCTGATCGAGGAGGTGGGCATGGCCGCCGTCCGGACGAAGTCCCGGCTCCTGACGGCGTTTGCCCTGGAACTCTACGACGGCTGGCTTGCGCCTGCGGGCGTCCAACTGTCCACCCCCCGGGACCCGGAACTGCGCGGCAGCCACATCACCATCGACCACCCGGCCTTCCGCGAAATGACGGCTGCCTTGTGGGCCCAGGATGTGATTCCCGATTTCCGAGCCCCGCAGGGCCTCAGGATCGGCCTGTCGCCGCTGAGCACCTCGTTCGCGGAGCTGTACCGCGGCGTCGCCGCCATCCGCGAGCTGCTCGGTGGCCCGTAAAACGGAGCCACGCCCCAATCAGGCGCGGCAGCCGGTTTCGACAGCAGTTTCGACGGCGGTTTCGACAGCAGTTTCGACAACGGTTTCGACAAGATTGCGGACGTGCCACTAAACTAAACGTTGGATCCGGCTGCAGTCCGTGGCGGCTGGCTCCTGCTGTGCACGGAATCCCTGGCTTCGGCAGGGGATTCCGGGACGGCACCCCCGGCAGTGAATTACTGACTCGGGCCTCACGGCACATCTCTAGGAGTTATTGTGGCACTTGACGCCGCTGTAAAGCAGTCCATCATCAAGGAATACGCAACCACCGAGGGCGACACCGGTTCACCGGAGGTCCAGGTTGCAGTCCTGACTCAGCGGATCAAGGATCTCACTGAGCACATGAAGGAGCACAAGCACGACTACCACACCCAGCGCGGTCTGCTGGCCATGGTTGGTCGTCGCAAGCGCATGCTCACCTACCTCAAGAACACTGACATCACCCGCTACCGTCAGCTCATCGAGCGCCTCGGCCTGCGTCGCTAGTCAGCTTTAAGGGGCGGCCCCTTCCGGACCGGAAAGGGCCGCCTTCTTCAGGAAATAACTAAACAGGAGGATCAACCGCATCACGCATTCGCGGTCCTCGGTAGTGATTCCCGGGAACGGCTTCAAAGAGTGAAGCCCGGCCCGTGGGTCTCGATCGATGACCGGGTGCAGTGCAGGCCAGTAGACAGATGCTGGACTGGGTTGATGCGGCTGGGCTCCGTGAACCATGAAACGGAGGTGACTCTCTTGGAGGGTCCCGAAATCCAGTTCTCAGAAGCAGTAATTGACAATGGCCGCTTCGGTAAGCGTGTAATCCGCTTCGAAACCGGCCGTCTTGCCAAGCAGGCCGCCGGCGCAGCCATGGTCTACATCGATGAAGAAACCGCGCTGCTGTCCGCCACCACCGCCGGCAAGCACCCGCGCGAAGGCTTCGACTTCTTCCCGCTGACGGTCGACGTCGAAGAGCGCATGTACGCTGCCGGACGCATCCCGGGCTCGTTCTTCCGCCGCGAAGGCCGCCCGTCCACGGAAGCGATCCTGGCCTGCCGCCTCATGGACCGCCCGCTGCGCCCCGCGTTCGTCAAGGGCCTGCGCAACGAGGTCCAGATCGTCGTCACCGTGCTGTCCATCAACCCGGACGAGCTCTACGACGTCGTCGCGATCAACGCGTCCTCGATGTCCACCCAGCTCTCCGGCCTGCCCTTCTCCGGCCCGATCGGCGGCGTCCGCGTTGCCCTCGTCGCCGACGAGAACGGCACCCAGTGGGTGGCGTTCCCCAAGCACTCCCAGCTTGAGAACGCCGTCTTCAACATGGTCGTCGCCGGCCGCATCGCGGGCGATGACGTCGCCATCATGATGGTTGAGGCCGAAGCCACGGACAACTCCTGGAACCTGATCAAGGAACAGGGCGCTACCGCCCCGACCGAAGAGGTTGTTTCCGAAGGCCTCGAGGCTGCCAAGCCGTTCATCAAGGCCCTTTGCGAAGCGCAGTCCGACTTGGCGGCCCGCGCCGCCAAGCCGACCGTCGAGTTCCCGGTCTTCCTGGACTACCGGGATGACGTTTACGCCGCTGTGGAGTCCGCTGCCGCCGAGAAGCTGGCCGCTGTCTTCCAGATCGCCGACAAGCAGGAGCGCGACACCGCCTCCGACGCGCTCAAGGACGAGGTCACCTCTTCCCTGGCCGGCCAGTTTGAAGGCCGCGAGAAGGAGCTGTCCGCAGCCTTCCGCTCCGTCACGAAGCAGGTTGTGCGCCAGCGCATCCTCAAGGACCAGATCCGCATCGACGGCCGTGGCCTGACGGACATCCGCCAGCTCACCGCCGAGGTCGAGGTTCTGCCCCGCGTCCACGGCTCGGCCATCTTCGAGCGCGGCGAGACCCAGATCATGGGTGTCACCACGCTGAACATGCTCAAGATGGAACAGCAGATCGACTCGCTGTCTCCCGTGACGCGCAAGCGCTACATGCACAACTACAACTTCCCGCCGTACTCCACCGGCGAGACCGGCCGCGTCGGTTCACCGAAGCGCCGCGAAATCGGCCACGGCGCCCTCGCAGAGCGCGCCATCATGCCGGTGCTGCCGTCCCGCGAGGAATTCCCCTACGCCATCCGCCAGGTATCCGAAGCCCTCGGTTCCAACGGTTCGACGTCGATGGGTTCCGTTTGCGCCTCCACGCTGTCCCTGCTCAACGCAGGTGTGCCGCTGAAGGCAGCCGTTGCCGGTATCGCCATGGGCCTGGTCTCCGACCAGGTTGACGGCCAGACCCGCTACGCCGCCCTGACCGACATCCTCGGCGCCGAAGATGCCTTCGGTGACATGGACTTCAAGGTCGCCGGTACCTCCGAGTTCGTCACGGCCATCCAGCTCGACACCAAGCTCGACGGCATCCCCGCCTCGGTCCTGGCTGCCGCGCTGAAGCAGGCCCGCGAAGCCCGCCTGCACATCCTGGATGTCCTGAACTCCGCCATTGACACCCCGGACGAGCTCTCCGAGTTCGCGCCGCGCGTCATCGCGGTCAAGATCCCGGTGGACAAGATCGGCGAGGTCATCGGCCCGAAGGGCAAGATGATCAACCAGATCCAGGAAGACACCGGGGCCGACATCTCGATCGAGGACGACGGCACGGTCTACATCGGCGCCACCAACGGCCCGTCTGCCGACGCAGCACGGTCCGCGATCAACGCCATCGCCAACCCGCAGGTTCCGGAAATCGGTGAGCGCTACCTGGGCACGGTCGTCAAGACCACCACCTTCGGCGCCTTCGTGTCCCTGACCCCGGGCAAGGACGGTCTGCTGCATATCTCCGAGCTGCGCAAGATCGCCGGCGGCAAGCGCGTGGACAACGTCGAGGACGTCGTCTCCGTGGGCCAGAAGATCCAGGTGGAAATCACCAAGATCGACGACCGCGGCAAGCTCTCCCTGTCTCCCGTTGTGGCTGGCGAGGCCGGCTCCGAAAACTCGGCAAACTCAGAAAACGTTGCCAGCGTTGAGGTGTCCGCGGACGCCGCAGAGTAGTCGAGTCTGACAGACGGCGGGGCCGGTGGATCTTCCACCGGCCCCGCCGTTCCTTTAAGCCCCGGTGATCCTCAGCCCCAGCGACGTCTCGGCGGAATCCACCCTGCGATCGGGCCGCTGGTACGATAACAGGCAGATTTGACGCGTTTTTTCACGGTTTTATGGAAAGGTCTTGATGACAGTCGTCCCCCTGCCGCTTGAGCAGAATCAGCACTCAGACACCTTGATCCACGGAGCCGACGGCGGGTCCGAGGTTCGCCGTTCGGTCCTCCCCGGGGGCGTCCGTGTGCTGACCGAAGCCATGCCCGGCCAGCGGTCGGCCACCATCGGCTTCTGGGTCGGCGTGGGCTCGCGCGACGAGGCACCCGGCCAGCACGGCTCCACCCACTTCCTGGAACACCTGTTGTTCAAAGGCACCAAGCGCCGGACGGCCCTGGAAATCGCCTCGGCCTTCGACGAGGTCGGCGGGGAATCGAACGCCGCTACCGCGAAGGAAAGCACCTGCTACTTCGCCCGCGTGCTGGACAGCGACCTGCCCATGGCGATCGACGTCATCGCGGACATGATTACCGGCGCCGTCCTTGACCCCCAGGAGATGGAGCAGGAACGCGACGTCATCCTCGAGGAAATCGCGATGGACAGCGACGACCCCACCGACGTCGCCCACGAACACTTCGTCTCCGCCGTCCTGGGATCCCACCCGCTCGGCCGCCCGATCGGCGGCACGCCCTCAGCCATCCGGGCCGTTGCCCGGGACTCGGTGTGGGACCACTACCGGCGCTACTACCGCCCGGACGAGCTCGTCGTTACCGCGGCCGGCGGGTTGGACCACGACGTCGTCTGCGGCCTTGTGGTGGACGCCCTGCATTCAGCCGGCTGGAAGCTGGAGCCCGCTGCCGCGCCTGTCCAGCGCCGCCCCACTGACCGTGCCGCGATCGCCGGCACGGCAGGGCTGCATGTGGTCACGCGTCCGGTGGAACAGGCCAACATCATCATGGGCTGCCCTTCGCTGGTTGCCACCGACGACCGCCGCTTTGTCATGAGTGTGCTCAATGCCGTCCTGGGCGGCGGCATGTCCTCACGGCTCTTCCAGGAGGTCCGGGAGAAGCGCGGGCTCGTCTACTCGACCTACTCGTTTGCTTCCTCCTACGCCGACGCCGGCTATTTCGGCATGTACGCCGGATGCACGCCGTCGAAGGTCCAGCAGGTCATCGAGCTGCTCGGCGCCGAGCTGGACAAGCTCGCTGCCGACGGCATCTCCGAGGAAGAGCTCCGCAAGGCCGTGGGGCAGCTCTGCGGCGGCATCGTGCTGGCGCTGGAAGATACCGGTTCCAGGATGTCCCGGCTGGGCCGCGCGGAGCTCGTGTCCGGCGAGTACCAGGACATCGACGAAACCCTGCGCCAGATCAAGGCCGTCACCGCTTCTGAAGTCCAGATCCTCGCCCGCGAGCTCGCGGCCGCCCCGCGGACCGTCACTGTGGTCGGCCCCTTTGAGGAAACCGAGACGTTCGGGCTCTAAACCTAGACTCCGCCATAGGCGCGGCGTGATGATGGTGGCGGGGGCACTGGCGAGGAACTCCATCAGGAGGAAGTGTGGACCGGCCGCTGCGAGGCAGTGCATGCGAGGTGCTAGGGGAATTCCTGGGGCGCTGGACGGGGACAACGCTCTGGGAGGCCACCGCGTGGGGCCCGGCACGCAGCGCGGAATCCGAGATCGTCTTCTCCTTGGCCGCCGCAGGGCTGGCCGTTACCCACAGCTACCGCCATACCGACGCGGACGGGACCCGCTCCGAAGGCCACGGCGTTTTCACGACCGACCCGGACCACCCGGAAACCCTCTGGTATCACGTCAACAGCATGGGCCTGCCACCCGAGGCGCCCGCACGCGCGGGCTGGGAAGACGGCACCCTGACCGTGGAACGGCGCAGCGACCGCGGCACCGCACGGCACACATTCCGCATTGACGGCGGTGTGCTCAGGCATGCCGCCGGACTCCGCCTGGGCCGGGCCAGCGGGTTCACGCCGTTCATGGCCACAGTCTGCCGGCGTGTCGATGAGGGCGCCTCTATCCCGGTGTGACGCCCCGGACGGGTGACGCGCGCCGGCCGACCCTTTCCCTATCTCCCGATTTGCGGCTGCCCCGCGCCCCGATTCTGCCTGCACGGCCCGACCGTTGCCGGAATGTTGCCAAACCGTGTCCAATGGCCGTTGACACCTAGTGACGCGCACCATAGATTTACCGTGACCTGAATCACCTTTCAGGTTTGGTCCCGGTTCTCACCCCGGCATTCCTGCCCCACCTTGGGTTCTCACGAAAGGCATCCCGTGAAGGATACAAAGAAGTTCCTGTTGGCCGCCGTCATGGCCGGCGGGCTAGCCCTTACCGCCTGCGCTCCCACTGCCGGCTCCGCAACGCCGGCCGGTTCCGGCGGGGCGAAGGCCGAGCCCGTCAATGTCGGCATCATCTACTCCAAAACCGGCCCCCTGGCGGCGTACGGCGCCACCTACTACGAGGGGCTGCAGGCCGGCATCGACTACGCCACGGGCGGCACCGGCGAGGTCAACGGAGCCAAGATCAATCTGACGTACGCGGACGACGGCGGCGACCCGGACAAGGCTGTCACCGCGGCCAAAGACATGATCGGCAAAGGCTACAAGGTCATCGGCGGAACGGCGTCGTCCGGTATCGCCCTGAAACTCGCGGAGCAGGCGCAGCAAAACAAGGTTCTGTACATCTCCGGGCCCGCGGCCACCGATGCGATCCAGGGCATCAACAAGTACACCTTCCGCTCCGGCCGGCAGAGCCTGCAGGATGTCGCCACCGCGGGCACTTTCCTTGACACCAAGGGCAAGAAGGTCGTCGTCTTCGCCCAGGACAACGCTTTCGGCCAGGGCAACGTCGCCGCCGTAAAGGCGGTACTCGGGGCCATGGGCGCCAATGTGGAGGCCGTCCTCGTCCCGGAGAACCAGGAACTCACCCCCTTCGCGCGCCAGCTCCTCGACGCCAAGCCCGACATGGTCTTCGTGGCCTGGGCCGGGGCCACGTCCGGCACCATGTGGCAGGCGCTGAGCCAGCAGGGAGTCTTCGATGCCGCCCCCGTGGTGACCGGCCTGGGCGACGCGGCCACGTTCGGCGCGTACGGCCCGGCGAGCTCGAAGATCAGCTTCCTCAACCACTACTTCCCGGGTGCGGCCGGCAACGACGTGGAAAAGAAGATGATCGCCGCCGTCGAGAAGGCCGGCAAGAAGGCCGACCTCTTCACCCCGGACGGCTTCGTGGCCGGCCAGCTGATCGCGCGGGCCATCAAGGAGGGCGGCTCGGACGCGGACGCCATGGTTAAGGCCCTCGAGGGCTTCAGCTTCGATGGCCCCAAGGGCAAGGAAACCGTCCGCGCCTCCGATCACGCCCTGATTCAGGACATGTACCAGGCCAAGCTTGTCCAGAAGGGTGGCACCTGGGCTCCCGAGCTCATCAAGGCGGTTCCGGGCGACTCGGTCGCTCCGCCGGAAAAGAAGTAGCGCGGCGAGGCAGAGCGCAAGCCCATCTCCGCCCTTCAGCGAGCCAAGCAAAGGACCTTTATGAATGCCCCAGCCCTGCCCGCCCTCGCGGTGGATGGCCTCGGCCTGCAGATCGGCGGTGCGCGCATCCTCCAGGATGTGAGCTTCGCGGTCGGTGCTGGCGAAATGATCGGCGTCATCGGCCCCAACGGGGCCGGCAAGACCACCTTGTTCAACCTGATTTCCGGCGTGATGCGGCCCACCGCGGGCCGCGTTGAACTGAACGGCAGGGAGATCACAGCGGCGCCGATCCACCGCCGGGCCCGCGCGGGGCTGGGCCGGACCTTCCAGACGTCCAACTTGTTTCCGCGGCTCAGCGTGCTGGAAAACGTGCGGCTCGCCGCCCAGGCGAAACTCGGCGGCAGCTTCAGTGTCCTGCGCTTCCCTGGGGCCTCGGACGAGGCCAACCGGATCGCACTGGGCACCATCGCGGAGGTCGGTCTCACCGGCAAGCTCACGACGGCGGCCGGGGACCTCTCGCACGGCGAGAAACGCAAGGTGGAGATCGCTGTCCTGCTGGCGACGGATCCCGCCGTCGTGCTCCTCGATGAACCGATGGCCGGGGTGGCGTCGGGGGACGTCCCGTCCCTCACCGCGATCATCGCAGGATTGCACCGTGACCGCGGCTGCACCGTTCTGATGGTGGAGCATCACATGGACGTTGTCCTGGGCCTCGTGGACCGGGTGGCCGTGATGCACCACGGCAGCCGGCTGGCCCTGGACAGCCCCGACGCCGTGATGGCCGACCCCACTGTGCAAAGCGCCTACCTCGGAGAACCCGTATGAGCACCGCAGCCGAACACCGCGCCGCCGCAGTCCCGCCCATCCTGCGGGTGGAGGGCCTCAACGCCACGATTGCGGGCCAGCAGGTGGTGGAGGCCGTGTCGTTCTCTGTCCCGGCAACCGGGATCACCGCGCTGCTGGGCCGCAACGGCGTCGGGAAGACCAGCACCATCAAGGCCATCATCGGCCTGATAGACCGCGCCGGTGTGGTGGAGCTGGACGGCGAGCGGATCGAGAAGGAAGCCACGTACAAGATCATCCGCAGCGGCGTCGGCTACGTCCCGGAGGACCGTGAGGTCTTCGCCAAACTCACTGTCGCGGAAAACCTCCGGCTCGCAGAACGGGACGCCGCGCCCCGCCGGCAGCTGGTCGAGGAGCTCTTCCCGGACCTGCTGGCCCGGTCCGCCCAGATGGCCGGAACGCTCTCGGGCGGCCAGCAGCAGATGGTCTCGCTGGCCCGCGCCCTGCTGAACACCAACAAGATCCTGCTGGTCGACGAGCCCACCAAGGGCCTCGCTCCCAAAATCGTCGGCGAGGTGGCCGAGACCCTGGCCGAAGCGGCCAGGACCGTACCCATCCTGCTCGTCGAACAAAACCTGCAGGTCGTCAGCCAGCTCGCCGGGGACGCCGTCGTGCTCTCCGGCGGACGTGTGGTGCACACCGGCCCGGCCCGGGAGTTCCTCGACGACGCCGGGCTGGTCCAGCGGCATCTGGGTGTGTCCACCGACTCCGGCCCCGCCGGAAAACCTGCCGGAAAATTAGTCGAGAAAGGCGCTGCCCTGTGAGCACCGTCGTCCTGCTGATGTTCACCGGCCTCGGCCTCGGTGCACTGTACTTCCTCGTGGCCGCCGGGTTGTCCCTGATCTACGGGCTGATGGGCGTGCTCAACTTCGCGCACGGGGCCTTCCTGACCCTCGGAGCCTTCACCGGCTGGGAAATCGCCCGCCGCGCGGGCTCGGACAGCTGGGGAACGTTCCTGCTGTCCCTCCTGATCGGTGCCGCGGCCGGTGCCGCCTTTGCTGCCTTCACGGAGTTTGTCCTCATCCGGCGGCTGTACCAGCGGCACATCGAACAGGTCCTCATCACGGTGGGTCTCTCACTCGCGGCGGTGGCCCTCTTCGACGGCATCTGGGGCACCGACCCGGTGTTCATCCAGGGCCCGGCCTGGTTCAAGGACACCACCGAAATCCTCGGCGCGCGGATTCCCAATGACCGCTTCGTCTGCATCGTCGCCGCCGTCATGGTGCTGCTGGCCCTGGTGTTCTTCCTGAAGAAGACCCGCTACGGCATGATCATCCGGGCCGGCGTCGAAAACCGGTCCATGGTCACCGCGCTCGGGATCGACGTGCGCAAAGCCTTCACCCTTGTCTTTACCATCGGCGGGGCGGCGGCGGGCCTCGGCGGCGTCCTCGCCTCGCATTACTTCGGCTACGTTTCGCCAATGCTCGGCGGGTCTCTGCTGATCTTCGCTTTCATCGTCACGGTGATCGGCGGGCTCGGCTCGCTGACGGGGGCGGCGATCGCCGCCGTCGCCGTCGCCGTCCTGCAGCAGTTCGCGAACTTTTACCTCGGCGGCACCGGCGATTTCGTCGTGGTGCTGGCGCTGGCGCTCGTGCTGCTGTTCCGTCCCACCGGCCTGCTCGGGAGAACCTCATGACCACCGACACCGATACGAACAGCTCCGGACGGGCCGCGGCCAACGGCCGTGTGGCCCCCCGCGGGGGGAAAAACAGGAAGCACGACGCCGGGGCCAGTGCCCCGGGCGGGCGCCCCGCCATCACCGGCCGCCGCCTCGCGATGTGGGCGGCCGGCCTGGCCGGTGTCCTGCTCCTGGTGCTGCTGCCGCTGCTGAATATCTCCCTGCCCGGCGTGCTGCCGGGCCCCAGCTACACGCCCGGGTCCTTGCAGCTGCTGGCCATGTGCATGCTGATGGCCGCCGCCGCCCTGACCTATCACCTGCTCCTTGGCGTGGCCGGGTTGCTGTCCTTCGGGCACGCGCTTTATTTTGGCGCCGGCGTCTACGGCCTTGCGGTCATCCTGCAGAACATGGACCTTCCGCTGCTGCCGGCCATGGGGCTGACCCTGCTGATCGTCATTGTGCTGGCCCACGTGGTGGGCAGTATCAGCCTGCGCGTCGGCGGCATCCCCTTCGCCATGGTCACGCTCGCCTTCGCCCAGGCCGGCTCGGTGATCGTGGGCCGCAACCCGGGCGGCAGGACCGGCGGTGACGAGGGCCTGACGCTGCGCACCGACAACCTGCCGGATTTCCTCGTCGGCGTGGTCAACACCCGCAACCTGTACTGGCTGGCCCTGGCTGTGCTCGTGGCTGTGTTCGTGATCGTCACCTGGGTGCAGTCCTCCCGGGCCGGGCACGCCGCGGCAGCCGTCCGCGAGAACGAACTGCGCGTCCGTGTCCTGGGCCTGCAGCCGTACCTCGTCAAGCTGCTGATCTTCGTTCTCTCCGCGGTCCTGGTCTGCGTGATCGGCATGGTCTTCCTGCTGCTGCAAAGCGGTGCCGTTCCCCGGGCCATCTCTTCGGACCTCACCATCACGCTGCTCGTGATGGTGGTCCTGGGCGGCGTCGGCTCGCGCTGGGGCGCCGTGATCGGCGGCGTGTTCTACACGGTCCTCGACCAGCGCCTCACGGCCCTCGCCAATTCCGAGGCCGTCAGGTCCCTGCCCGATATCCTGCGGGTACCGTTGTCTGAGCCGTTGTTCATCCTTGGCACGCTGTTCATCCTGGTGGTGCTGTTCCTGCCCGGCGGAGTGACCGGAACCGCCGAACGGCTGGCGCAGCGACGTCGCCGCGGCAACCGGCGTGCCGGCAACCACGGCATCAAAAACCACGGTGCCGAAACGCCGCGCGACATTCTGGAGGACGCAGCATGAGCAACATAACCGGCCCCGGACGGCCGGACGGCCTGCACACCCTGGGCCGCTGGACCACCGACCGCAGCCTCGCCACCCCGCACCGTGTCGCCATCGACGACCGCGGCTGCACCCTGCTCTACAGCGAGCTGGAACGCCGGGCCGCTGCCCTGGCCGCCGGGTTCCGGGCTGCCGGTTACGGGATCGGGGACCGGATCGCCACGCTGACCGGGAACAGCTCGGACCACGTCGTGGCCTTCTTCGCCTGCGCCAAGGCCGGCCTGGTCCTGGTTCCGCTGTCCTGGCGGCTCTCTCCCCGGGAGCTCGCTGCCCAGCTGGAGCTCGCCGAGCCCCAGCTGCTGCTGGTGGAAGGTGAACTCGACAGCCTGGCCGCCGCGGCGTGCGCGCTGCTGCCGCACCGGCCCCGGACCGCGGCCCTCGGTCCCGGTGGCGTCGAAAAGTCGGTGCCGCCGCCTTCGCGCGTGCGGCCGGGAGCGCCGGGCGGGGCGGACTATTCCCGCCGGGAAGTGCACGACGACGACGCGCTGCTGATGATTTTCACCTCCGGGACCGAGGGGGCCAGCAAGGCCGCCGTCCTGACCCACGCCAACTGTTTCTGGAACAACCTGTCGCTCTCGCGGACTCTCGACATGGGCAGCAGTGACGTGGTGCTGGCCGTGCTGCCTCAGTTCCATGTGGGCGGCTGGAACATCCAGCCGCTGCTGGCCTGGTGGGTCGGGGCCACCGTGGTGCTGGAACGCGGCTTCGAGCCAGGCCGTGTCCTGCAGCTCATCGCGGAGCGCGGCGTGACCATGCTGATGGGCGTCCCCACCCAGTACCTGATGCTGGCCGAACACCCGGACTTCGCCCACGTCGAGCTGGGCAGCCTGCGGCAGGCGGTGGTGGGCGGGGCGCCAATGCCGGCGCCGCTGCTGCGAATCTGGCACCGCCGGGGGGTGGCCCTCAGCCAGGGTTACGGACTGACCGAAGCGTCCCCGAACGTGCTGTGTCTGCCGAACGATGATGCCGAGCGGATGGTCGGCTATTCGGGCAAGCCGTATCCGCACGTCGCCGTCGTCATCGCGGATCCCGTCACCGGAGAGATCCTCGACGGCGCTGCCTGCGGCGAGCTGCTGGTGGGCGGTCCGGGCGTGTTTGCCGGCTACTTCCGCGACCCTGCCGCCACGGCGGCCGTCCTCGCCGACGGCTGGCTGCGGACGGGCGACCTTGTGGAGCGCGACGCCGAGGGGTACATCAAGGTGGTGGACCGGCTCAAGGACATCTACATCTCCGGCGGTGAAAACGTGGCCCCGGCCGAGGTCGAGGCCGCCCTGCTGGCCCACCCCGCGGTGGCGCAGGCGGCCGTCGTCGGAGTGGAGGACGCGCACTGGGGCGAAAGCGGCATGGCGTTCGTGGTGGTCCGGCCCGGCATGGCCACCGACGAGCAGGAACTGCTGGAGCACTGTGCCTCCCGGCTGGCACGCTTCAAGATCCCGACAGGGGTCGAAATGGTCGCAGGCCTGCCCCGCACGGCACTGAACAAAGTGCTCCGCGCCAAGCTGCGCCTGGAACTGGCCGGACGCGAACTGGCCGGGCGAACTGCCGCCGGGCGCGCTTCGTCGGGGAACTCTCCCGCGGCAGGGGAGCGGGCATGAGCGCGGCACCGCGCACCGCCCGGGGCACGCGCACCCGGGCCAAGCTGCTCGAGGCAGCCGAGTCGGTCTTCGCCTCGGTGGGCTACCACGAGGCCTCGATCGTCAAGATCACAGAAGCGGCCGGCGTCGGCCTCGGCACCTTCTACCTGTACTTCGACGGCAAGCAGTCCATCTTCGATGAAGTGGTCGAGGACCTGAACCGCCGGGTGCGGCACGCCATGACCGACGCCGCCAGGAGCGCCGGCACCCGGCTCGAGGCGGAACGGGCCGGCTTCCGGGCTTTCTTCCGCTTCACCGCCGAGCACCCCGCGCTGTACCGGATCGTCCGCCAGGCCGAATTTGTCTCGCCCGGCGCCCTGCGGCTGCACTATACGCGGATCGTCAACGGCTACATCGAAGGCCTGAAGGCGGCGCAGCTCAGCGGCGAGGTCCGCGAAATGGATCCCACCGTGGCGGCCTGGGCCCTGATGGGCATCGGCGAGCTGATCGGCATGCGCTGGGTCCTTTGGGACGAGGAAGGCACCGAACCTGCCCAGGGTGCACGCCCGGATGTCCCGGAGGAAGTCTTCGAGGAGATGATGCAGTTCATCGAACGGGCCCTCGCCCCCGCACCGGGCGCCACGCCCGGCGCCACCACCGCCCCCGGCCCCGCCTTCAGAGCCATTCAGCCCCAGGAAGGGACAGCCCCATGAACCAAGCAGCCAGCAGCCATCACTACCGGACCACCGAGGTCGACGTCCGCGGCGGCAAGCTCCACACGGCCATCTGGGGCCCCGAAGACCCGGCCGCGCCGACCATCCTGGCGGTGCATGGGGTGACCGCATCGCACAAGGCCTGGCCGGCGCTGGCCGAAGCCCTGCCGGACGTCAGGATCATTGCCCCGGACCTGCGGGGCCGGGGGCGCAGCAATGCACTCCCTGCGCCCTACGGCATGCCGTCCCACGCGGAGGACCTGGCGGCCGTCCTGGCCACTCTCAGCACCGGCCCGGTAGTCGTCGTCGGCCATTCGATGGGCGCCTTCGCCGCCGTGGTGCTCGCGAATCTGTTCCCGGAGCGGGTGCGGTCCCTCGTGCTGGTCGACGGCGGCCTGCCGCTGCAGGTGCCGGCCGGACTCAGCGACGAGCAGATCATCGCCGCCGTGCTCGGCCCAGCCGCCGAGCGCCTGAACGCCACCTTCCCCAGCCGCGAGGTCTACCGCAGCTTCTGGAAGCAGCATCCGGCCTTCAGCGCGGACTGGAGCCCGCTGGTGGAGGAGTACGTGGACTACGATCTCACCGGAGTGGAACCGGTGCTCCGGCCGGCCACACGCTATCAGGCGATGGCCGACGACACCGCCGAGTTGCACCGCGGCGCCTCACTCCTGAAGGCCCTCGATGAGCTCGCCGTGGAGACCCTGGTGCTGCGGGCCCCGCGCGGGCTGTTCAACGAACCCGGCGGCCTGTACGCGCCCGGCTATCTGGACGCCTGGGCGGATAAACTGCCGGCCCTGACCGTGCGCGAGGTCACGGACGTCAACCACTACACGATCATCATGGGCGGGGCGGGCGCCGCCGTCGTCGGGGGCACCGTGCGGGAGGCGCTTGCAGTCGCATAGATGCCGGGCGGTACCCCCGAACCCGTGCCCGTCTAGCCGCCGGCGAAGGGCGGCAGGACGTCCACGACGTCGGCGGCCCTGAGCTTCGCGCCGTGGTCACGCACGGCCACTTCGTTGAGCAGGAAGCTGGAACGGGACAAGATCCGGGCCAGGGGAGGCGTGCCGGCCGGCGGTTCGGGGCGCTCGACGGCGAGGATCGCCTCGAGCAGCGACGCGATCGTATCGCCGTCGGAGAGGTCGAAGCGTTCTTCATCCACCCCGGCGGCAGCGCGCGCGGCAGCAAAGTAGCGTACGTTCACGAAAAAGTCAGCCTCCGATGGCGCTCATGCTGCGGTCCGGCTGGACAAAGTCGGGGGCGCCGAGGCCCACGTGATCCATACCGTGTGCTTTGGGCTTGATCCACATGGCATCCTGCCACCGTTCGGCGAGCTGTTCGTCGCTTGCGCCCTCGCGCAGCAGCCCCAGCAGGTCCACTTCCTCGCGGGAGAACAGGCAGCTCATGATCTTTCCCTCGGCGGTGATGCGGGCGCGGCGGCAGTCGGAGCAGAACGGCTCGGTGACGGAGGCGATGATGCCCACGGTACCGAGCACGGGACCGGTGGCCTCGGAGGAGCCGGGAACGCGGGCCCGGACTTCAAACCGCTCCGCGGGCGCGCCGTCGCGGTCCCGCGGGTCCGGGCTGAGCACGAAGTCGGCGGAGAGCAGTTCGCGGATCTCCGCGGCGGTGATCATGTCCCGGCGCGTCCAGCCGTGGTCCGCATCGAGCGGCATCTGCTCGATGAAGCGCAGCTCATAGCCGCGCTCCAGCGCCCACGCCAGCAAAGCGGGAGATTCGGCGTCGTTGATTCCGCGCATCAGCACGGCGTTGAGCTTGACCGGGCCCAGGCCGGCCGCCCAGGCAGCGTCCACGCCGGCGAGGACCTTGTTCAGGAACGGGCGGCGCGTCAGCTTGGCAAACGTTTCCTCATGCAGCGAATCCAAGGACACGTTGATCCTGGACAGCCCGGCCGCCTTAAGCCCGGCGGCCTTCTTGTCCAGGCCCACGCCGTTGGTGGTCATGGAGATCGGCAGCCCGGGGTGGGCCTGGCGCAGCGCGGCGATGATGTCCAGCAGGTCCGCGCGCACCAGCGGCTCGCCGCCGGTCAGCCTGAGTTCACGCACGCCCAACATGTCGACGCCGATCCGGACAATCCGCACGATTTCCTCCGCGGACATGACGGCCTGCTTCGCCAGCCAGTCCAGGCCCTCCGCCGGCATGCAGTACGTGCACCGCAGATTGCACTTGTCCGTCAGCGACAGCCGCATGTCCGTGGCGCGGCGGCCGAAACGGTCCACGAGCCCGGCAGGCAGGCCGCCGGGGCGTGCGGACAGCGCAGGCGAAACCGGGCCCGCTCCGGGACTGCCGGCCAGCAGGGGCATACCCAGTTGAACTGTCATAGGGTCAGGCTACGCCACCTCTCGGTGGTCATCACAGCCGTATGACGGCGGGGATATTACGTGTTCGGGAAGGATGCCCCGCGGGGATCGGGATGCCTGCCCGCGGCGGGGTCGCGAACCTATGCTGGAAGCGTGAACAAGACCCAGCCGGCCCCGGATGCAACGGAGCACCGGCGCATCCTGCTCGTTGAAGACGAGCCGACCATCGCCGGGGTTGTCCGCGACTATCTCGTCCAGGCCGGATTCCAGGTGGTCCTTGCAGCGGATGGGTTCGCCGCCCTCCGCCTCGCCGCCGAACGCCGGCCTGACCTTGTCCTGCTGGACCGGATGCTGCCCGGACTCGACGGGGTGGAAGTCTGCCGCCGGCTGCGGGCAGCACACAGTGTCCCGGTCATCATGCTCACCGCCCTTGGAACGGAGGACGACCGCATCCTGGGCCTTGAGGCCGGCGCCGACGACTACGTCACCAAGCCCTTCTCACCCCGTGAACTGGTCCTGCGGGTCCGTTCGGTCCTGCGCCGGAGCCTTCCGGAATTCAGCCCGGAACCTTCCGTCGAGGTGGGCGGCTTCGACCTGAGCCCGGCCGCGCGCACGGTCTCCCGCCATGGCCGGCCCCTGGCGCTGACGGCCCGGGAGTTCGACCTGCTGGCCTTCATGCTGCGCCGGCCCCGGCAGGTTTTCAGCCGCGAAGAGCTCATGAAGGCCGTCTGGGGCTGGGACTACGGCGACCTCTCCACGGTGACCGTCCACGTGCGACGCCTTCGCGAGAAAATCGAGGAGGATCCCACCCGGCCAGCCATCCTGAAAACGGTCTGGGGCGTGGGATACCGGTTGGATCCCAGCGACGAGGAGGAACCGGCCGGTGCAGACGTCTGAACTCCTGACCATCATCGGCTGGGCCGTGGCGTGGGGCGCCTTGATCGGGGCCGCATCGCTGCTCATCCTGAAACCGCTGCGCAGGGCATCCTTCGCGGTGCAGATCTGTGTGGTGGTGCTCGCTGCGGTCGCTGTCCTGACGGCAGGGATGGTCAGCGCCTTCAACGCCATGTTCATCTCGGCACGGGACCTTGAGGTCATGTGGTACGTCCTGGCCGTGGCCTCGGCGGTGGCCATTGTGATCGCCCTCGTGCTGGGATCGCGGGTGTCGCGGAACGCCAAGGAACTGGCCGACGCTGCCCGGAGCATCGGCCGCGGTGAGAGCCCGGGACTCCAGTCCCCGGTCATGAGCCACGAACTCGCCGCGCTCGCCGCCGAACTCGAAGCCAGCAGCCGGATGCTGGAGGCATCCCGGCAGCGCGAGGCGGCCGTCGAGAACGCCCGCCGCGAACTCGTCAGCTGGATCTCCCACGATTTGAGGACTCCGCTGGCGAGCATGCGGGCCATGACCGAGGCGCTCGAGGACGGCATGGCGGCGGACGTTCCGGCGTACTACCGCAAGATCATCGCGCAGACCGACCTCATGGCGGGCATGGTCAACGACCTCCTGGAACTGTCCAGGATCCATGCCGGTACGATGCGGCTGAAGGCAGAGCCGCTGGATCTGTACGACCTCGCCAGCGACGCCATCGCCGACCTCACCGCGCTGGCCGAACAGCATGGCATAACGCTCGACGGCGGCGGCCGGCGGGAATGCCTGGCTCTCGCCGACGGCCCATCAATGGGACGGGCCATCCGGAATGTCGTGCTCAACGCCATTGTCCACAGTGCGCCCGGCTCCCGCGTCACGGTGCAGGTCGGCCGGAAAGGCGACCGGGCCGTCGTCGCCGTCACGGACAGTTGCGGCGGGATCCCCGAAGAAGACCTGCCGCATGTCTTCGAGACCGGCTGGCAGAAGGACCCCTCCCGGCGGCGGGCCGGCCGGCTGTCCGCTCAGGCAGTTAACAAGCAGGGCCGCCCGTCCGGTCAGGATGGTGGCGGACCGGGTGAAGGTGCCGGGGTTCCCGGGCCCGAGGGGCTGCAGGAGCAGCCGCCGGGGGCCCTGCGGTACAGCGGGGCCGGGCTTGGCCTGAGCATTGTCGCCGGAATTGTCAGCGCCCACCAGGGCACCGTCAGCGTGGAAAACGTCGACGGCGGCTGCCGCTTCTCGCTGCTGCTTCCCGCCGAGGAGGTTCACGGCGAAATTCTCGGGCAGGCGCCCACAGCCGGTGCGCCCACAGCCGGTGCGCCCACAGCCGGCGGTTCACCCGCCGGCGTGCCTTCCGCTGGCGTGCCCACAGCCGGCGGTTCGCAGGAAACGGTTCCGCCGGGCTCGGCGCCGGAGCAGATCCAGACAGGACGCACATCGTGAAGCGCGACGTTGCCCTTGACGGTCAAGGAGATGAAATGGACGAGACGCTAGCTGGCCACGGCCAGCACGGAGGGGAAGCGCAGGTGGAGCAGGCACCGGCCCAGGGACCGGGCCAGCAACCGCAGCCCCGGCAACCGCAGCCCCGGCAACCGCAAGCCAAACACCCGCGGGCCGGGCAGCCGCAGGCACAGCGGCGACGGCGGGACCTGTGGGCAGCCGGGGCCGGGATGGTGGCCGTCGGGACCGCCGTGGTGCTCGGCGAACTCGCCGCCGGCCTGGTGAGCCCCACGGTGTCCCCGGTGACCGCCGTCGGCGGTGCCGTGATCGATGCCGTCCCGCCCGGTGTCAAGGAGTGGGTCATCTCCGTTTTCGGTACTGCCGACAAGGTGGCACTGCTCGGTGGCATGTCGCTGGTGATCGCCGCGCTCGCGGCCTTGTCCGGTGTGCTTGAAGTGCGGCACCGTTTTGCCGGGGTGGCCGTCATCGCCCTGTTCGGCGTTGTGGGTTTCGTGGCAGTACTCAGCCGGGCCGATGTGACCGCCAATGCCATCCCGGTGCCGGTGCTCGTGGCCCTGGTGGGGATCGCGCTGCTGCGCTGGCTCATCCGAAAACTGCTGGCGTGGCAAGCCTCCGTGGGGGAGATGCCGGCCGCGGAGACCGCCGGAGAGATACCGCGGGAGACGCCGGCCGCGGAGGCCCCGGCTGAACGTCCCGCGGGCGAAGCCGCACTGGCACGGCGGCGTTTCCTGTGGGCACTCGGCGGCACCGCCGCGGGTGCCGGCGTCGCCGGCGTGCTCGCCTCCACCCTGAGGGGAGCGGCCGCAGTCGTCAGCGAGGTGCGCAGCAGGCTGGCCCTGCCGGCAGCCGCCTCGCCCGCGCCGCCCATCCCCGCAGGCGCCGAGATCCGGCTGGACGGTCTCGGGCCGCTCGTGACGCCGAACAAGGACTTTTACCGGATCGATACCGCCCTGCGGGTTCCCCTGGTCGACCCCAATACCTGGACGCTGAAGGTCACGGGCATGGTGGAACGTGAGATTGAACTCGACTTTGCCGCCCTCCTGGCCAAGCCCATGACCGAACGCCATGTCACGATCGCGTGCGTTTCCAACGAGGTTGGCGGGGACCTGATCGGCAATGCCCGCTGGCTCGGCTGGCCGGTCCGCGAGCTGCTCGCCATGGCCCGCCCCAAACCCGGGGCAGACATGGTTCTGTCCCGGAGCACGGACGGCTTTACGGCCGGGACGCCGCTGGAGGCCCTCACGGACAGCCGCGACGCACTGCTGGTGGTGGGAATGAACGGCGAGCCGCTCCCGTTCGAGCACGGATACCCGGTCCGGCTGATCGTTCCCGGCCTGTACGGCTACGTTTCGGCCACCAAGTGGGTCACGGAGTTGAAGGTGACCCGCTATGCGGACGACGTTGCCTACTGGACGCCCCGCGGCTGGAGCGAGCGCGGGCCCATCAAGACCTCGTCGCGGATCGACGTGCCGCAGGACGGGCAGGGTGTGATGGCGGGGACTGTGGTGTTCGGCGGCGTCGCGTGGGCGCAGCACACGGGCATCGGGAAGGTGGAACTGCGGGTCAACCGCGGCGCCTGGCAGCAGGCCGAATTGGCCCCGGGCATCTCGAAGGACACGTGGTACCAGTGGAAGCTTCCGCTGGCACTGACGCCGGGACAGTACGAGGTCCAGGTCCGGGCCACAACCCTCGACGGCGTCCCGCAAACCGAGGAGTCCGCCCCCGTCGCGCCGAGCGGGGCCACCGGCTTCCACACCGTTAGAGTTGTGGTGAATTCCTAGCGAGCTGAGCAAAGGTCAGGAACGCATGCACCGCACCGAGACAATGCACGTCAACGTGGAAGCGCACCGGGACAAGGTGCGGATGCTCCTGGCCCCGCTCCGCGCGGAGGACCGGGTAGAACGGCTCCCGCTGCTGGCGGCCTTGGGCCGCGGACTCGCCGCCGACATTCACGCCCCGCTGGACCTGCCCCCGTTTGCGAACTCGCAGATGGACGGCTTCGCGATCCGCAGCGGCGACGTGCCCGACGGCGGCATGGAGCTGCGCGTCGTCGCGCCCGTCCCGGCCGGGGCAGCACCAGCGCAACTGGCTGCCGGCACCGCCGCGCCGATCATGACGGGGGCCATGATGCCGGCCGGAGCCGACGCCGTCGTTCCCATCGAGCAGGCGGTACCGGATTCGTTCCCGTTGCCCGGGGAGCCGGCCACGGTCCGTGTGCCTGCCACGGCCGCCGGAACGTTTGTGCGCACCGCCGGCAGCGACATTCGCTCGGGTGAACTCGCGCTCGGCGCCGGGACGTGCCTCGGCCCGGGCCAGCTGGGACTCCTGGCGGCCATGGGCCACACGGACGTGCCCGTCAGCGTCCGCCTCCGGGTCCTGCTGGTCACCACGGGCGACGAGGTCGTGGAACCGGGCAGCCCGCTGGGACCGGGCAAAATCTTCGACTCCAACGGCACGCTGCTCGAGTCCGCTCTGCGCCAGGCCGGGCTCGAGGTCACACGAACGGGCATCTCCACCGACCGGCCGGACGAACTGGCCGCACTGCTGCGCCGGCATTCCCCGGCCGTGGACCTCATCATCACCACCGGGGGCGTTAGCAAAGGCGCCTATGAGGTGGTCCGCCAGGCGCTGGCCGGACACGACGTCGAATTCACCCCGGTGGCGATGCAGCCGGGCGGCCCGCAGGGGATCGGCAGCTTCGACGGTGTCCCCGTGCTGGGATTCCCGGGCAACCCGGTGAGCTGCCTCGTATCCTTCGAAATGTTCCTGCGTCCCGTCCTCACCGAGCTTTTCGGTGCCCCGGCGCCGCGGCCGGCGGTTCGCGCGCGGCTCGCCGAGCCACTGACCTCCCCGGCGGCCAAGCACCAGGTCCGGCGCGGCACGCTGGCCCCGGACGGCACCGTCCGGCTGGAGGGCGGCCCGGGGTCCCACCTGGTCCACGCCCTGGCCCGCTCCAATGCCCTCGTCCACATTCCCGAGGGGACAGCGGCTCTCGCCGCGGGCGATGAAGTGGAAGTATGGATTCTGTGAATGAAGCAGACAACGCTGACGCCGGAACCGTCCACTCCACAGCCGTAAGCACCGGCCTGACCCACCTCCGCCACGACGGCACAGCCCAGATGGTTGATGTGTCCAACAAGGCCGAATCCACGCGGGAGGCCACGGCCACCGCAACGGTCCGCAGCACGGCTGAGGTTTTGTCGCTCCTTGGCTCGGGCGAGCTACCCAAGGGCGACGCGCTCGCCGTCGCCCGCGTTGCCGGGATCCTGGCGGCCAAGAAAACCCCCGAGCTGATCCCGCTGTGCCACCCGCTGCCCATCGCCAAGGTCACCATCGACTTCGAGCTCGACGCCGACTTCGTCACCGTTTTTGCCACGGTCAAGACGCGCGGCGTCACCGGGGTCGAGATGGAGGCACTGACCGCGGCGTCGGTCGCCGCGCTGAGCGTCTATGACATGATCAAGGCCGTGGACAAGCACGCGGTCCTGACCGACATCAAAGTGCTCGCCAAAAGCGGCGGCAAGAGCGGGGACTGGACCCTATGAACACACCCGAACCGCACCGCCACGGCGAGGCGACGGGCCGGAAGGCCGGCGTCGTGATTGCCTCCACCCGAGCGGCAGCCGGCGTCTATGAGGACCTTACGGGCCCCGTCATCATCGACTGGCTCACCGAACACGGCTTTGAGCCGTTTCCCGCCCTGGTGGTTCCGGACGGGGCCCCGGTGGGAGCCGCGCTCCGAGCCCTGCTGAGCCAGCGACCGGCCGTCATCATTACCAGCGGCGGCACGGGCCTGAGCCCCACCGACGCGACCCCCGAACAGACCCTGCCCCTGCTGGACCGGGAAATCCCCGGCATCATGGAGGGCATCCGGAACGCCGGGGCCGCCAAGACGCCGATGGCCATGCTCAGCCGGGGCCACGCGGGCGCGGCCGGACAGACGTTCATCGTGAACCTGCCCGGTTCACCCAAGGGCGTCATGGACGGGCTCAGCGTGCTGGATCCCATCGTGGGACATCTCTGCGACCAGCTGGAAGGCAGCCATGGGCACTGAAACCGGATTTGAAATCGTACACGCCGTCCTGAGCGCCGAGCCCATCTCGGTGGACCAGGCGATCGCGGCTGTTGAATCGGACACCGCGGGGGCAGTGGTCAGCTTCAGCGGTGTGGTCCGCAACCACGACGGCGGCAAGCACGTCTCCAGGCTCAGCTACAGCGCCCATCCGACGGCGCACCAGGTGATGGCCGACGTCGTCGCCCGGCTCGTGGCGGAGCACTCCGTCCCGGCCCCTGGCGCTGACGAACAGCAGCAGCCCGTGCGCATCTGGGCGGCCCACCGGATCGGCATGCTCGAGATCGGCGAGCCTGCCCTGGTCTGCGCAGTCTCCGCCGCCCACCGCGGCCAGGCTTTCGCAGTGTGCGCCGAACTGGTGGACCGGGTCAAAGCCCAGGTGCCGATCTGGAAGGAACAGTTCTTCGCCGACGGCACTGTTGAATGGGTCGGGGCTGGCGAATAGGCCAGGGCCGGGACTTGTCACCACTGCCCACGGAGGCTCGTAACCCAATACCGCCGGTTCCGGCAGGCCGCGGCCCCGGCGGTAGGGTTGATGGCATGACCGAACAACTCTCCGTCGCCGTCCTGGGCGCCCGCGGACGCATGGGCGCCGAGGCCGTGAAAGCAATCGACGCCGCCGCGGACCTGGTGCTCGTCGCGGCACTTGGCCGCAACGACTCCCTGGAAACGTTGACCAGCTCCGGCGCACAGATCGTCGTCGACCTGACCATCCCAGAAAGCACCGAGGCGAACGTCCGCTTCGCCGTCGACCACGGCATGCACGCCGTGGTCGGCACCACCGGCTGGGACGCCGGGCGGCTCGCGGATCTTCAGGACCGCCTCGCCACCCGGCCCGGCGTCGGCGTGCTCATCGCCCCGAACTTCGCCCTCGGTTCGGTCCTGGCTTCCGCCTTTGCCGCCAAGGCATCCAGGTACTTCGACTCGGTCGAAATTATTGAACTGCACCATCCGGACAAGGTGGATGCCCCCTCCGGCACGGCTGTGCGGACGGCGCAGCTCATCTCGGCCGAGCGCGCTGCGGCCGGGATGCCCTCCAGCCCGGACGCCACGACCACTGAGCTGGCCGGCGCCCGCGGCTGCGACGTCGACGGCGTCCGCGTCCACAGCGTCCGGCTCCGCGGCCTCGTCGCGCACCAGGAGGTCCTGCTGGGCGGCCCGGGCGAGCAGCTGACGCTCCGCCACGACTCCTTCGACCGTGCCTCCTTCATGCCCGGCGTGCTGCTCGGCGTCCGCAACGTCGCCGCGCACCCCGGGCTCACCGTGGGCCTCGACGGCTACCTGGACCTGGGACTCTGAGCTCGATGGCTGCTGCTTTGTCTGCCCTGAAAGCCAACCGCACCAAGATCTGGGTGGGGGCTGTCACGCTGTTGCTGGTGTTTTACCTGGTGGTGTCCTTCCAGCGTTCCCTGCTCCTCATGTCGGACCCCAGCCTGGTGGCGAAGGCGATCGGCGTCGCCTACCTCGTGCTGCCCGTCATCGGGGCTTGGGCCCTGGTCAGGGAACTCCTGTTCGGTGCACGCACCGAGCGTCTGGCGAAAATCCTCGAGGCCGAAGGAGGCCTGCCGGAGGACACCCTGCCGCGAACGCCCGGCGGTCGAATTGTCAGAGAGGCAGCGGACCGGGAATTCGAGAAATACCGCGCCGAGGCGGAAGCTGCCCCGGAAGACTGGCGTTCATGGTTCCGGCTCAGCTGTGCCTACGACGCGGCCGGCGACCGTAAGCGCGCCCGCACCTCGATGCGGGATGCCGTGCGAATGTTCCGCGAAGGCTCCCCGAAACCCGAATAGATAACGGGTAGCAGCCACGGGCTCCTCGCTACCGGAAGCGGGTCGATTGGCGGGCCCGGGTCGGCTGGTAGCTCCCCGCCCTGTTGGCGGCGTGGGTGACCCACTCCAGCGGCCCGCGCCAGACAAGTGCCGCGAAGACGGCTCCGATCACCAGCACGCCGATCACCTGCGCCCAGTAGACGCCGTCCACGCTCCACCCGGGCGCCAGCGCCTGATCGTGGAGGGCCGCCATGACGCACAGATGCGCCGTGTAGAGGCTCAGCGTCATGGCCCCGGCGCCGCGGAACGCGAGCAGCAGGTCAAGCTCCAGCCATTCGCCCAGCCGGGCGAGCAGCAGGCACACGCCAATCACGGCGGCGGCGATCCCCGAGGTGTGGAGCAGATCCAGCGTGCTGCCCGAGTGCGGTGAACTGGTGGCCAACCACCACACCGAGCCGGACTGTTCGACGCCGAGAAGGTTCACCTGCAGCAGACTCGCCAGGGGGTAGGAGGGGTCGCCGATCTGCGCCTCCAGTGCCTGCCTTCCACCCCAGTCCTCCATCAGGACTATGCCCAGCCACTTGGCGCCAAGGGCCACCACCGTTCCCGCGGCGAGCAGCAGGAACGGCGTCAGACTCTTAGAGAGCGCTAACCGGCCGATCGCCAGCCCCGCCAGAAGATAGGCGACCCACTGCAGGACAGGGTAATAGCCCGTAAGGAATAGGTCGCCCAGCAGCCTCGCCGGTGTGGTCAGGTCCTCCCAGCCGGGGTTGTGCCCCAGCCGCAAGGGCGGGTCTGCAGCCAGCAGCCAGGGCCGCAACAGGTAGGCCAGCACGGGGGAGGCCAGGACCCAAGCGGCCGCGAGCAGTAGAAGGCGCTTGGCTCCAAGTCCGACAAACGGCAACACGCACAAGAACAAAAGCGCGTAGTGGACCAGGATGATGGCGATATTGACTTCCAGGCCGCCTACCGAGAGGCCGACGGCACCTACCACGAGCGCCCTGAGGGCGATGCCACGGCGCGCAGCTCCCAGCGCGGATCCCTCGAGAGGATGCTGCTTGCCGGTGGACAGGGCCAGGCCAACGCCCGCTAGCACAGCAAACAGTGCAGCCGCCCGTCCGGAAAATGCCAGCCCCACCCAGGTCGGCGTGAGCTGTGGGTCCGGCTCGAAGATCGGCAGTACGTGGGTGGCCATCATTGCCAGCAACGCCAGGCCGCGTGCCGCGTCGATCCCGGCGAGGCGGACTCCGGCAGAGGTCCCTTTGGCGGTCCGGAAGGCAGTGGCGGTTCCGCGTGCGGTCATCGTCTGATCGTCTCATGTTCGGCCTGTTCACAGCGCCATAAAGGGACCGCGCCGAGCCTTGTATTCGAATATATGTTCGAATAACATGGCTGCATGGACAACGCCTCAGAGCCCGCATTCCTGAACCCCGACTACGCCCGCCCGGAACGGTCCGGCCTGCCGGCCGCTGGCCGTGACGAGGGCCGTGAAGCCGGCGCTGGAGTCCTCAAGGCCATGAGCCCGGGCGTCGTGGACTTTCTCTTCCGGCGGCTTGTTGCGGGCCAGCCGGCGGAAGATGTCCAGTGGGGCCAGGAGGGAACGGCCCTGGCCGCGGCGCCGCCGGGAGCGGAGCTGGCCCGGCGGCTGGCTGAGACTGATCTCGACGCCCTCACGCCAACGGAATTGTTCCACTATGTGCGGGCGGCCCAGCGCCTCGCCTCCTGGGCCGAGTCGCTGCGGGAGACAGCCGTCGGACGTTACTGCTCGATCCCCACGGCACCTTACGCATCCTCCGATGATCAAGCGGGAGGTGAATGCCTAGGATGACAGGGTGACCACTGGCTCAATTACCCCGCTGACGCTTTCCGCCGTTCAGTACGCCGCCTCGGATGGTGGCGTGGCGGCCAACGTCCCCGAACACATCCGCTTGATCGAGGACGCGGAGTCGCACGGGGCCCGGCTCGTCATCTTTCCCGAACTCTCCCTGACCGGGTACCGGCTGGACCTGCTGGAGGGGCCGGGGGACTGGCTGAGCGCAGCCGACGGACGCCTGGACGGCATCCGCGAAATCTGCCGGCGCACTGGAATCACGGCCGTGGTTGGTGCTGCGTTCAAGGAGGACGACGGCACGCCGCGCCTGGCGTCCCTTGCGATCCACCCCGCGGGATCTGTCGAGCCCAGCTTCAAGACCCGGCTGCACGGGGCGGAGCAAGAGCTTTTCGTTGCCGGCAGCCAGCCCGCGGTGCTGGAGGTCGACGGCTGGAAGGTCGCTTTGGCGCTTTGTTTCGACGCAGCCCACCCGGGCCACGCGGAGTGGGCTGCGCAGGCGGGCGCTGACGTCTATGCCGTCTCGGCGCTCTACACGGCCGGGGAAGACCATCGGCTGGGGCTGCACCTTGGTGCCCGCGCCATGGACAACCGGATGTTCTCCGTCCTGGCGAACCTCGGGGGCGCCACGCCGCTGGGCCCTTCCTGCGGGCTGAGCGGCTTTTGGGGGCCCGAGGGGCTCCCGCACGGCCAGGCGGCCGGGACCGGGACCGAAGTGCTGACGGCTAGCCTCCAGTACAGCCTGCTGGAGCGGTACCGGCAGCCCTGAGCTCCTGCCGGATGGCCTAAAAGTGACGTGCGGCCCGGCGAGTTTGACGTTCGTCACACCCTCGCCATTGTCCTCACATGCCGGAGACAAGGTAACGTTTTTCATATGGCTGACTCTGATATTCGCTCTTGCACGTTCGGGAACCTCGTGACCGCGATGGTCACACCTTTCACCACCGACGGTGAGGTCGACTATCAGCAGAACGCGGAACTGGCGAACAAGCTCGTTGACGAAGGCAATGATGCCCTCGTTATCTCCGGCACGACGGGGGAAACCTCCACGCTCGAGGACGACGAGAAAGAGAAGCTTTTCCGGGTCATTGTCGAGGCCGTCGGGGACCGCGCGAAGGTGATCGCGGGAACCGGGACCAACCACACGTCACACTCGATCGAGATGGCCAAGCGCGCCGCCAAGGCCGGCGCCCATGGCCAGTTGATCGTCACGCCGTATTACAACAAACCGAGCCAGGCCGGCATCATCGCCCACATCGAGGCCGTGGCAGACGCCGCCGACCTCCCCGTCATGGTGTACGACATTCCCGGCCGCGCCGGCGTGCCCATCGAGCCGGAGACCATGATCCGGCTCGCCGACCACCCCAACATCGTTGCCCTCAAGGATGCCAAGGCCGATTTCGCCGCCGTCACCCAGGTTTTGGCGAACACCGACCTTGACGTCTACTCCGGCGATGACGGACTCACACTGCCCTGGATGGCCGCCGGCGCCGTCGGGCTGGTGAGTGTCTCTGCGCACGTCGCGTCGCGGCAGTTCCGCGCCCTGATCGATGCCGCCCTTGCAGGTGATTTCGCAACCGCCCGCACCTTACATTTCGAACTGGACCCCGTGGTCCGCGCAGTGATGACCCATATCCAGGGTGCTGTCGCTGCCAAGCAGGTTCTTAAGTGGCAGGGAGTCCTGCCCAACTCGGTTGTCCGTTTGCCCCTCGTGGAGCCGGGCGAGGCCGAGATCGCAATCATCCGCGAGGATTTGGCGGAAGCGGGGATGGCCTTGTCCTGATCAGGAGTATCTCCTGACCGTCAAGAACCAGCCCGGCTTCTGCCTGGAAAGTAGTGCATTATGACCCAAACCGCCCTTCCCGGCCTTGCCACGCCCCCGAGACTGCCGAAGAACACCCTGCGGATTGTCCCGCTCGGCGGCATCGGGGAAATCGGCCGCAATATGACCGTTTTCGAGATCGAGGGCAAGCTCCTCATCGTTGACTGCGGCGTGCTGTTCCCCGAGGAGACGCAGCCCGGCGTCGACCTCATCCTGCCGGACTTCTCCTACATCGAGAACCGTCTCGAGGACATCGTCGCGGTGGTGCTGACGCACGGCCACGAGGACCACATCGGAGCAGTGCCGTACCTGCTGCGCCTGCGCGCCGACATCCCCATTGTGGGTTCCCAGCTGACGCTGGCCCTCATTGAGGCCAAGCTGCAGGAGCACCGGATCAAGCCGTACACGATGACGGTCGTCGAGGGCCAGGTCGAGAAGTTCGGGCCATTCGAATGCGAGTTCGTCGCCGTCAACCACTCGATCCCGGACGCCCTGGCAGTGTTCCTCCGAACCGCGGGCGGCACCGTCCTGCACACCGGTGACTTCAAGATGGACCAGCTGCCGCTGGACGGCCGCATTACCGACCTCCGGCACTTCGCCAAACTGGGCGAAGAAGGCGTGGACCTGTTCATGTCGGACTCGACCAATGCCGACGTCCCGGGCTTCACCACCGCCGAGAAGGAAATCGGACCCACGCTGGACCGGATGTTCGGCCAGGCCTCCAAGCGCATCATCGTGGCCTCCTTCTCGTCCCACGTGCACCGCGTCCAGCAGGTGCTCGACGCCGCCGCCAACCACAACCGCAAGGTGGCCTTCGTGGGCCGCTCCATGGTCCGGAACATGGCCATCGCCGCGAAGCTGGGCTATCTGGAGGTCCCGGCCGGGATCCTCGTCGACATCAAGAACATCGACAACCTGCCGGACAACCGCGTGGTGCTGATGTCCACCGGTTCCCAGGGCGAGCCCATGGCGGCCTTGTCCCGCATGGCCAACGGCGACCACCGCGTCGTCGTGGGTGAAGGCGACACCGTCATCCTCGCCTCAAGCCTGATCCCGGGCAACGAAAACGCGGTCTTCCGCATCATCAACGGGCTGCTGAAGCTGGGCGCGGACGTCATCCACAAGGGCAACGCCAAGGTGCACGTCTCCGGGCACGCTGCCGCCGGCGAACTGCTTTACTGCTACAACATCCTTGAACCGCTCAACGCCATGCCGGTGCACGGCGAAACCCGGCACCTCATCGCCAACGGCAAGATCGCCCTTGAATCCGGAGTTCCGGAGGAGAGCATTCTGCTCGCGGACAACGGCACGGTGATTGACCTGCGCGACCACCAGGCCGATATCGTGGGCCAGGTCGAGGTCGGTTTCGTCTATGTTGACGGCTCCAGCGTCGGCGAGGTGACCGAAGCTGATCTCAAGGACCGGCAGACTCTCGGCGACGAAGGCTTCATCTCCATCATCACCGTCATCCACCGTGCCACCGGGAAGGTGGTCTCCGGACCGGAGATCCACGCCCGCGGCGTGGCCGAGGACGATTCAGTCTTCGACGAGATCATCCCCAAGATCAACGCGGCCCTCGAAGAGGCCGTGCAGAACCGCACCGACCACACGACGCACCAGCTGCAGCAGGTCGTCCGGCGCGTGGTGGGCACCTGGGTCAACCGCAAACTGCGCCGCAAGCCCATGATCATCCCGGTGGTCCTGGAAGCGTAGGAAAGCGCAGGGCGGCGTCAGCCCCCGCACTGCGGGACTATCCCGGTGAACGGCCTCTCCGGCCCGCGCGCAGCCTCGGGCGGCGGCGGGCAGGGGAGGCCGTTGCCCGTTGGTGCGGCAGGCAACATGATCCCGGACGCCGCGGAAATCCGGGGTTTTCGGCCCGTCGTCCGGTACCGTGGCGGGTATGGCGACTCGTACTTCTTCCGCGCCTAGAGGAAACTCAAGCGGCAAATCAGGCAGTTCTCCCGGCCGGGGGTCCAGTCCCGCCGCATCCAAATCCGCCCGGCCACGGGGCGCCGCAGGTGGAACCGCAGCCACGGCCCGGACCCGGCAGATGGCCGCCGTCGAGCCGCACCAGTCGTGGGCCGTACGGGTCCTGGCCGGTGCGTGGCTCGGCATCGGCCACGTTGTCGGCGCGGGTATCCGGCGGGTCGGCTACGACGTCAGCGACCTCGCCCCCGAGGACCGCCGCGACGGTGCCGCGCTGTTCAACCTGGCACTGGGCGTCTTCATCGCCACGTTTGCCTGGTGGGGGTTCCAAGGCTGGTTCCCGGACCGTGTGTTTGCGGTTGTCAACGGCACCTTCGGCTGGATGTCCCTGCTGCTGCCGCTGATGCTGTTCGTGTGCGCCTTCCGCCTGTTCCGCCAGCCCGATGACGGCCGGGGCAACAACAGGATCGGCATCGGCTTCCTGATCATGACCCTTGCCGGCTCCGGCCTGGCCCACGTGATCGGTGGCCAGCCGACCGTGGCTGAGGGGTTCGACGGGTTGCGCAGGGCCGGCGGCATGCTCGGTTACCTCGCCGCGGCCCCGCTGGCCGCACTCCACCCGGCAGTCCCAGTGGTGGTGTACGGCCTGCTCGCCTTCACCTCGCTGCTGATCGTCACCGCGACGCCCTTCGGCGCCATCCCCGGGCGCCTGCGCGGCGGATACGAGCATCTGATGGGCATAGACCTGCGCGACGACGACGTCGACGACGGGCATGACCGCAGCTACCTCTACGAGAACGACGCCCCGGCCGCACCCAAGAAGAGGCGCAAGCGGCTGTTCGGCAAGGACCAGGACGACGCCGACGTCGAAGGCTACGTCGGTGACGAAGCGTTCGAGCGGGCGCTGATCGACGATGAGGAAGCCGGTGACGCCGGGCCGCCCGCGAAGGGGAAGGGCGCCAAGGCGCTGTCCAGTGCGGCGCCCGACGTCGCGCCGGGAGTCCGCCGTCCCACGCAGGCCGAGATCGCCGTCGAAAAGATCAAGGCGGCCCAGGGGCTCGGCTCCTCCACGCTGGGCGCGGCCGAGTCCTCCGCTGGCGAGAACGCGACCGAAGCCATTCCGATGGTGACCCCCGGGATGGTGGGCGCGGGTACCCAGAACCCGGCGGCCGCGAAGGTTCCCGCCAATCCGGTGGCACCGGCACCGCTGCCCACCCCGATCCCGCAGCGGACCGAGCAGCTCTCGCTGGCCGGCGATGTTACCTACACGCTCCCGGCGTCGGACATGCTCACGCCCGGTTCGATTCCGAAGGAACGCACTGAGGCCAACGACGCCATCGTGGCCTCACTGACCGAGACGCTTACCCAGTTCAACGTGGACGCCCAGGTGACCGGTTTCAGCCGCGGCCCCACTGTCACCCGCTATGAGATCGAGCTGTCCCCGGGCACCAAGGTGGAGCGGGTGACCGCGCTGTCCAAGAACATCTCCTACGCCGTGGCGAGCTCGGACGTGCGGATCCTGAGCCCCATCCCGGGCAAGTCCGCTATCGGCATCGAAATCCCCAATACGGACCGCGAGACCGTGTCGTTGGGCGACGTGCTCCGCAGCCAGAACGCCCGGCGCACCGACCACCCCATGGTCATGGGCGTCGGCAAGGACGTCGAGGGCGGCTACGTCGTGGCCAACCTCGCCAAGATGCCGCACTTGCTGGTCGCTGGCGCCACCGGTGCCGGCAAGTCTTCTTTCGTGAACTCGATGATCACCTCGATCCTGATGCGGGCCACCCCGGACGAGGTCCGCATGGTCATGGTGGACCCCAAGCGCGTGGAACTGACGGCCTACGAGGGGGTCCCGCACCTCATCACCCCCATCATCACCAACCCGAAGAAAGCGGCTGAGGCGCTGCAGTGGGTGGTTCGGGAAATGGACGCCCGCTACGACGACCTCGCCAACTACGGGTTCAAGCACATCGACGACTTCAACAAGGCCGTTCGGGCCGGCAAGGTCCACCCTCCGGTGGACTCTAAGCGCGTCATCAAGCCGTACCCGTACCTGCTGGTGATTGTGGACGAACTCGCCGACCTCATGATGGTGGCCCCGCGCGACGTCGAAGACTCCATTGTCCGCATCACGCAGCTGGCCCGCGCGGCCGGCATCCACCTGGTGCTGGCCACCCAGCGTCCGTCCGTCGACGTCGTGACCGGCCTGATCAAGGCCAACGTGCCCTCCCGCATGGCCTTCGCCACCTCCTCCGTCACGGACTCCCGGGTGGTCCTGGACCAGCCGGGGGCCGAAAAGCTGATCGGCCAGGGTGACGCTTTGTTCCTGCCGATGGGTGCCTCCAAGGCGATGCGTGTCCAGGGCGCGTGGGTCACCGAATCAGAGATCCACAAGGTGGTGGAGCACGTCAAGGGCCAGCTCCAGGCCGTCTACCGTGACGACGTCGCGCCCGAAGCGCAGAAGAAGCAGATCGACGACGACATCGGGGACGACCTCGAGGTCCTGCTGCAGGCGACGGAGCTGGTGGTCACCACCCAGTTCGGCTCCACGTCGATGCTGCAGCGCAAGCTCCGGGTCGGCTTCGCCAAGGCCGGACGCCTCATGGACCTGCTGGAGTCACGCGGTGTGGTGGGCCCGTCCGAGGGCTCCAAGGCCCGCGATGTGCTGGTCAAGCCGGACGATCTCGCCGCCGTGCTCGCCGCAATGAAGGGCCTCGAGGCTCCCGCCGCCGCGGACTCCCAGACGGCGGCCCTCAGCGATAACGCCAACGCAAACATCGCCCAGGGCGGCTACGCGGAGGACCTCGTGGCGGCCGATCTGGATAACCGTACGCAGGCCATCGACTACCACGACGGCGCCGACAGCTCCGAGGACGAGGACGGCTCGGAGGACGCCTGGTCGCTCACCGGCCGGTAGCGTGTGGAGACGGTAGCCTAGGAAGGTGAATAGCGCCGAAGCCAACGCCGGGTCCGCCTCGCGGATCTGGAACCTGCCGAACATCCTGACGATGCTGCGGATTGTTCTGGTGCCCTTCTTCGTCTGGTTCCTGATCCTCGACGCCCCCGGGCTGCAGGCCCAAAACGGCGTCTGGCGCTGGGCCGCCGCGTTCGTTTTCGCCGTCGCGATCTACACGGACAAGCTCGACGGCGACATCGCCCGGTCCCGCGGACTGGTCACCGACTTCGGCAAGATCGCGGACCCGATCGCGGACAAGCTCCTGATCGGTTCTGCCCTGGTCATGCTCTCGCTGCTGCAGGAACTCCCGTGGTGGGTTACGATCCTGATCCTGGCCAGGGAATGGGGCATCACCGCGCTGCGGTTCTTCGTCATCCGTTACGGCGTGATTCCGGCCTCGCGCGGCGGGAAGCTCAAAACAGTGGTGCAGACGTTGGCGATCTTCCTGTACATCCTTCCGCTCTCGGCAATTGCCCCCTGGCTCAGCGTTGTAGCGTTCGTCGTCATGATGGTTGCCCTGGCCATCACCCTGTGGACCGGCGGCGAATACGTCATTGAGGCCCTCAAGGTCCGCGCTTCCGGGATCAGGGCCGAGAAAGCACGGGTAGGGGAGAGCAAGCCATGACCGAGCCGAACGACAACGCGGATTCCGGTCTGCACGCCAAGCTTCACCCCAATCTTCACCGGATGTCGGAGCAGGCAGTCACCGGCGCCATCGGCCGCGGCATGACTGCAGCCACCGCCGAATCCCTGACGGCCGGCATGGTGGCCGCCGTCCTGGCCGACACGCCCGGTGCCTCCGCCATGCTGCAGGGTGGCGTGGTGTCCTACGCCAATTCCGTCAAGACCGGCGTCCTGGGCGTTCCTGCCGCACTGCTCGGCGCCGTCGGCTCCGTGGATGGAGAGGTCGCGGCGGCCATGGCCGACGGCGCGCGCCGCATCTGCGGTGCCGACATCGGCGTGTCCACCACCGGGGTGGCAGGGCCCGAACCGCATGACGGCAAAGCCGTTGGCACGGTCTTCATCGGCATCGCCACGGCGGAAGGGTCGACGTCGTACCCGTATTCCTTTGAGGGCACCCGCGCAGAGATCCGCGCCCTTGCCTGTGGTGCGGCCCTGGAGCGGCTGCTCGAAGCCCTATCTTCTGAAAGCTACCGGGCGTAAAGTTGCCGGGAACAAAAGTTGATTCCGAATAGTTGTTACATTGTGTCGCTTCCAAATAAGGGAGGCGCCTAGGATGAAGTCATTAGCAGAGTCCGCCCACCGGCGGACGACACAGTACGAGGAGCAAGGCGATACAGATGGTAAAGCAGCCCGTATCCGTAAACGGCGTTGTCCGCTGGAAGGATGTGGGCCTCGCCGATCAGGCAAAGAGCGAACAGAAGGAGCGCAAGATGGTTGTACTTCGTCACGAAATCGGTGATGTCCTGCGCGATGTCCGCCAACGCCAAGGCCGTACCCTCCGCGAAGTCTCGCACAGTGCCCGTGTTTCCTTGGGCTACCTGAGTGAAGTGGAACGCGGCCAGAAGGAAGCTTCCTCGGAGTTGCTGTCCTCGATCTGCTCGGCCCTCGATGTTCCGCTTTCGAGCATGCTCCGTGAAGTCAGCGACCGCGTCGCGGTCGCTGAGGGCGTGACGGTTCCGGACACCGTCCCCCAGGAGTTCGCTCAGCGCTACGGCCGCGATCTCGATCGGGAACTCAACTCCGACCTCAACGACGAGCTGGCGAAGGGCCTCCTTTCCGGAGCACGCTAGACGCCAACTCACCTAAGACGCAGACAAGGACCCCCGGCGGTAAGCTTGGGTTCTAACGGTCGTTGCAACACCCAGCATTTTTGGGAGTTGCAACGACCGTGTCTCGTTTAAGCGGTGAATCATCGAGTGGAGCGCGCTCCGGCAAGGATCAGAAGGCTGCATTTTTCGCGGTTTTTGACCGCCTTGGAAGCACACGGGCAGCGGCGAGG
>NZ_JBHVVJ010000023.1:0-49459 GCF_042883665.1 Arthrobacter sp. NPDC058192 | reverse complement strand
GCTCAACGCCTCCCTCGACGGGCTGCTTCAGCGCCCGGTCGAAGTGGCGCGCCACGAGCCGATCCTCGCCGGAACCCCGGACCAGGGCGCACTCTGATGAAACCTGTCCTTGTCGTAATGGGCGTATGCGGGGCGGGAAAATCATCCGTCGGCGCCGCGCTTGCACAACGCATGGGTGCCACTTTTGTCGACTCAGACTCGCTGCATCCTCAAGCCAACGTCGAAAAAATGGCTGCAGGCAACCCGCTCACAGACGAGGACCGGTGGCCCTGGCTCGGACTCGTAGGTGCCGAGCTGTCCTCAAACCACCCGAATGGAGTCATCGTTGCCTGCTCGGCGCTAAAACGCGTCTATAGGGATGCAATCAGGGCCAGCGCACCCGCGGCAACCTTTGTCCAGCTCGAGGTCGAGCTGCCCCTTCTGCAAAGCCGGGTAGCACAGCGTCCCGGACATTTCATGCCCCCTTCTCTCCTCAGCTCCCAGCTGGAGACACTCGAACCCCTTCAGTCGGACGAAGCAGGGCTGACGGTGTCCACTCAGGAAGGCATCGAGGCAACTACGAACGAAATACTCTCACAGCTCCGCAACCTGCAAGCCTTTGGCAGTTGAACCGCGAAGTGGGCTGCTACAAATAACACCTTGATATTCGGAGGACTCGTAACTGACCTGCGCTGACAGGTGACCCATCGGCCGCCACTCCAATGGGCACCGGCGCGGTCCTCAGCACCGGACACGGTGTAAACGGGGGCCAAGCGCAGGTGTCAGTCGGCTCCCTCACCATCTGGGGTACAACCGAAAATCCCCGATCGTACCGGCTCTTTCCACCCGCACACCGTCGACCAGTCGCGGGACTGACCGTGAGCGCCATCCATTCCGCGGATCGCAGCAAACAACTCTGCGGCTCACAGGCTAATATTCCTGTCTCGACGGAAGAATCGACTAAATGCCAACCGTGGAGCCACCGTTAAACGGACACTCCTGGTCCCGGCGGCTCGGCGTCTCGCGGTGACCACGGCGCGATAATGCCGAGATCCGGCGGGATTCCTAGTTCGGCGCTGCGGCGCCGTGCCGCTCCGGTTTGCCCGTGGTGGGCTCCGGTCCGATGTCGTAGGTCCGCCGCGCGGTTTCCGCGAACAGCTCACGGCGGTCAGCTTCTGACATTGAACCGGTTATCTCGTCGAACGCTGTGTAGAGCGCGTTGAAGCTGGAGTAGAGGCTGTCAACGGGGAAGTTACTTCCGAACATGGTGCGGTGCGGGCCGAACACGTCGATGGTATCCAGGATGACCGGTCGGACTGATGCGGTCGTCCACGCGTGGTCATTCGTTCCAAGGGCGGAAATCTTGGTTACCACGTTCGGCTGCTTTGCCAATTTTTGCATTCCGGTCCGCCAGTCGCGAAGGGACTCGGGATCGCGGTGAATGGGCATTCCGGCGTGGTCCAGGATGATGGTGGTGTCCGGATGGTTTGCGGCCAACTGCGCCGCCTGGTCCAGCTGGTCGGGGAAGACCTGGAGGTCGAAGGACAGACCCAGAGCCGAAAGATGTGAGAACCCTTTCAGCCAGACGGGGTCGGTGATCAGATCAGGGCGGGATGTATGGGTGTATTGGGGGTCCGGGTGCCAGTTGAGGATGTCGCGGACGCCCCGCACCGATGGGATTGCCGCGAGGCGTTCCAGACGGGACAGCACTTCTGGCTCGGCCAGGGAAGCCCTGGCCACTTGAACGGACGGACGGCCGCTGTTGTCGTGGACGCTCTGGATCCAGTCAGCTTCCCACAGCGGATCGGCGGCGCCGTTTTCGATATGGACCGATCCTGCCAGCCGGAATCCCTCGACGTCTTTCAGGTAATCCCCGATGAGATAGTTTCGCCGGAGCGGCCGGTCATCCCCGTGATAGCGGAAAGGTTCTGCCGGACCCTGGAGCCAGGGGTATGACCGGGAGAAGTCGCACAGGTGGTGATGGGCGTCGATGATGTCAAAATCGAGCACTGGGGGCTCCTCGTGTCCTGGGTCTGTCCCTCTTGCTTGACTGTAGTCTGCGGGATGGGGAGTTGGGCGTCGGCCGTGGAGGAAGACAAGGTTTCCGGAAGTAGGAACGGCGGCTGCGGTGTTCCCGCTGCCGCCGCTCCCCCGGATGTTCGATGTGAACATTTCCCGGGCCTGGTCACCGCCGGGGGTTGGATCAGACCGCTGCTTCCCTCTGCGGGACTTCCGCCTGCGGGGCTGACCTTTTCTTGAACAACGGCCATCCCTTGCTGCCCTGGTCCAAGGCGACGGCAATCACGACGACGAGGCCGGTGACGATCTGTTCGTAGAAGCTCGGAACATTGAGCAGGACCAGTCCATTGGTTAGCGCACCCAGGATCAGGGCTCCGACCAAAGTCCCCGCGATCCGCCCCTCTCCACCCATGAGGTTGGCTCCCCCGATCACTGCGGAGGCGATGGCGGTGAGCAGGTACGGGCTGCCGGCGTCGGTTTGGGCCGCGTTGATGCGGGCTACGATGACCAGTCCGCCGATTCCTGCGAGCACGCCGGAGAGGGCGTAGACAGCGATTTTCACCCTGTCGACGCGGACGCCGGAGAGCCAGGCCGTTTCTTCGCTGCCGCCGGTAGCGATGACGTTCTGCCCGAAGACCGTCCGGCGAAGCAGCAGCCAGCAGAGGACGGCCAGGACCGCCACGAGGATGACCGCGACCGGGATGCCACCAACGTAGCTGTTGAGCATGAAGACGAAGTCCTTGGGGATGTTGTAGACCGGCTTGCCGTTGGTGACCACGTACGCGAAGCCCTGGTAAATACTCATCGTTCCCAGCGTGGCGATGAACGGGGGCAACTTGAGCTTGGTGATCAGGAGGCCGTTGATAGCGCCGCAGACCAGTCCGAGGGCAATGCCGGCGAGCAGAGCGAGGAAAGGCGAGGTCCCGGCGTTTACCATGAGGGTGGCCGTCGCGATCCCGACGAAGCTCGCGATCGAGCCGACGGAGAGATCGATGCCTCCGGTGATAATGACGAACGTGATGCCGAGCCCGATGATGGCGTTGACGCTGGCTGAAACGGCGATGTCCCGGAGGTTGCCGGAGGTGAGGAAGTTGGGGTTCAGCAGTCCGAAGATCAGAAAGATGACCAAAGCGGCGATGTAAATCCCCAGTGCCTGGAGGTTCAGTGTCGGCCGGGTTCGTGGTTTCCTGGCGGCGGCGTCTTGCCGTCGATCCACAAGTGTCGTCTGGGTGTCTTTACCAGGATCTTTCGTGGGCAGGGTGGGCTGGCTCATGTCGTTGTTCTTTCTGCGATGCCCATGGCGTTGGCCACGAGGCTGTGTTCATTGATGTCTTCTCCGGTGTGCTCGGAGACGAACTGACCCTGCCGCATTACTTTGACCCGGTCGCTAAGGGAGATAATTTCCGGTAAATCGGAAGAGACCACGATCACCGCGCTTCCGGCGTTGGCCAAGGCGTCGATGAGTTCGTAGATTTCGACCTTGCCGCCGACGTCCACGCCCTTGGTGGGCTCATCGAAGAGGAATACTTTGGTGTTGCGCCAGGTCCACTTGGCGATCACGATTTTTTGTTGGTTGCCGCCGGAGAACTGGCGGGCGTTGAGGCGTACATTGGCGGGCCGGAGTGACATCCGGGCCGCAGCCTCTTCCGCGGCGGCAATCTGCTTTCGCCGGCTAATGATCGGCCCAAAACCGTTAAACTGCCCGTCCGCGGTGAGGGCGACGTTGAAGTAGGCGGGAACCTGCAGGACCAGGCCCTGGTGTTTGCGTTCTTCGGGGATGAACGCGATACCAGCGTTTCTGCTGTCCCTTGGCGACCGGATCCTGCGCTTCTTCCCGTCAACGCTTACTGTGCCGGTGCTGCCTTTGTCGGCCCGAATGATTGCGCGGAGGAACTCGGTACGGCCTGAGCCGACCAGGCCTGCGATCCCCAAGACTTCGCCGGCCCGCACGTCCAGGGCGAGGGGTCCCCCACCGCTCGGGTGGCTGACCTCCGAGGCGGAAAACAGGACCGGAGCACCCGGGGGGACCGGGTGCTGCCGTTTGAACGACAGCAACTCCCGGCCGACCATGTTCCGTACTATGTCCTGTTCGGATGTCTCCACGATCGGCCTGGTGTAGTTGACGGTGCCGTCACGCAGGACCACGACCTTGTCGGAGACGCTCATGACCTCGGGCATCTTGTGTGAAACGTAGATGATGCCTACCCCGCGGGTGTGGGCGATTTCCCGCACCCGGTTCAGGACGCCTTCGACGTTGTGCTCCAGCATGCTGGTTGTGGGTTCGTCGAGGGCCACGATTTTGGCGCCGAAGGCCAGAGCCCGGGCGATGGTCAGTGCGTGGCGTTGTGCGGGGCTCAGTCCCCGCACCGAGGCTTTCGCCTTCAGTGGGAATCCCATCTGGGCGACGTCGGCCAGCGCCTGGTCGATGTCCTTGGCGGCGTCCCTGCGCTGGCGTGCTGTGCGCCCGAGCACGAGGTTCTGTTCTACCGACAGCTGCGGGACAATGGCAGGTTCCTGATGGGCGATCCTCACTCCGTCAGCCAGTGCCTGGCGTGGTGAGAAGTGTGCCCTTCGCGTGCCGTCGATGATCACTGAGCCGTGATCGGGGACAAGAGAGCCGCCGAGGATGGCGAGCAGGGTGCTTTTGCCGGCGCCGTTTTCCCCCGCCAGCGTGCAGATTTCGCCCCTTTCCAAGGTGAAGCTGACGTCGTTCAGGGCCCGGACACCGGGGAATGACTTCGCGATATTCTGCAGCTCAAGCAGCGGTGCAACCATGATGGATACCGTCCCTACGGCATTCCGGTCGGGTACTGCCCGACGTTGGCGGAATCGATGATAAAGGCAGGAACATCGACCCAGCCGGGAACCTTCTTGCCGGCCAGCAGCCAGAGTGCTGTATCAACGCCGCTGGCGCCTTCGGTGACGGGCTGCTCGCTCACCGTGGCGGTCATGTTGCCCGCCTGGATTTCTTTCTTGGCCTGGGGAATGCCGTCGGTGCCGACCAGGAGGACCTTGCCCGTGAGGTTCTTGGCCGCGATGGCGGCGGCGACACCCAGGGCCATCCCGTCGTTCTGGGAGTAGAACGCCTTGATGTCCGGGTTGGCCGTGAGCATGGCCGAAGCGATCTCCTGTGCCTTGGTCTGATCCCACTTGGCCGTCTGAGAGGCGACCAACTGCAAGTTCGGATGTTTGGCCAGTCCTGTCTTGAAGCCCTCGCCGCGGTTCAGGGCATTGGATGATCCCGGGTCACCTTCGATCATGGCGACCTTGCCGCCGTCGGGGAGCTTGGTTGCAATGTAATCGGCAGCCGTCTGACCGATCGTCAGCGCATCAGGACCGACGTAGACGCTTCCGGGCACGGTGCCCTTGGCATCGTTCAGGATGACGACGGGCGTGCCCTTTGCGAGGGCATCGGTGAAGACTGTGTCCAGGCCGGTCGCCGAGATGGGCGACGCAAGCAGGGCGGTGCAGCCCTGGTTGGCGGCGCTCTTTGCCTTGTCCAGCTGCTCAGTAATGGAGGACTCGTCGGTCACATCGAACGTCTGGTACTTGACGCCCAGCTTCTTCGCCTCGGATTCGAAGCCGTCCCGCTCAAATCCCCAGAACTCGTTGGACAGCGTCCGGGTGATGTAGCAAAGCTTGGTGTCGGCCGAACCTGTCGGAGCGCCGAGGCTGGCCTTCAGGTCCTTGATCGGCGTCTTCGCAGACGTATTAACCAGGCTGGCGAGGTCTCCGGACTGGGATGACTGGCCGCTGGGCCCTTCGGGAGTGGCACTGCAAGCCGCGAGCAATGCGACTGCTGCCGTGGCCGCGGCGATCTGGGTGGCCGCCTTGGGAAGTTTGTTCATGATCTGTATTCCTTTCGTCTTTGGAAGGCCCGCGGGCGGGATTCGTGCTCATACATGGGCGATGCCCCCATTGAGACGAACACCGTCAAAGCTGGTGGGGCTATGAAACGGTTCGGCGGTTGATGTTGGTCGTGTCCTTAGCCACGGATGTTTTCCGTCGCTTGTGCGGCTGTAGTGCAGTCTTTGGCGAGGGGAACGCCAATGACTCTCTCTATGTGTTGAACGTCGGCGGGTGTGAGGAAGGATTCGGAGCGGCCGCAGACGAGCCGGCCCGCCTCGTTGGCAGCCCTGAGGCACACAGGGAACGGGTGGTCGTTGGCCATGGCCAGAACCATCGTTCCCAGGAAGCTGTCGCCGGCCCCTACTGAGTTGACGACGCGGATCGGTTCGACGTCCGCGTGCACCAGTTCTTTGCCGTTCAGCGCCGCCACCCCGCGGCCGCCGAGTGTCAGGACGGGAGTTTTGGCCCCGGCCTCGCGAAGAGCCGTGAGGAGCAGCGCCACGTCTGTGTTTTCGGGGACATCCAAGACGTGACAGGCCTCGCTCAGATTCATGACCACGACGTCCGCGAGCCGCAGGAGCGGCCTCGCCTCTGCGTGCACTGGGGAGAGGTTCAGGACCACGGTGGAACCAAGCTCACGGAACCTGGTGGCTGCGCGCCGGACGGCGGCAAGGGGCACTTCGAGATTCAGAACCACAAACGCCGGCGGCTCATGGTCCTCCAGGTAAGCATCGATGTCAGCCGGTGAGAAATTCCCGTTGGCTCCCGGAACAACGACGGTGTCGTATTCGCCCTCGGGATTGACTCTTACATGCCCCACGCCGGTGTGGATCCGGTTATCGTGAATGATGCCCTCGGTCGTGATGCCCCGCGCCCGGAGGGCGCCGGTGATGAAGTGTCCCAGTTCGTCAGTGCCGACACGCCCTACGAGCGACACAGTCGGATCCAGCGAGGCGATACTCATTGCCGCGTTCAGGCTCTTGCCGCCCGCAGCCATTTCGAAGCCCTTCCCGGTCACGTAGCTGGCCGCGCCCCCGCCTGCGCCGAGGTAGGCAATGAGATCCGCATTCAGTGACCCGACGACACAGATACCGGCTGAAGTCACCTAGACACCTACGGCTTTCGACCACAGAACGGACGAGGAGTGAAGTGCGTCTCCGCTGGGGAGGTCCGGATAGTCGCGGACGAGCTCGCGGGCCTTGTCGATGATGGTCCCCATCCTCTCGATGTTCATCTCGCATTCGGTCACCGGGTTCTCGCGTACCGGATCGGTGTCGAAATAATACGTTCCTTGGTATCCGTCGCGGAGCAGGTAGTACGCGAGTTCCAGAGTTTCCGCGAAATGGATCGACCCCACCAAGAGGCCGTCATCGGCCACGCCGTGCGAGTCGTTGATCTGGAGTCCGAACAGTTTCTGCTCCCGCAGGCACATGGCGGCGGACTGCGCCGGGTTCTCCCGGGCCATCAGCAGGTGGCCGAAGTCCAGGGTGACGCCAAGGTTCGGACGGTCACAGTCTTTGATGAGGTTCATGACAGCGCCAGTGGTGTTAAGAATGGTGCGTCCACGGGGCTCAGCCGGCTTGTACTCGATCGAGACGCGGATATCCTGGTCGACGTCGGCGACAGCCTGCAGGCTTTCGACCATCCAGTTCCAGGACTTCATGTAGTCCATCTGCAGCGGGTATTCGTACCCGTCATGAGCTGGCCAGAGCAGTACATGGTTGGTGCCGAATTCACGGCACAGGCCAATTGCTTCCTTAACCATCGAGACGGCTGCTTGCCGAAGCCCGGGATCGGGATTGGTGAACCCGCCGTTGGAAAACTGGGGCGCCGGCCAGCGGAGTTGGATGCCGCGGACATCGAGATCGGCTTTGTCCAGGGCCGCCTTGATTTCCTCGACTGAATGCTGGCCGAAGTGCTCCGGGTAGTTCAGTTCGAGAGACGTCAGACCCTTAACGCTTCCGGCGATGGCGATCAGGTCGATCACCGAATCTTCCCCACTGGGGTATTTCTTGCCCTTGCCCAACCCGAAGGAATTCAGGCGGGTGGAGTACTTAATATCTGTCATCTGCGTTTCGCTTTCGATCGTGAAGGTTACTGCGGCCCCTGAGTGCGGCGATCGAAATTCCTGATGGAACTTCGACTCTGAAGTTGGTCCGGTGTTGGAAGTCTACGAGCCATCCAGCCTCGCGATCACGGGAAAAAATGAAACAAGGGCAATAATCTTTCAGTACTGAATATTGATTCAGTGGCACCACGGCGCCCACCGAATGACGCTTTCGATCCAGAGTGCCTCAACCGGCCCATGGGATGACACCCGGGGCCGAACGGGGCTATATTCACATATGAATGAATATTCATCAATCCCTCGAAAGTGACGAAATATGACGCAGGTCACTCCTCAGTCGTCTCTCCTCTCGGCTAGCACGGAGCAACTTCGGCTGTTCACCAAGATCGCCGTGCTCTACCACGAGGAAGGCATGTCGCAGGCCGAAATCTCCGAGCGTCTGAACCTCTCCCAAGCGAGGGTTTCGCGTTATCTCAAGAACGCTGTCGAGCTGGGAATCGTCCGGACGTCGATAGTTCAGCCCGCCGGAATCTATGTCGGTCTGGAGAAGGCGCTCGAGGAGAAGTACCAACTTCGTGAAGTCGTGGTGGTTGACGTCATGGACGGCGCCTCTTTAGGAATGCGATTGGGCTCGTCCGCGGCAACCTACCTCGAAACCACCATCGATGCCGACGACTATGTGGGAATCTCCTCATGGAGCACCACCCTCCTGCATACCGTTGAGGCGATGCGGTCACGGCCGAGAAAGATCGCCAATGAAGTGATCCAGCTCATCGGAGGGGTGGGTAGCCCACAAGCACAAATACAGGCCACACGCCTTGTCTCGCATCTCGCAGAGCTGACATCGGCCAAGCCGTACTACATGGGATGCCCCGGGCTGGTAGCGAATCCCCAGATTCGCGAAGCGTTCCTTGGTGATCCGGCCGTGAAGACGTCCATTGAAGCCTGGGACCGACTGACCACCTTGCTGGTCGGCGTTGGGACGTTCCCGGCATCCCCCCTGTGGCAGGCGAGCGGGAATGCCCTGAGCAGGGCTGAAGAAAAGGAACTATCCCGCGCAGGCGCCGTCGGAGAGATATGTTTGCGCTTCTTCGATATTGAGGGGCTGCCCATGAAGCCAGCGATCGAAGAGCGAATGATCTCCATCGAGGCCGAAGCGATGATGGCCGTACCCCGCCGCATCGGCGTAGCCGGAGGCATGCGCAAACTGGACGCCATCCGCGGCGCCGTCGCCGGGGGCTGGATCAACGTCCTGATAACGGATGCCGATGTGGCAAGACAGCTTCTGGAACCGCCGAAACTCTAAATGCCGCGAGGGCGCGCGTGTGTATCCTGCGAGGGCGCTAAGTCGATGCGGTTTCGGTTGCCCGAGTGGTGGCTCTCGTTATTACGGACGATCCCAAGTCATGCAGTTCCAAGCGCTCCACGCCATGAAGGAGTACGCAGCAAAGCCGCTGCCCAAGTCAAGAGAAGGAGCCACCCCGCCACAGCAACATCCACCAAGAAAAAATGGGCCCCCGCAGGGGCCCATAAAGGAGATTTGTACACACTCAGAGGCTCACAAGCCCCTGAACAGGGAAAACACGTGCCCGAGGTGGGACTCGAACCGGGTTCCAGTCCTCGCAAACACTGCGGTCCCGCCGAAACATACGGAATCCGGCCCAGTCCGGCGCCGGTACGGCCCAGTCCGTGACCCAAAGTATGGACACTGCCCACACCCCACTTCGCCCACCAAAGACCTCCCCCGAAGAGCCGCACCCTGCATCGACAGGGTGCGGCGCTTCTTTGCCCTGAAACTTGATCCTGCTGGAGAAGTCCGACCGCAGCTTCAACCAGGTCCTGGCCGCGCTCGGTGCGGCCCCCCGGGCCCGTCCGCACGGCGCGCTGAGTCTCCCGGCTCTGCATACCGACACCTCTCTTCATCCCTTCATGGTCCGATCGGTTGACGGCCGCATGACCAGGCAGCGCCCCATTAGACGCTGACCGCGGGCTAGCGGAGCCACACGAAAACAACGGCACCCGGCGGCGCCACCGCCACAGCACGGTGCCAACGATCAGGGCCGCGCCTCGAACGAGGCAACGGCTGGACGATGCCGGCATAGCGTTGGCATCTTCCTGATCATTCAACGTTTGTGCCTTCCTCGTCTCCCCATCGTGGTTGTACAGGAGGAGAGTATCCAGCGCCGGGGTCACCCCGGCGTCGTACGTGTCTGCCCCGCGATTTCGATCCGAACGGCTTGGGCGATCGAAGCGAAGGTACACCCGCCATTCGATCGGCCCTATGAGCGTGGGGGGGTCGGGGTTTCCGTGATCGACGAGTAACGCTGCCCCCGACCGGTAAATCGTTTTCATCCTGATGGCCGGGCTGTCCGAAGCGGTTGTCATCTTCCGAAGTCATCTGCACGAAATGACCAAAGTCGTCTGCACGGCCACCTCATGCCCGTAAGGGGAACCCCTACCGGGCCTATTCGATTAGGTTTCTGAGGACATGATTTCCAATACGTGTGCATCGTTCTGCGGGAGAGCCGGTGACTTTCTCGCGCACTGCTCTGGGAAGTGGTTGAAATTTAGGCGCCGTTTCCGATAGCAGTCACAACACCGCGATGCTTCATGCAGCCGTCAGCACGACGATCAACACCAGGGCATTGTTCGCAGCATGGAGAAGCACAGGAGCCCATAGGTTCTGATGGAACCGTCGGACGAGGGCCAATGCGATGCCCAGGGCGAAAAAGTATGCGAAAGTGAGCAGGACCAGGTGGTAAGCAACAAACAGCGCTGCCGAAAGCATGACCGCCACGAAGGGCCGGAAGCGCCGGGAAAGGCCGCTGAGGAAGGCACCCCTGAACAGCACTTCTTCCCACAGCGGTGTGAGCACGGCGATGATAAGGAAGCCCAATACGACGTAGGGTATCGGCAGATCGGCGATCCTGGCCAAAGTGTCGTTCGAGGAGCCGGCGCATGGGCTGTCTATCCCCAGGTTTGTGAGGGCGGCGAGTTAGAGGCCTGCAGGCAGGCGGAGATGACAATGGCGGACGGGATTTGCCAGAGCAGATGAAGCATCCTGGGCCTGAACCATCGGAACCCGAGCCCACCTAGACTTAGGCCGTTTCTCCGGATCAGGTGGACGTACAGGGCCAGCATGGCCGCGGCAGTGGCGCCGCATAGGATCAGAAGAATGACGGACTCGGGAGTGAAATCAATGAGGCCGGAAAGCCCCACAGCCAGGACTCCCCCGGTCAGGACCGCAAGACACAGAGCTACAAATATCAGCGCCCAGGCGGCTTGCTTGAGAGTCACGCCAACCGTCGACCCGCAAGCCCCCAACGGTTGGTTAATTGAACCGGCTTGCAAAAGTATCCCCCGAGGCTTCATCTTGCGAGCCAACTCAGCTTCGACGGCGCTTATCCCGTATCCAAGCGATTGCTGACGGCGTCCACTCTGGTCTTCATATTTTGACGAAGTAAGCACGGTCTGCACGGCAATTGCTTGTCCGCCAGTGGATCCCTTATCGCCCACCCTTGGGTCACAACGACTGCAGGAACGCCATGATGTCGCCAGCGAGGAGCGCGGGTTCTTCGTGGGGAGCGACCACGATAAGCCGTCCCTCGTCATTCCGGTAGGGCCGGAAGGGTCCCCTGATCCCTTACCGCAGCCGCCCAAAGATATCGGAGGATGTCCTCGATTGTAAGTCGGGTGTTTAACCGTCCGAGGCACTGGAGTTGGCTGATTTCGGCGAGCTGTTCTACTCATTTGGACGAGTTCTGCTGTGGGCCGCCATCCTCTGCTTCGCCAATGTGCTGGGTCTCATGGTCGCTTCGGTTTGGCTAGGTCACCGGCGGCTGCAGTTTAAGAAACAGCAGGGAACAACAACGACGGGACAACGAGGACTGGGCCAAGCGCCGTCAGGGCGGTGTGTCGCCAAATACGACAGCTTCCCGCTCCGTGCACACCCGGGGACCTCTAATCGTTCCGCACAGAAATTCCTCAGGCGATCCATACGGAGGACACAGTCGGCGAGCCCACCATTGTTCGAACCGGAGTAGCCGCGAACGCGACGGCGACCGCGACTTACCGGAGCGTGGGTGGCGAGCAGCGAGACCTTTAGCCGAAAGAGGACCGGCCCTTATACCGACTAGAGATGTGAGGCTCAGTGATCACTTTGTGCAAGCACCTACTCCCTCCAGTCCCCCAGACAGGCTGCTATCGACACAAGCCTGTACCTCTGAAACCGGCCTCCACGTCCGGCGGCGTGACCAGTAGATCCGCCGGTCAAGCCCCGAACAGTGAGGTGCCCCGATGTCACCAAAACGCGAACCACGCTTCTGGAACCATGAACACGCTCCCTTAATCATGCTCGGCGTCGGACTCGTCCTGGTGATGATCGCCGCCGGGATAGTCCAACTGGATGTGGAATGACCAAATGCGACACGAGAGAGCGCCGGACGATGAAATGTTCCATCGCTGACAATTCATGAAGTACCTGCAAGAGAGGAACAATGGAAATGAATACTTCGAATCAGTGTCCCGTTGCTGGCTGCGGTGAGACAGGCGTGAAGTTATCGCCTCATCACGACCCGTTTGAACTAATTACCTTTGGCCGGCTAGCGGCTCGACCGATGGAACTTGCCTGTCCGCTTCATAGTGAAATCCTGTGGGAGCGATATAGGGAGGAAGTAAGTGCAGCCATGATGAGTGCCTCCCGACGTGGAACTGCTGCTGCGCCCACTGATTCCGTGGCAAGGGTTTCCTGGCGTCTGAACTCCCACAATGACCCCACATCAAAAGCAATCGCGTCCCTACTGGCACTGGGAGAGAGCGATGAATACTCGTCACCACTGGAGCAGGGAAACTGAGACACACGCCCGGCGGAGAAGTGTGGGGAAAACCGAAATCCAAGGGTCCCGGTGTAGACCAAGCTGGACGCATCGCCAGCCTTTAGTCGCCGGGATAATGCTTTTGCCGATGCCGGCCGCACGGGCGGAGGGTTTGAGACCATTTCCTTGCTTGATCGAGGCCAGAAAGCGGATACCTGCTGGAGACGTCGAACTCAAATACATATCGAATCACCTTGAAATAGGTGTTGCTTCGATCGACAGAATCCCCCGCAGGCTAAGCAGCACATCCAAGTCCATGACCGGGCCCCCATCGGATACGCTCTCGTATCCTCGAAAGACCAAGACCTTACCGCCCGGAAGAATGCCCCTGGTTGCTCTTGGAGTGTCGTCAGAGAAGACGTTCACGAACCAGGGACTCGCCGGTGCCGACCGGGCACACCTCGGGCTCAAGGAAGCGCTAGCCGCTTGACCGTCAACAAGACGTATCAAGTCATGCGCTTATCTGGCAACGTCGCCATGAACAGTCATGACATCAAGAAATGCAAACCAGCAAAGGCAGCACCGCTCCCCCATCCAGCGTCCAGTCATGCAGCTGGCGGCACCCCGGGCCATGAACGAGTAAACAGCGCCACCGCTGCCCGAACCACAAGAAGGAGCCGCCGGCCACAGCAACGGCACACCAACAAAAATAGGCCCCGGAGGGGCCCATAAGTGAACAGTTTGTGCACAGTCAGAGGCCCTCAAGCCCCTGAACAGGGAAAACACTGCGCCCGAGGTGGGACTCTAAACTGCATTCCCGGCCTCGCAAACACTGGGAAGTCTGGAAAACGTATGGATACGGACCCGATCCGGACCAGATACTCCCCATCCAAAGCCAGAAGTGTTGACATTGTCAACACCTCTTCAGGTACGGGTCCATCCAGTCTTCCGGCCAACTTTCCGTCGCCGGGACCTTCCGCAAACGCAGCCCCTCACCCACGGCCGACCGGGGGATAACGGCTATTAGCCGCACTGCATTCTTGCGGCTCCTACCGACGCGGTGAGCTGATTGCGCGCTGCGCCGGGGTTCAGGTGTTCCGCAGCAGCTCGCGCTCGCATCAAATGTGATGCTGCCTCCTGGCAATTCCCGGCCTGTTGCTCCAACTCGGACCACAGAATTTCCGTGTAGGTGTGGCCTGTTGCTTGGTCCACGACCGATCCGTCGTGCCACACCTCCAGCGCTTGCTGCAACTGGGCGCGCCCGCCCGCGACATCGCCCGCTTCGAACAACAACTGGCTCTTCAGGCGCAGCAATCCCTCGCGGGTGAGCGGATCGGTATCGACGCGCAGCCCGCCGTCAATCAACTTTGCACTTCGGGAGTAGGAGTTGGAGAATTTGAGGGCGGACGCGACTGTGAGGTATTCCGCGCCTGAGACTTGGTCGGGGATCCGATCGATCACGTCGGCTGCCTGTTGTGTCAAGACCAGATTCTCGGCATTGGCAATTCCCGAGAGGCTGTCCAGTGTAGTGCGATCGTTCGCGTATTTCGCCGTGAGGTCGACATTCTCCTTCGGAAGGGCGGACAGTCTCTGGATAAGCTGTCCCAGCTCTGTTCTCGCCGCTCGATCGTTCTGTCGAGCTGTTTGATCGTTGGCGCAGTACGTCGCCGCAATTGAGAAGAGCTGGGCAACGAGGGAGTATGAGGGAATCCGGCCGGTACCACGGGGCGCCAGGTTGCGTAGCCGCGGCCTGCAACTTATCCAGGTCCAGACGCGGACACGGCAGGAGCGCTACCGGCTTGCGGTGACATCCACTTCAAACCGGCAGTCACGCGCCAGGGCAGCAACACCCACGGTGGCGCGCACCGGTGGATCCACGGGGAAGACTTCGCGGAAGATTTTGTCCATCACTGCAAATGCCCCCAAATCTGTTAGGTACATGACGCACCGCACCACGGAATCCAGCCCAAGGCCCACCGAGTCCAGGAGATCTTCAACGGTGGCGAAGGTGGCGCGGACTTCGGCATCAAAATCTGCAGGATACGTTTCGGGACGGCCTGCCACGCTGCCTACCTGGCCCGCCAGGAAGACAAGGCCAGCGGCTTCCACAACTTGGGAGTAGGACTCATGTCCAGGCTGGACACCATCGATAGAAGGGATGAGCTTAGGCATTGGGTTCCAATCTTCTGTTCTGGTTGAAGACGCCGCTGTTGGCTGGGTCCGTTGGTCAGGTTCAGGACAGGTGGCCGCGTGCGTCCACCGGCCACCGCTCCGGGGCGGACCCGCCGTTCATCACCACGAATTCGTCGAAGAGGTTTGCCACCGGGCACGCGTGGTTCGGCACCAGTGTCAAGACTTCTCCTACGGCCGGGCGCGGAACGCCGTCGGGAATTGAAAGGTAGCCGTGGTGCTCATTGAGCAGCCTCAGCACGCTGCCGGGAATGGACGGGACCAGCCCGAAACCCTTCTCGGGATTGCCTTCCCGGCCAAGGGTCTTGGTTCCGGCGTCGATAATCACTTGGCCGTCCACCGAGGTACTGACCACCGTGGTGGCCACCAGGAGGCCCACGTCCTCCAGGCCGCCGCAGGTGCCCATCCGCACGTTGTCGGCGTCATTGAAGATGTACTCTCCCGGACGTGCCTCCGTCATCGGAGCCCGTGAGGAGAGCAGTGCAGTGGGGGTGGACCCCCGCTGACAGTCTCCGCGGGAATACCGTGCACCGCGAAGGAAGCGATGGCCGCTTCTGCGGCCCGTACCTCGTCGGCCGCTCCCCCAGCGCGCGCCTCTTTGGACTTTCCCGCGTGTCCGGGATACGTGAAGATGCCGGCAACTTCCAGGCCCAGTTCGAGGCAAGCTGCGGCCAGGTCGCCAGCCTCACCGGGCCGGACTCCCGAGAGGCGCGCTCCACTGTCGATCTCCACCAGGATCCGAAGCGGGCGCTCGGAGCCGACGGCGGCCCGGGCCAATTGCTGGGCTCCGGCCACCGAGTCAACCCCGATGGAAAAGCGCGGCACCCCGCGGTGCAGTTCTAGGATCCGTTTGGCGCGCCGCCCCACGCCTGCCCAGATGGTGTAGGCGAGGAAGATATCGTCGAAACCGGCTTCCGCGAAGACCTCGGCTTCACCCACGCTGGACACGGTAATCCCCACCGCACCCGCCGCCAACTGGCGCCTGGCCAGATTGACCGACTTGTGGGACTTCACATGCGGCCGGAGTGTGAGGCCCTTGCCGGAGATCGCGTTTTGCATCCGGTGAATGTTGGCGTCGATGACACTGAGGTCGATGAACACGGCCGGTGTCTCGATTCCAGTGGGGGGCACGGGCAGGTGGGGTCCGCTTACCATGGCAGTTGGTTCCTTTCATAGAAGTAGCCTCCTGATGGACCGTCCGGGGGCAGCGTGGCAAGCCACACCGGAGTGTCGGCACCACGCTCCACCGTGAGGGTGGCATTCGGGCTCATGTCCGTGTGCGTGTATCCGGGAGATGCGGCATTCACCAGGATCCCCTCGCCGCGGACCTCTGCCGCCAGCAGGACAGTCAGCATGTTCAGGGCCGCCTTGGAGATGCGGTACGCCGGCGACTCGTCGTCCTCGGTCAGCGTTAGAGATGCCATGTTGCTGGACAGGTTCACGATCCGCCCGTAGCCCTGGGTCCGCATGGAAGGCAGCACAGCCCGGACACACTCCCACGCGCCGAATAGGTTGGTGTCCAGGCTGGTCCGCACCGTCTCGAACTGTGGATCCGATGGCCGATGGTCCGGAGCGTCAAGAGCTATGCCGGCATTGTTCACCAGCACGTCGATGGTGCCGTGCTCCTTGATGGCAGTGGACACGGCATCCCTGATGGTGCGGCCATCCGTGACATCCAGTTTGACGGCGGCGGCGCTGCAGCCCAGGTCCCTCAAGTGTTGCGCCGCCTGTTCGCCGCTGTCCCTGGTTCTGGCGCCCATAAGCACATGGTGGCCGCGCTCGGCGAGCTGGCGGGCGATCTCCCGCCCGAGGCCGCGGTTGGCACCTGTGACCAGGGCGACTCTCTCCTGCTGCCGGTCTGTCACGCCGGGCCGTCGTGCGGCACTGTGTCAATGGCCTCCAGGACGGCCTTGATGAACTCCGCCGTGGAGGCCGTGCCGCCCACGTCCCGGGTGCCCGCCCCGTTGCGCAGCGCCGCTTCAAAGGCCAACTGCAGGTGCCTCGCTGCGTCCGGATGGCCCAAATGGTCCAGCATCATCACGCCTGACCAGATCTGCCCCACTGGATTGGCGATCCCTTTCCCGGCAATGTCAGGAGCCGAGCCATGCACCGGTTCGAAGAGCGAGGGAAAGCGCCGCTCGGGGTTGAGGTTGGCGCTGGGCGCCAAACCAATGGAGCCAGTGACGGCGCTGCCCAGGTCCGAGAGGATGTCACCGAACAGGTTGGACGCGACAATGACGTCCAAGGTCCACGGCTTGAGGACGACGTGGGCGGCAAGTGCATCCACCAGCTCGGAACTGAGCACCACGTCCGGGTATTCAGCCACGGTTTCCGCCACCACCTCATCCCAGAACGGCATGGTGTGGATGATGCCGTTGCTCTTGGTGGCTGAGGTCAGCTTTCCCCGCCGGGAGGACGCCAGCCGGGCGGCATAATGGGCGGCCCGCGCGATCCCCATCCTGGTGAAGACCGTTTCCTGCACAGCGCTCTCCTGCGGCAGACCCCGGAACATCCGGCCGCCGATCTCGGAGTACTCGCCCTCATTGTTCTCCCGCACGATCAGAAGATCGATCGGTTCGTTCGACGCCAGCGGCGACGCGACGCCGTCGAGGGTCTTGACCGGGCGGAGATTGATGTATTGCTGGAATTCCCGGCGGATGGGAATCAGCAGCCCCCAGAGCGTCTCGGCGTCCGGGATGTCCGGGGAACCCACGGCGCCCAGGAAGATGGCCTCATGCCGGGCCAGCTGGTTCAGGCCGTCAACGGGCATCATCCGCCCGTGCCGCAGGTAGTACTCCGAGCCCCAGTCGAACGGCACAAAGTCGAAGTCCAGTCCGTGGATGCCGGCGATCTTTTCCAGGCATTCGATGGCGGCCGGCACCACCTCCTGGCCGATCCCGTCGCCGGCAATGACTGCGATGCTGTGGCTGCTGGTCATAGTATTCGCTCCGGGAGGTTGATGATGGTGCTCTTGGGCTCTGTCATTTCCAGGACGGCGTACCGGACGCCCTCCCGGCCGACGCCGGATTTCTTGAAGCCGCCAAATGGCATGGAGTCGATCCGGACATCGCTGGTTTCGTTGATCACCACTGCGCCCACCTCCAGCAGCTCGGCAATGGCCAGGGCGTGCTCCACTGATCGGGTGAAGACGCCGGCCTGCAGTCCGTACTCGGTGTTGTTGGCCGCACGGACGGCCTCGCCCACCTCCCGGAACGGGAGGATGCTGACCACGGGGCCGAACACCTCATCCCGGATGACGCGGCAGTACGTTGGGACGTCAGTGAGGACTGTGGGTTCATAGTAGGCGTTCCGCCGTGTTCCGCCGGTGCGGACGAAGGCGCCGGCAGTCCTGGCTTCATCCACCCAGGCTTCCACGCGCTCCGCTTCGGCATCAGAGATCAGCGGCCCCACGTCCGTTGTCCTGTCCAGCTTGGGCCCGCACTTTAGCGCCTGCGCGCCGGCCGTGACGCGGCGCACCAGCTCTTGATACACCGATTCCTCGGCATAGACGCGCTGTACGGACAGACAGTTCTGGCCCGCCACGCCGAACGCACCCGCCACGATGGCCTCGGCGGCATGGGCCACATCTGCGTCCGCGCAGACGATCGTGGCGTTGTTGCCGCCCAGCTCCGAGACAATCTTCCGCGCACCAGCGGCAGCGGCGATGGACTCCGCTGTGCCGGGGCCTCCCGTGAAGGAGATCAGGTCGATCCCGGGATCCGTGACCAGGGCTTCTGCCACCCCCGGTCCGCCCGCCACCACCGCCAGCCTTTCGGCCGGGACACCGGCCGCCAGCAGCAGCTGCACGAACGCCAGGGCGGTCAACGGGGTACGTCCGGACGGTTTCAGAACGACGCCGTTCCCCCCGATGAGGGCAGGGCCCAGCTTGTGTGCCACCAGGTTCAGTGGATCGTTGAAGGGCGTGACCGCGGCGACCACTCCTACCGGTTTGCGGCTGTACCAGCCGATCTTGTTCCCGCCTCCGGGGCTGTCCTCAAAATTCAGCGTTTCGCCGCCTAATACGCTGGCTGCCGCTGCCGAGAGCCTCAGCGTCTCGGTGCAGCGCTGCACTTCACGTTCGGCTTCCCTGATGGTCTTGCTGCTTTCGGAAGCGATGAGCGCAGCGAACGGTGCCGATGCTTCGGCCAGCAGTCGCGCTGCCTTCTCCAGGGCTTCCCGGCGCGATCGCAGCGGCCACTCCTGCTTGAGGTTGGCCCTGATGTAGGCAACTGCCCGGGTGACATCCGCCGGTGTCGAAGTGGACACGCAGCCCAGCAGGGCTCCGTCCTCAGGGTTGCGCACCTCCTGTGCGCGGTCCGCTAGCTGCCAGCTGCCCTCCAGGAAGGCGCCGCCCGGGAGGTCCTCCACGGCGGACAGATTCCGGCTTGTGTGCTGATCTTGGTCGACGGTGCTGAGGGAGGCGGGCATAGGGTTCCTTAGCTGATCCGGTCGATGATTTTTGCCGCTCCGCCGATGAAGGGCAGGAACCAGGGCGGGCCGAAGTGGCCGGGCACGGGCGGGTTCTTCAGGTCCTCCCAGACATTCGCGGACCTGTCTCCGCCCATGTAGCTGGCCATCTTCTTGCCCATGTGCGCGGCCATCTGGACACCGTGGCCGCTGTAGCAGAGCGAGTAGAAGAGCCCGTCGTGCTGGCCCGCGTGCACCATCTGGTCCATGGACAAATCCACCAGCCCGCCCCACGTGTAGTCGACCCTCGCGGTGGAAAGGTACGGGAACAGCTCCAGCATGGCCTTCCGGAGGATCTCGCCGCTTTTCACATCCGAGTCCGGGCTGGAGAGCGCGAACCTGGCCCTGCCCCCGAACAGCAGCCGGTTGTCCGGGGTGATCCTGAAGTAGTACGTGAGCATCTTGCTGTCGGAGGCCTGGCGCCTGTTGGGCAGGATCCGGTTGACCACGTCCTCCGGCAGCGGCTCCGTGACGATGATGAAGCTGCCCACAGGGATTACCCGGCGTTGTAGCCAAGGCGTCACCGGCCCCGTGTAGCCACTGGTGGCAGCCAAAACCTGTTTGGCGCGGACAATCCCCCGGGTGGTGTGGACATCGTGGACCGCGCCGGAGACCTTCTTCAGCTCCGTCACCGCGGCGTCCTCGCACAGGACGGCACCCGCGTCGGACGCTGCCCTGGCGAGCCCGTGCACGAACTTGCCCACGTGGAGTCCGGCGCCCAGGGGGTCCAGCATGGCGCCGTGGTAGAAATCGGTGCCGATCTCGCTTTGGATCTCCGACTTGGTGATGGTGGTGACGTGGTAGTCGGCCAGGCCCGCGAGCTGCTCCTGGGATCTCAGCATGCCCTCGTAGTGGGAGGGGTGGAAGGCGAGCGAAAGCTTGCCGTGCCGCTTGTAGTCGCAGTCAATGCCATTGTCGTGCACCAGCTTTTCGATGGTGTCGATGGCGTCGTTGTACTCGCGGAACATCTCCACGGCCCGGGTGCCGCCGTAGCGCTTGACGGCAGTGTTGAAGCCGATGGCCAGGCCCGTAGTGGCCATGCCGCCGTTGCGCCCGGACGCGCCCCACCCCACGGTGTGCCGTTCCAGGACCGCCACGCTGGCGCCCTGTTTGCTGAATTCCAGTGCGGCGGAAAGCCCCGTGAATCCTGCTCCGATGATGGCCACATCCACGGTCTCCGGTACCGGGTTGCGGCGGTAGTCCCCGGATGGTTCAGCCGTGTCCAGCCAGTAAGGGGTGAGTTTCACAGTTGGCCCTTCGCGTCGTCGGGGACTTAGAGGCCCAAGAGCTTGTTCAGCTCGTCCAGGGAGTTGACCGTGGTGTAGTTATAGGCCGGGCTGTGCGGGTCGTAGCCGCGGTCCAGCATCACCGTGTTCGTGAAGCCCAGGTCATGGGCCGGCATGAGGTCATAGCGGGTGTGTGAGGAAACGTGCAGCACATCCTCAGGGGCTGCATTGAGCTGGTCCAGCATGTATTCGAACGCCCCGTAGCGTGGCTTGTAGTAGCCAGCCTGCTCCGCTGTGTAGACGGCGTGGAAGTTGGCGCCCAGCCGGGGGACGCTGATGTCCAGGAAGCTGGTATCGGCGTTGGAGAGGATGACCAGCTTGAAGTTTTCACCCATGGTCTTCAAGGGGTCCGGGACGTCGTTGTGCGGGCCCCAGCTGCGGACGGCGTCGCCCAGCTGCTTGCCGGCATCGGCTGTCGGTTCCAGGCTCCACTTTTTGCACACACGGTCGTAGGCGTCCTGGAGGACCTGCTCGTAGGCGTAATACTCCCCGCACACCTGGTCATAGCGGTAGTTGCGGAAGTCCCGCATGAAGGCCGGCATCTGCTCTTCCGGGACGCGGCCCTGCAGCAGGTGCCGGGTGGTGGGCTCGATCTGGTAGTTGATCAGGGTGCCGTAGCAGTCGAAAGAGATGTATTCGGGCCGGAATTCGGTGGTTGCCATGTTCATCCGTTCGCAGAAGGGTTGCCGGGTGGCCGGGAGAGCGCCAGCGGCTGGAAGGGGAATCAGCGGTTCGAGAGAGGCGCGGCGGATGCTATGCCAGCCCGCTGGCTCCGACATTAGGGCCGAGAATTGTAGATTGTCAACAGTTTTGATTGGCGGGAACTGGAAAGTTTGCCGGGGGAAAAATATTCAGAATTTTTTCCTGAAATCGTCGACAATCTGCAATTTCGATGGTTGCATTGCCCCTAGATGCCGAGGTGATCCAGACAACGAGGCCTCTAACCGTACGTTTCCACCGGCGCCATCCCACCCTCCGTTCCGCAGGCGCACCGCCCGGACAACGCTGGGATACTACTGCACCCGCTTCTGCACGACTCCGCGCTGAAGCCGTTTGAAGGGAAGCATCATGAAGGCCAGAAACAAAGTACAGACCGCCACCGCAGGACTCGCCGTGATGCTGGCTCTCGCCGGCTGCGGGGGCACGGCGGCGGGCACTCCCGCACCGGACAACTCAAAGACGTCCAACACCGCCGACATTTCCGAAAACGTCCAGGCCGACCCGGCAGCAACGGCGCTGCTCCCCCAGGCCATCAAGGACAAAGGCGAACTGACGGTGGCGATGGACCTGCACTACCCGCCCACCACCTTCCTGGCCGATGACAACACCACCCCCATCGGCCTCAATCCCGACATCGCCCGCCTCGTGGCCAAGAAGCTCGGGCTGAAGCTGAAGTTCGAAAACACGGCCTTTGACACCATCATTCCCGGCATCGACGCGGGCCGGTATGACTTCACCGCCACCACCATGTCCGCCACTGCCGAACGGCTGAAGGTCCTGGACATGGTGGACTACTTCAGCGACGGCGTGTCCGTGGCCGTCGCTGCCGGCAATCCGCTGGGCATCAGCAATGACAACATGTGCGGCAAAAACATCGCGGTCACCAAGGGTTCCAACTCCCAGCTGGTCCACCTTCCCCACATCTCCGAATGGACCTGCACCTCCAAGGGCAAACCGGCCATCAACGGCGTGACCCTGCCAAACGTCCAGGACGCCCTGACCCAGCTGGCCTCCAAGCGGGTAGATGGCGTCTTTTACGACACCACTGCCCTGGCCTGGGCCGACAAGCAGCAACCCAATACCTTCCAGGTACTGAAGCCCCAGGTGGATACGCGGTCCGTCGACACCGTCTCCATCGGTCTGAAGAAGGGATCCGCTCTGACGCCGGCACTTCAGAAGGCAGTGCAGTCCGTCCTGGACAGCCCTGAATACAAGGAGTCCCTGGCCAACTGGGGTCTCACCAACGGGGGAATCACCGAAGCAAAGCTGAACTAGCAGGAGCGGCCATGCAGTCCCTGGTTTCCGAAGGAAAAGAGACAACAATGAGCCAGACCGACGGGATCCTCAAACCGAGGCTCCGGCGCAGAAGTGCTTTCGAATACGCGGCATGGTGTGTGTGCATCCTGCTGGCGGTCGGAATCCTCACCTCGGTGGCCACCAACCCCAACTTCAAATGGGGCGTGGTGGCGCAGTACTTCACGCAGGAGAGCATCCTGCGCGGCCTGGTGCTCACCATCATGCTCACCGTGGTGAGCATGGGACTCGGAACACTCCTGGGGCTGGGCCTGGCCATCATGCGCTCCTCACGGATCAAGCCCATCGCAGCCACGGCCGGGGTGTACATCACCTTCTTTCGGGGCACCCCGGTCCTGGTTCAGCTGATTTTCTGGTTCAACATCGCAGCGCTGTACCCCAATCTCACGGTCGGGATCCCGTTCACGAACATCCAGCAGGCGGTGGACGTCAACGCCCTGATGGCCCCGATCACCGCCGCAATCATCGGGCTCACCCTGAATGAGGCCGCGTACATGGCCGAGATCATCCGCGGCGGATTCTCCTCCGTCGGCAAGGGCCAGATCGAGGCCGCGGATTCCCTGGGCATGAGCAGTTTCACCAAAATGCGAAAGATCATCATCCCGCAGGCCATGCCGTCCATCATTCCGGCCACCGGCAACCAGGTGATCGGAATGTTCAAGGAAACCTCCCTCGTCAGTGTGCTGGGGGTCGCCGAACTGCTGCAGAGTGCCCAGTTGATCTACGCCCGGAACTACCAGACCATCCCGCTACTGATCGTTGCCAGCCTCTGGTACCTGGCGATGACCCTGGTGCTGAGTTACCCGCAGTCCCTGCTCGAAAAGAAATACAACCGGTCCGCGGTCGCGCTCCCCCGCAAGGCCCGGAAGCTTCTCACCGCTCCGGAAGGAATCGCGCGATGACTAACAGCGTCACGTTGGCCAATGACGGCACGGTTGCCTGCGACGGCACAGTGCTGGCCCGCGGGATCCAGAAATCCTTCGGCGCCAAGAGGGTCCTCAAGAACATCAACCTGGACATCGCCAGCGGCGAGATCTGCTGCATCATCGGCCCCAGCGGCTCGGGCAAGTCCACCCTGCTCCGCTGCATGAACGGGCTGGAAACGGTGGACTCGGGCGTCCTCAAGATGAACGGCGAGGATTTCGGCTATTACGAAACCGAGCACGCCTACCACGCGCTGAGCCGGAAGAAACTGGCAGAACAGCGCACCCGGATCGGCATGGTCTTCCAGCAATTCAACCTATTCCCCAACATGACCGCGCACCAGAACATCACGGCCGGGCCCGTGCTGGTCAAGCGCGGTGACAAGGAGGCAGCCGGCCGGCGCGCACACGAGCTGCTGGCCGACGTCGGCCTCAGCGGCTTCGGGGACTACTACCCCGCCCAACTCTCCGGCGGACAGCAGCAGCGCGTTGCCATCGCCAGGGCATTGGCCATGGATCCGCAGATCATGCTTTTTGATGAACCGACCAGCGCCCTGGACCCCGAAAAGGTGGGCGAAGTGCTCGCCGTGATGCAGGGCCTGGCCAAGAAAGGAATGACCATGGTGGTGGTGACCCACGAGATGGGTTTCGCCCGCGAAGTGGCCGATTCCCTGATCTTCATGGACGACGGCTGCGTGGTGGAGCGCGGCGACGCGCGGGAAGTCCTGGCCAATCCGCAGGAAACCCGGACCCAGTGCTTCCTGGAGAAGGTGCTGTGATCATGGACGGAAAGCTCGCCGTCGTCGGTCTGGGCAGCATCGGCAGCATGGCCCTCTGGCAGGCGTCCCGCCTGACCGATTCCGTAGTGGGATTCGAAGCCGCCCTGCCGGGGCATGCGCGCAGCGCTGTGGGCGGGGACACCCGCCTGTTCCGCATGCTGTACCGCGGCGTCCCCGACTACTACCCCGTCCTGCAGCGTTCGCGCACCCTGTGGCAGGAACTGGAAGCCGAATCGGGGCAGGACATCCTCCTCAAGTGCGGCGGCCTCTCCATCGGCACCGCCGGCGGGCCCTACCTGACAGCCCTCCTGGAAACCACCAGGGGCAACAACGCCGCCCACGAACTCCTCAGCCGTGAGGACATGGCCGAGCGCTATCCTCAGCACAACCTGCGCCCGGACGACGCTGCGGTCTTCGATCCGGGTGCCGGAGCCCTGCGCACCGACCGCGCGGTGACCTCCGCCGTCGCAGCCGCACAGGCCAACGGTGCAGCCGTGCTGCCCAACACACCGATCGACGGCATCAGGGAAACGGACGACGGCGTGCTGATCACCTCTGGTGACCGGACCTGGACCTTCGAGAACGTCATCGTCTCCTCCGGCGCATGGTCCCGGCAGCTGATGCCCGCAACGCTCGCCGGCGCAACCAGCCCACGGAGGATCTACCTCACCTGGTTCGTGGCCAAGGACCCTGCCGAGTTCACACCGGACCGTTTCCCGGTGTTTATCCGGATTTCCGGGCAACGGTCCATGTACGGCGCACCCAGCGTTGACGGGGTCACGGTCAAGACCACCCTGGACGACCGGTCCATTCCCGCCGCCGGCGCCGATGACCTCCTGCGTGAACTGACTCCCGCGGAAATCTCGGAAACCACGGAAACCGTGACAGAGTTTTTCCCCGGCCTGCACCCCACCATTGTCCGCTCCGACGCCTACCCGGACCTTTACACCTCCGACGCGCACCCGCTGCTGGGCCCTGCAAGGCCCGACAGCAGGATCTACTGCGCCACCGGCTTCTCCGGAGCCGGCTTCAAAATGGCCACCGGCTTCGGCGAAATTGCCGCCCTCGAGGCCCTCGGAAAGCAACGGTTCGACGGCCTGGATTTCGTCCGGCCGCAGCGGTTCGGTTCCCGCTGACCCCCTCCAACACTTAGAACGGACTTCCCATGGCAACTCTTAGCCCGCTGCTCAAGCAGGCCACACCGGTCATCGTCGACCACGCCTCCGGCAGCTGGATCCACGCCACCGACGGCAAACAGTACCTCGATTTCACCACCGGAATCGGCGTGACCAGCACCGGGCACTGCCACCCTGACGTGGTTGCCGCGGCCCAGGAGCAGGTGGGCAAGATCGTCCACGCGCAGTACACCACCGTGATGCACCAACCCCTGCTCGAGCTCACCGAGAAACTCGGCGACGTGCTGCCGGCCGGCCTGGACAGCGTTTTCTACGCCACCTCCGGCTCGGAAGCTGTGGAAGCCGCCGTGCGGCTGGCCCGGATGGCCACCGAACGGCCCAACATCATCTCGTTCCAGGGAGGGTTCCACGGCCGTACGGTAGGCGCCGCATCCCTCACCACCGCGGGCACCCGCTTCCGGTCCGGGTTCTCCCCGCTCATGGGCGGCGTCCACATTGCCCCGTTCCCATACGCCTACCGCTACGGCTGGGACGAGCAAACCGCCGTCGAGTTCGCCCTGAAGGAACTGGACCATCTGCTTCTCTCCACCAGCAGCCCGGCCGACACCGCCGGTTTCATCATCGAACCCGTCCTCGGCGACGGCGGCTACCTCCCCACTCCGCCCGCCTTCCTGCAGGGGCTCCGGGACCGGGCCGAGCGGCACGGCATCATCCTCATCCTCGACGAGGTCCAGGCCGGCGTGGGCCGCACCGGTAAGTTCTGGGGCCACAACTGGGCCGGCATCACCCCGGACATCCTTATCACCGCCAAAGGCCTGGCCAGCGGGTTCCCCATTTCAGCCATCGCCGCATCCACTGAACTGATGGGCAAGGCCTGGCCGGGATCCCAGGGCGGCACGTACGGCGGCAACGCGGTGGCGGCTGCCGCCGGGGTGGCCACCCTTGCCGTCATAGACCGCGAAAACCTCGTCGCCAACGCCCAGCTCCGCGGAGTGGAGCTCCGGGCCGGTCTGGACAGGCTGGCCCAGGACTTCGCACCCATCGGCAACGTCCGGGGACTGGGTCTGATGCAGGGCGTGGAGTTCACCGCGCCGGACGGCACCCCGGACGCCGCCACCGCGCTGGCTGTCCAGCAGGCTGCCGTGGCCGAGGAACTGCTGCTGCTCACCTGCGGGCCGCACGGCAACGTTGTCCGCATCATCCCCGCGCTCAATGTCAGCAGCGAGGAAATCCAGGCCGGACTGAGCCGGTTCGCCCAAGCACTCAAGGCGGGCACGGCCTGACCAGCCCATCCCGGACCCAAACCCCCGGCACCCGCCGGGCGCCGGCGTCGGGCTTTCCCGGACGAGCCCCCTATTCCCCTAGTGAAAGCGGAACCATGAGTTTTTCCCTTGATCCAACCGCCCTGCGGACAGACCTGTTCATCGACGGCGCCTGGCGGCCGGCAGCCTCGTCCCAAACCTTCGAGGTGGAGAACCCGGCCACCGGCGAAGTGATTGCCCGCGTGGCCGATGGGGGCCCCGACGACGCGCGGCTCGCCATCGAAGCGGCCGGCCGTGCGCAAGCAGGGTGGGCGGCCTCCACTCCCCGGCAGCGGGCGGACATCCTGCGCAAAGCCTACGAACTGGTGCTGGAGAACTCCGATGCGCTGGCCGCCATCATGACCGCCGAGATGGGCAAGCCCCTGGCTGAGGCGAAGGGCGAAGTGGCGTACGGGGCTGAATTCCTCCGCTGGTTCTCCGAAGAAGCGGTACGGGTGGGCGGCGACCACACCAGCACCGTGGACGGGAACAACCGCATCCTGATCACCAAAGAGCCGGTGGGGCCGTGCGTCCTCGTCACGCCGTGGAACTTCCCGCTGGCCATGGGTGCACGGAAGATCGCACCGGCCGTGGCAGCGGGCTGCACGATGGTTTTCAAACCGGCGGAGCTGACCCCGTTGACGTCGCTGGCGCTGGTAGAGATCCTCCGCGAGGCCGGCCTCCCTGACGGGGTGCTCAATGTGGTCACCACTTCAAGCGCCGCCTCCGTGGTGGAACCTTGGATGAGCAGCGGGATTGCCCGCAAGGTCAGCTTCACCGGTTCCACGGCGGTAGGAAAACTACTGCTGGAACAGGCGGCTGGGAACGTCATGCGCTCCTCGATGGAACTCGGCGGCAACGCACCCTTCATTGTCCTTGCAGATGCGGACCTGGAACGCGCCGTGGACGGCGCCCTCAAGGCTAAGATGCGGAACATGGGGGAAGCGTGCACGGCAGCGAATCGCTTCTTTGTGCACCGCAACCTGGCCGGGGACTTCGCCGAGAAGCTGTCCAAGCGCATGTCCGAGCTTCGCGTGGGAAACGGCGCCCAGGACGGGACGGACGTGGGGCCGCTGATCAGCCTGTCCGGGCTGGACAAGGTGGAGTCCCTGGTGGCCGACGCCGTACAGAAGGGCGCCCGCGTACTCACCGGCGGGCGCCGGGGGGACGGCCCTGGCTATTTCTACGAACCGACGGTGTTGGTGGACGTGCCCGACGATGCCGAGCTGATGAGCACCGAAATTTTCGGCCCCGTGGCCGCCATCACCTCCTTCGACAGTGAGGACGAAGTGATCTGCCGGGCCAATGACACCCCCTGGGGCCTGGTGGGCTACGTCTTTACCCAGGATGTGGACAAAGCCATGCGGTTCTCTGCGGCCCTGGAAGTGGGGATGGTGGGTCTGAACACCGGCCTCGTATCCAACCCCGCCGCCCCGTTCGGGGGGATCAAGCAGTCCGGACTGGGCCGTGAAGGCGGAAAGATCGGCATAGAAGAATTCCTCGAATACAAGTACACGGCTATTCCCGTCCATTAACATCGGCCGCAACCCAAGGAGAAGACGCAGATGGCGGCATCAGGCGAACTACTAGTGCTTCAGGGAAGACCCACCGCAGAGCTAATCGCTGACCAGCTCCGCGAACGCATTGTCCAGGGCAAGTTCCGCCCTGGCCAGCAGATCAACGAATCAGTGCTGGCGACGCAGCTGAACACTTCCCGCGGGCCCCTGCGCGAAGCGCTGCAGCGGCTCTGCCAGGAGGGCATCCTGGTCAGCGTCCGCAACCGAGGCGTCTTTGTCCTGGAGCTGTCCGAGGAAGACATCCAGGAGATTTACGACGTCCGCGAAGCCGTGGAAATGGCCTGCGCGCACATGCTGCTCAACGCGGGCCCGGAGAAGGTCAAGAAGACAGCACAGACGCTTAAGGGCATCATCGCCAACATGGCCAAGAACGTTGCGGCCGCCAACTGGCAGGCGCTGGCCAAGCTCGACATGGACTTCCACACCGCCTTCGTGGCCGGGACCGGGAACTCCCGGATGATCCGGATCTACGAAACACTGGCTGCCGAATCGCGCATGTGCATTCTGGACCTCGAAGTGGCCTACCCGCGCGTGGACGTGCTGGTCACCGAGCACCAGAAGCTGCTGGACCTGCTCGAGGCGGGAGACGAACTAGCGCTGCAACAGGCTATCCGGACCCATATGCAGGGGGCTGTAGAGGATCTCAATGCCTCGAAAGAGGCGCAAGTCCTGGCATAACTGCAGCAGGATGGGGCGCAACCCGTTCAGCAGTGCGCGCTCGGCCAGCCGCGCCGAACGGTTGGCCGACCTAGTGGAGATGAACGTCGCGACGGCGAGCACCGTTGTACCGAGAGCGGTACCGAGAGCGGTGCCGAGGTTGGAGAGTAGAAGCCAGTCGATCATAGGAACATTCAACGTCGTCCTCCCCAGCATCGCCAGCAATCGACGCCGGACGGGCGTCACCACAGGCCCCGCCCGATGCCCGAGGAGACGATGACCGGATGAACGAGTTCTAGACTTGCTCCAGGTAGCGGCACGGACCCCTCACCCAGGCGTCGTATCTGGTCCGCGACATGCCATCACGATCTGGTGAGTTCAAAAAAGAACTAAACGTATAACAAAACCGTGATTAGAGACCCAGAATTCGCGGTCTATCAGAGTGCGAAAATTGCGGTCCTCAGAACCGGAAGTCTGTCACTTCCGAAGTCTGTGAGTCCACAGCTAGATGGCTTACACGAGCTGGCCGAACCGGGCGGCAGACTTCGAGGCAAGCCCAGCCCTTTGACTCTGGCAGACCGGAACGGGCGGCGCTAGCATCCGGCTATTACCCCCATCGAAGCAGGAGGATCCCATGTCCGAAGAAGCGCTAAAGAACGTTGTGCTGGTGCACGGCGGTTTCGTCGACGGATCGGGCTGGCAGGGTGTGTACGATCTGCTCACCGCCGACGGCTACAACGTTCAGGTCGTCCAGAACCCGACCGTCTCCCTGGCCGGCGACGTTGCCGCCACCAAGATGGCCATCGCTGGCTGCGAGGGCCCCGTCGTGCTCGTCGGACATTCCTACGGAGGCGTCGTCGTCACCGAGGCCGGCACCGACGAGAAGGTCGCGGCTCTGGTCTACATCGCCGGGTTCGTCCCCGACACGGGCGAATCCGTGAACACCCTCATCGCCGATCCGCCACCTGGCGCGCCCGTCCCACCCATCCTGCCGCCCCGGGACGGTTTCCTCTTCCTGGACCGCGAAAAGTTTGCCGATTCCTTCGCGGCGGACGTGCCGCCGGGACAGGCTGCCTTCATGGCTGACTCGCAGGTCCCCTGGGGCATTGACGCCCTCCAGGGAGCGGTCACCAAGCCCGCGTGGCGCGCCCTGCCCAGCTGGTACCTGCTCACCACGGAAGACAGGATGATCCCGCCGGCCGCGCAGCAGGCGATGTCGCAACGGGCTGGTTCCTCGGTCACCGAAGTTGCCGCAAGCCACTCCGTGTACGTCTCCCAGCCCCAGGCTGTGGCATCACTGATCAAGGAAGCAGCGGCCGGAAGGCGCGGCTAGCAGGGACATCCAAGGGCTCAGCGCCCAGTACCTTGGACGCGCGCACAAAGACAATCCAATTCTTAGGAGCCCGAATGGCACTCTTACTTATAGGCACCGCGTTGCCGACTACGACGCCTGGCGCAAGATCTACGATTCCGTGTCGGACGTGCCGGAATTCGGCGGGATAACGGGCGAGTCCGTGCACCGCACAGTTGATGATCCGAACAACGTTCTCGTGCTCCACTACTTCGATTCCGTGGACGAGGCCCGCGCTTTCACGAACCTCCCGCAACTGAAGGAGGCTATGGAGCGGGCCGGAGTCCAGGGCGAGCCGCGCTTCGAGTTCTACGAATAAAAAAGGGGCCATTCAACGTCCCGACGCCGCGGGGGTTGATACGGCAACGTCGGGCGGATCCAACTTGAGCGTCGAGCCGGCGCTGCCGTCGCGCACGGGCGCGAGCACCTCTTCGACCTCGCTACGGGCGAACGCTCACGGCCCCGTCGAAGACAGATGGTGGACGCGCGCCCGGCGGTGCCTACCTACAGTGACTCGGCGGCCTCGCGGATGATGTCGAGGGTGGCCTTGGGCTGGGAGAGCATCGGGACGTGGCTGGACTGCAGTTCGAACGTGCGCGCTCCCATGCGTTCAGCGGAGTCGCGCTCCAGCTGGGGCTGCACGGTCTGGTCGTTGGCTCCGACGATCGCCCAGCTGCGCTTGGTCCGCCAGGCTGTGCCGTCGACCTTCTGGTCGAACAGGTCGGGCACGGGCGGCATGGCGGTGGCCCAGACCAGCGCCTGCTCCTCCTCGGGAAGGTCCCCGGCGAAGTACGGGACGCCCGACTTTCCGAGCCAGATGCGGTTGTCGCTGACCTCGATGTGCGCGAAGATCGGGGTCTTCGGGTAGCGGTCCTGCTGAGCCTGCGAGGTCTCGTTCTCGTCGGGGCCGAGGGCGCAGATGTAGACGAGACCGCGCACGCGGTCGTCGACGCCGGCGTGGGTGATGAGGGTGCCGCCGTACGAGTGTCCAACGAGGAGGACCGGGTTGGACGCCCGGGCGATGTTGCGGGTGACGTTGGCGACGTCCTTCGCGAGGCCGTCGAGGCCGTGCTGTGAGGCGAGGCATTCGTAGCCTTCCGCCTGGAGAGGGCCCATCACCTTGCTGAAACAGGAACCATCAGCCAACAGTCCGTGTGCGAAGACGATGCTGATGTTCTTCGGCATGGTTGTTCTCCTTCCGTGTGTGCGCGGTGATTCCGCATACGACCAGTGTGACGCCGGGGAATGATCCGCACCATCGCGCGATAGTGATTTTTTGCGAGTCTGACGTGCCGAAACAGTCACAGTATGCGCACAGCAGGATGAAGGTAGTCCGACAGGGTTCAATCTGAGGATAGGAACAGCTTCGAAAGCCGGAGTGGAACCAGCAAGGAGAAAAACTGTGAACAACGTCCGGAAAATCGCGGCAGGCGCCACCCTGATCGGCGCGGGGCCCTCACCGCCATGGCACTGCCGGCCAACGCCGCCACCCCGCCCTCCCCGTCCGCCACATCCACGGCAACGGCAGATCGCGAAGGCGATAGGCGCCTACGCAGGCCTTCCCGCACGGTACGAGGCCCTGCCGCGCGAGGCCATCGCCCCTTTCGGCGACATGGCCGAAATGTTCCGCTGGTTCGCCGAAACGCCTGCCTACCAGGCCGACTTCGAAGCGACCCGCGCACTCGTACCCGACGTCTTCGACCTTGGCGCCTGGCTGGCCTCCTCAAACTGGACCCCGGTCGCGTGAGCAGCAACCGGGAGAGACCGGACGTCCACCCCGAGAGGAGGGCATCATGACGCCCCGGGAGGCGGTGGCACATCACCTGTACGGCCAAGCCGTAGGGTGGGATGCTGAAGCCATGCGAAGCAATACAAACACCGAAGCGACGAACTGACGACGCCAGGGCCCCTCGCCGGAAAGCCACAGTGGCCGGTGATTCCGTCCGGCTTCCGCGTCCGGCGCCGCTCGCAATTCCTGCAGCGCTGAGCGGGGGTCGGAAGCAATGGGGGATGCGCCGGGCGGGTTATGCCCACTGGCGGGCAGGTGTATCCCTCGGCTCAGACACACTCTCCCCCGTTGTTTCGCTACGGCCGACCCAAACTGCTGAATCCAGCCGGGCTGGGACGGTTGGGCTGCTGTGGTTCTGGTGGTTTGCTTGCTAGTGATGGGCCGCTCACAGACTGCGCCAAGGCAGCGAGCGTGTGGGAAATTCCTTTGTTCGACAACGCCGGATGGCGAGCGGATACTGAAGAACCATGAAGCCTACCCAAAGCGGGTTGCGCATCGAACTTCTCGGCTCGTTCACCGTGTACGTCAACGGGAACGCCGTCGAGAACAGCCGCTGGCGACTGCAGAAGGCAAAGGCCGTGGTGGCGATGCTGGCATTGGCGCGTGGTCAGCGTGGCCGTCGCGAGCAGGTACTGGACCGCCTGTGGCCTGACATGGAGCCGATGGCCGCGGCACGGAATCTGCATCAGACCCTGTACGTCGCTCGCCGTACGCTCGCTGGCGCTGGAGCCGGCAGCGACGGGCTGCTCGCCATCCGCGGTGAGGTGGTGGTGCTGGATGACAGGGGCCTGGTCGATGTCGATGTCCTGCAGTTCGAGCGTTCGGCCGTGGCAGCGTTGGCTGCCGGTGTCGAGGCAAGCCTGCGCGATGCGGCCGACTTGTACGGTGGTGATCTCCTGCCGGATCTGCCGGATGCGGATTGGCTGGCGACACGCCGCGATGAGCTCCGGGAAATCCATCGCGAGGTACTGGTAAAACTGGCGTCCACGGTGGCGCAGCGTGCACCGGAGGAGGCGTTGGTCATCCTCACCCGTGCGCTCGAATCTGATCCCGTCCACGAGGGAGCCGTGCGGGCGCAGATGGCAGTGCTGGCTGGAATGGGCCGGCGGTCGGAGGCACTGGCACGATATGAGCGGCTAGTCGACGAACTCTTAGACGCGTTCGGGACGGACCCAGACGTCCGGACGACGGGACTGTTTCGCGAGTTGTTGACCGGCTCGCCGCCCGAGGAGCGCCTCCACCAGCCCGTCGGTGGGACCGGCGAAGACGATGCCACCGGTTGTCTACCGTCCCCGCTGACAAGCTTCATCGGGCGCGAGCGTGAGCTCGTTGACGTCAAGCGGCTGATGGGCCATGCGCGCCTGCTCACCCTCACCGGGGCCGGCGGCAGCGGCAAGACCAGACTGGCATTGGAGGCCGCGAAGACACTTCGTCCGGAGTACGTGGACGGAGTCTGGTTCGTCGACCTCGCGGCCGTTGGGGAGCCGCTTCTGGTCGCCGATGCCGTAGCCGAGGTCCTTGGGTTGGATTCCGGCGCGGCACCAAGCCCCGTGCGAGCGCTGGTCGACCAACTGCGGCGACGCTCGCTGCTCCTCGTGCTGGACAACTGCGAACACCTGCTCTCAGCCTGTGCGCAACTCGTCGTCGCGCTGCTTGACGGATCCTCTGGGGTTAAGGTGCTGGCCACCAGCCGGCAGCCACTCCATGCCGACGGGGAGTACACCTACCGGGTGCCGTCATTGCCCCTGCCCTCGCCCCTGCGGACCGACGCTCTCGACCTGGCCGTGCTGGGCCGCCTGCCCTCTGTCCGGCTTTTCGTTGAGCGCGCAGCGCAGGTCCGGCCGGGTTTCGCGCTCGACGCCGACAACGCCCAGGGGGTGGCAGAGTTGTGCCGACGGCTCGACGGGATGCCTTTGGCCCTGGAATTGGCCGCGGCCAGGACCGCCATACTTGAACCCGCCGAGATCGTCGAGAGGTTGGGCGATGCTTTGTCCGTGCTCGGCGGGGGAACCAGCGGCGTCACTCGGCACCAGACGCTGCGTGGCACCTTGGAATGGAGCCACGAACTGCTCACCAAACCGGAGCAGGTCCTGCTGCGCCGGCTGTCTGTGTTCGCCGGTGGTTTCACCCTCGACGCGGCGGTAGCAGTCTGCGCTGACGCGCCCCTCCAGCAGATAGAACTGCTTGACCTGTTGGCCAAGCTGGTGGACAAGTCTTTGGTGGTCACCGAAAGGAGGGGCGCCGGGACCCGATACCGGCAATTGGAGACAGTTCGCCAGTTTTGCCAAGAGAATCTCGATCGTGCAGGTGAAGGGGCTCGACTGGCGGCTGCCCACTGCGCCTATTACCTTGCCTTCGCCGAATCCCACAATCCCGAACGCGCCACTGGGGTGGTCATCGAACAGCCGAAGTCACTCGACCGCGAGCACGACAATCTGCGCGCTGCCTTGCGCTGGTCGTGCGCCCGCGAGCCCGAGGCCGCGCTCCGGCTCGCCGCCAGCCTGTGGCGGTTCTGGTTCGTCCGCGGTCACGCGGTCGAGGGAGCACGTTGGGTCGAGCGAGCCTTGGCGGTGGCTCCCGATTCGACCCGGCCTCGTGCGGCCGCTCTCATCGGCCTGACCGGGCTGGACAGCCGGCAGGGCCGCGGCGATCGGCATCGGGCGCTCGGCGCGGAGGCCCTGGCAATCATGCGGAAGATCGGCAACCCCGACGAGGTGATGATGGCCCGGCTCATTGAGACCTCGCTCGCTTGGAGCACCTTCGACTTGGACGAGGCCGAACAGCTGGCAGCCGACGTGCACACCGAGGCAGTCCAAGGTGGCAGACCCGAACAATGCGCTGCCAGCAGTTGGCTGCTTGGCCAGTGCGCTTTGTCCCGGGAGGACGGACCACTCGCCGCCCGTCACTTGAATACCTGCCTGAGCGAACTCGAACAGTCTGAAACCGGCACTCCACCTTTTCTCCCGGTGATCACGCCCAGCCTGCAACTGATCCCGATCGCCGGACGGTTGGTCCCCTGTCTCGAGGAGACGCTGCTGTTGGGCCGGCGGGTTGGCGTCATCCAGGCCAAAGGCTACGTGCTGTCCGCGATCGGCTACGCGGCCAGGCTTTCAATGGACACGCAGTCTGCGATATCCGTTATCACGGATGCAGCCGAACATTTCGCCGAGTTAGGAGACGACCTGGCTAGGGCGCAAACACTTCACCAACTTGGCTGCATTCTGCGCGACTGCGGCGACCACAGCGCGGCTGATGAGGCCCTGTCCTTGGCGCGGGAGCTTCGGCTCGGCCTGGGCGACCGGCGGGGCGAACTGCTGACCGAGATTAATATCGCCCTGCTCCGCGCCATGGGTGGTGATATCGACCGCGGCCTGACAGACGCTCGGCGTTGCCTTTCAGGGTTCGAGTCCGCGGGAGATCAGGTGGGGATGGGTGCCACGTTGACCATTCTAGGCGCCGCCGAACTGATCTCCGGGGAGGTCCGGGCAGCGCGGGAAATGTACAGGCGGGCAGCGGAAAGGGTCGACCCATGGCGGCGACACACAGGCTGGCTACGGTTGATGGTGGCAGAGCTATCCAACGAGCTCGGCGACCCGCATCGGGCGGCCCGCGAAATTGACAAGGCTGGGGCGATTTTCGACCGAACAAGATGCCTCATCGCCGGTCGGCGGCTGGCCGCACTGCGTAGGCGGGACTCCGACGATGATGTTGAGACGGCGTTGACTGCTCGTTGAGGACGGCTCCATAGCGTTACTCCTGGATCTGACAAATGGATCTGACAAACAAACAGCAATCAGGAGGAACGCATCGTGACTACGACGCAGACTAGGCCGACCCGCATCGGCGAGGCCACCATCACCGAGTTCGCCGTCGGCCTGCGCGGCACAGTCGTCCGGCCGGGGGACGCGGACTACGACGACGTACGCAGAATCTGGAACGGGGCCCACGACCGGCACCCGATGCTCATCGCACGCTGTGCGGGTGTGGCAGATGTGATCCGCACGGTCGATTTCGCGCGCAGCGAGGGGTTGCCGTTGTCGGTTCGCGGCGGTGGCCATTCGATCCCCGGGTTTTCCACCGTCGACGACGGCATCGTGCTGGACCTTTCGCTGATGAAGGGGGTCCAGGTAGACCCTGGCCGCCGCCGCGTGGCGGCACAGGCGGGGTGTACCTGGAAGGACGTGGATGCGGAGACCCAGCAATTCGGACTCGCGGTGACCGGTGGTCTGGTGTCCTCGACAGGCATCGCCGGCTTCACCACCGGCGGCGGCATCGGCTGGCTCGTGCGCAAGCACGGGCTGGCCAGCGACAACCTGGTCGGCGCCGACGTCGTCACCGCTGACGGGCAGTTTATTCACGCCAGCGCCGACGAGCACCCCGAATTGTTCTGGGGACTGCGCGGCGGCGGCGGCAATTTCGGTGTGGTGACGTCCTTCGAGTACCAACTGCACGAAGTGGGGCCCATCGTCCTTTCCGGCCTGGTCTTCTACCCCGCAGAAGAGGCAGAGCAGGTGTTGCGCGGCTTTCGGGCGGCCAGCGCGGCGGCCCCCGATGAGCTGACCACGCTGGTCAACATGACCACGGCGCCGCCGGTCCCGTTCCTGCCAGAATCAGTGCACGGCAAGCCAGTCATCGCTGTGGCAGGGTGCTGGTCCGGCGCTCTCGATGTCGGCGAGGCCGCCACCGCACCCTTCCGGTCATTGGGTACGGTCATCGCCGATGTGTTCGCGGCCCACCCGTACACGGGGTGGCAGCAGGCGCTCGATCCGCTGTACCCGCGGGGTGTGCACAATTATTTCCGTTCGGCATTTCTGCGCGCCGCCGACGACGCATCCGTTCGCGTGCTGCTGGACTCGTTTGCGGCATTGCCCAACGCCATGACGGAGATTCATGTGCACCATCTTGGCGGCGCGGTCGGCCGCGTTCCGGCCGAAGCAACGGCCTTCGCACTCCGCGACCAAGAATTCATCGTCAATGTTATTGCGCGCACGCCGACGGCGGAGGGGTTCGCGGATGTCATCGAATGGGCCCGGGGCGTAACGTCCGCGCTCGGTCCGGATGCGGCTGCCTACGTGAATTTCACAGGTGAAGCGAATACGGCGCTCGTCCGGGCGTCGTACCCGGCGGATACCTACCGGCGGCTCGTGGCACTGAAGAACGAATACGACCCCACCAATCTATTCCGCTTGAACCAGAACATCGCCCCCATGGTGTGACAGCACGGCCTGCGTGGGAAGTCGATGATCGACCGAGGATCCGGAAGCAACCTGACAGCCCGCGCCAGAGGCACTTCCATTCCCCCGCACCTGACCGGCAAGGCCGCCACTGCGGTGGTCTTGTTATCGCTCAATTTCTCGATCATCCAAGGTACCAATTTCACGAACATTGACACCGCGGATGGGTCCGCGGTACCCAGCAAACCCCTGAAGTTCCGTGAGTTGAGGCAGGAAGATCCCCCGGTTTCCGGGAAACTTCCTGCCCCCCTCTGGGCAGCAGGCAAGGAGCGGGCCACGAAGCAGCAACGGCAGGAAACTCACTCTGGTGTGGACAACATGCACACCCTTCTTGGCCGGACAAACGGGAACCAGCCCTCCCCCCAGGCCACCGGTAAAAGCGGATTCCGGAGAAAAAGACCTTAAGGAAATCCCCGCAGGTCATGTCGTCAACAGGACCCACAGCTTGAATAGGTACAAGACCAACCACAGCCACCCCCGTCCACCGCGGACAGGTAACGGACATTGCGCCAAACCATGAACTGTTTTGGATCATCGATTCTCCGCTACCCTCAGTGCCGGGGGTAGTGCCTTTGTCTGCCCGTCGGCCACGGTTAGGGCGGTAGTCGGCGTCACTTGGGCCTCTCCCCGCCCGACCCTGATGCTGCGCGGAGATCCGCCTGGGTGACAAGGTCCGGCACCCTGCGACAAGCTCATCGAGCATCCCGCCCTCAGGGCGCCGGAATTGATGGCTAAGAATGTCTGCACCAGCGGCGGATATGGTCGTGGCCATGGCTTCCTGCCCTTCGAGGCCGCCGGACAGGGCACGGACCCCCGCAGGGCGGGGACGATCGCAGCCGGCTGGCCAGGATCGGTCCGCCATCGCCGACGTGTTCGTTCGTGGCCAAGAGATCTTGGTGCTGGTCGCGCTGAAAGCAACGCCGTCCGCAATCCGCGGCGCCGGCAAGGCCGATGAGTTGAGTCCGCTCCGTGGCTAAAACGCGGGCTGCAGCTCGGTCCGGAGTTCTTTCAAGGTCGGGGGTTTTGCGCCCGCGCGGCGCACGGTGATGGCGGCGGCCATGGAGGCTGTGCGTCCCAGCTGTTCCAGGACAGCCGGCGCGAAGCCGTCGGTCCCGCGGGTGAGGAGTCCGAGGATCAGGGCTGCCATGTACGAGTCGCCTGCGCCTATCGTGTCAGCGACTCTGGATTTTACGGATGGGACGTTCAGCTGTGCCGCAGCGGTGGCGAGCAGTGAACCCTGTGAGCCTTGGGTGATGACGGCCAGCCCGGCGCCGAGCCCCAGGAGGTGCTTCGCTGTGTCCTCCAGTTTCTTCCGGGGGTAGAGCCAGTGGGCGTCCTCGTCGCTGAGTTTGACGACGTCTGTCAGGTGCACGAGGTCTTCGAAGATGGACTTTGCCTCGGCGTGGCTGCCGAGCAGGGCGGGTCTGATGTTGGGGTCATAGGTGATGGTGCATTCGTGGCGGCACTGCTGCAGGATGGATTTGACTGCGTCGGCGCCCGGTGCGAGAAACGTGGCGATCGAACCGGTGTGAAGGACCTTCGGGATGTAGGCGGGAGCGACCGGTTCCAGTGCCCAGGATATGTCGAAGTCGTAGCTTGCGGATCCGTCCGGGGCGAGCGTTGCTGTCGCCGATGCGGTTCTGTCCAGGGAGTAGGAGCCGGGCAGGAGGGTGACGCCGGCACTGTGCAGGTGCCTTTCGATGGCGGCGCCGTGTTCGTCGTCGCCAAGGGCGGTCAGCAGCCCGGTCTGGACGCCGAGCCGGCCTAGCCCGTAGGCGACGTTGGCGGGTGACCCGCCGGGGTATTCGACCGTCCCCTCGGGCGAGGAGACGACGTCGATGAGCGCTTCGCCGACGACCACGGCGTCCAGGAGCGGACGGGCTGGCCCGGGGGCCTCTAAATGGTGCATGTCATGTCTTTCTTTGGGTGGTGTCAGGCTCGCGGTCGTGAACGCGGCGGCCACGCCGGCGGGCGTGCTCGCGCCGTGGGGTCGGCGGGGCCGCCGACCCCTGGACCGGCAATCCCTTGACCGTTATGCGTATTGAGTGACACTCAGGTTGTCGACGGTTGCGGTGCCCCCGATGGCGTAGAGCGAGACCTCGGTGTTGGTGGGGGCCGGGAAGATCAATTCGGTCATGGTGATCTGGCCGCCTTGGGCGAAAACCTCGACGGAGCAGCGGTCCACATAGACGGTGAGCTCGTAGGAACCGTCCGCCGTCCGGATCGGGGCAGTGTCGATCGACGCGAACGATCCGTGGAATTCTGTTTGACCGGATTCCCTGCGGTCGACGACGAGGCGGCTTTCCGTGGGGCGGATACCGATGCGGGTTCCCTCCGCTCCTTGGCCGCGGACAATCAGCCCGAATTCCTCGGCTGTGCCCGGCGTGGCGGTGAGCTCGATGCGTTGGACGCTGCCGGCTGCACCGTCCAGGACGTGCCGGCCATCGGATACGTCGATTGCCGCGACGCTGAATGACGGGGTCTGCTCAGCGTGTGGGGCCAGCTCCCCCGCGGCCTGCTGCACCAGCCGCCAGCTCCCACCCACGCTCTGCAGGGACACTTCACGGACCAAGGACATGGGGCTGCGCCAGGGCGAGGTGGGGATCTCGTTGGCGTATGCCCAGTTGTTCATCCACGCGATCATGAGCCGCCGGTCATCTGGAACGTCGCTGAACGAGACGGCCGCGTAGTAGTCCCGGCCCCAGTCGAGCCAGTGATAATCGCCGAGCCTGTCCGGGTCCTGCAGGCCGTCGGTAACTGTGGTGGCTGAGGTGAATGTGGTCCCGTCGAAGTCTCCGACGAAATACTGCCCGGCTGAACCGCCGTTCGGCCCGCCGGGATTGAGATTTACCGTCAGGACCCATTTCAGGTTCTCCGGGTCGCCGTCGACGGCCAGCGGGAAGAGGTCCGGGCACTCCCAGACGCCGCCGGTCGCATTTGCCGGGCCAAAGCAGCTCAACAGCTCCCAGTCCTTGAGGTCGAAGGACTTGTAGAGGACGACTTCGAAGTCCTTGGCTTCCACCGCCACCATGACCCAGTAGCTGCCGGCGTCGCCGTCGTAGCGGAACACCTTGGGGTCGCGGAACTCGGCGGATTCCCGGTTCAGCACCGGGTTTCCGGTGTGTTTGGTCCATGTGTAGCCTCCGTCGAGGCTGTAGGCAAGGGATTGGGCCTGGATGCCATGGTGTGCGGAGGCCGCCTTGTAGGCGCTGGTATACACCGCCACCAGCGGCGCGGCTGTTCCGGTGCCGAATCCGCTGGTGTTGTCACGGTCAAAGACGATGCTGCCGGAGAAGATGTCTTCAAATTCGTCGCAGGCGATGGCGACGGGATGCTCGGTCCAGGCCAGCAGATCCGTGGAGGTGGCGTGGCCCCAGGACATGTTTCCCCAGACGTTGTCCAGCGGGTTGTTCTGGTAATACAGGTGGTAGACCCCGGCGTGGTGGATCAGCCCGTTGGGATCGTTGAGCCAGGTGTTCCGGGCTGCATAGTGCAGGGCAGGCCGGAAAGTGTCGGCCGTCGTGGCGGTCACGGCAGTCATGAGGGTGGTCTCGCTTCTGTGCTGGTGCGGCGGGAATACCCGGTGCGGTTCCCGGGTGGCGGGCAGGCCGGCGCGTGGTGCGCCGGCCTGCCCGCGGTGTTCGTGGCTAGGAGTTCGTGGTTAGGAGTTCTTCTTGTAACGGTCGTAGGCCTGCTGGTAGACCTCGATCATTTTTTCGACGCCGATGTTCTTGAGCTGGGTGACGTAGCCGTCCCATTCCTGCTCAATTCCTCCGGAGACGATCCACTTGGCGACGTTCTGCTTGACCAGGGAGGCGCTGTCGGTCTCGATACTGCTGATCTGCTGGAGTTCGTCGGCGGACAGTGCCACGGCGGGGTAGCCGTCGTTGCCCGCGAAGGGCTTGTAGTTCTCGTTGACGGTCTTCTGTCGCTCGGCCGCACGGGGTTCGGGAGCGACGACGGTCTTGAAGTTCTCCGCGGTGTTGGCCTTCGGGCCGCCCGGGGCAACCTTCTGGCGGCGTTCTCCTTCGGACGTTCCGGCCGGGGCCGGGATCTGGACCAGCGGCCCGCTGGCGTCCTTCTTCAGGGTCTCACCGATCGGTCCCCAGTTGGCCTGCGCGGACTGGATGGGATCGTAGAGATTGTCGGCCCAGCGCATGGTCGCGGCGGGGTATTTGTCCGCGCGGGTGATGGCGAAGGCGCCGCGGGCGATTTCCTGGTTGTTGGACTGGCTGGCGATTCGCTTGCCGTCCACACCCTGGAGCACGGGGACCAGCGCGTAGTCCTTGGCCCGGTCCGCGCCGACCATCTCGGGGAGTTCCCACCAGGCGAACGCACCGAGGTTTTCTGTGGCCGCCTTGCCCTTGGCGAGGTAGGCCTTGTCGTCCTGGGAGAAGGATTCGGGGTCGATCAGGCCTTCCTGGTACCACTGGTGCAGGGTCTGGATGGCTTTTTTGTAGCCGTCCTGGGTGGGGGTGAAGATGACTTTGTTGTCCTGGACGATGCGGTGGTCCATGTTGTCAGGCACGCCGCCGAGGGCCGCGATCAGGTCAACGATGTCTCCGCACCAGGAGCCGGGCATGAAGCTCAGCGGGATGGTTTTGCCGGTCCCGGACGCGTCCTGGGTCTTGAACGCGAGCAGGGCGTCGTGGAATTCGGCGATGGTCTTGGGCATCGGGATGTTGAGCTTTTTCAGCCAGGTGGTGTTGATGGCGATTTCGTTGGGGAACTGGACCAGGCCCAGTTCTTCAACGGACGGCAGGGAGTAAATGTGTCCGTCGGAGGAAGTGATGGCTGCCTTGATGTCGGGCCGTGCCGCGAGCAGTTTGGAGAGGTTCGGCGCGTTCTTCTCGATCAGCCCTTCGAGCGGGATGAGGGTGCCGCTCGCGGCGTACGTTGCGATTTCGGCATCCGTCAGGCCGCTGTTGAAGAACGCGTCGGGAAGGTCCCCACTGGCCAGGATGAGGTTCTTCTTTTCCTGGAAGACCGCCTCGGGCAGGTTCTGCCAGTCGATGTGGATGTTGGTGTCTTTTTCCCAGTTCTTCACCACGGTCATGGTGTTGTAGTCCGGCGCCAGGGCCGTTTTCGTTCCCGAGAACTTCAGGGTCAGCTGCTTGCTGACGATCGGGAAGCCGGTCGCCTGGTACCCGTAGTCGGCGGAGGCGTCTGCGGCCTCCGGGGAGCCGGAATTGCCGCCGGAGCATGCGGTGAACGCCAGTGTTCCGGTCAGGAGGGCGCCAAGGACGGCGTATTTGCGGCTGATTGCCATGGTCATTCCTATTCTCAGGTGTGGTTTATCCGGCCGGCGGAGAACGCCTGGGACGGGTGGCGCGGGGGGAAGTATCGCTATTTCACGGCGCCGATCATGGCGCCCTTAGTGAAGTGCTTCTGCATGAATGGCAGGGCAATCATCAGCGGCAGGCTCGAGACGACGATCATGGCGTACTTGGTGAGCTCTGCGATCCTTTGCGCTGCGGCGTAGGACTGGATGTCTCCCCCGGTGGTGCCGGTGGATGAAACATCGGATTGGATGAGGATGTTGCGCAGCACGAGCTGCAGCGGGTACTTGGTGTCGTCGTTCAGGAAGATCAGGGCGTCGAAGAACGAGTTCCACTGGGCCACGACGTGGATCATGATCATGAGCATGATCAGGGGTTTGGAGAGCGGCAGGACCATCTTGAAGAAGAACTTGAAGTCGGTGGCCCCGTCCATCTGGGCGGCTTCACGCAGCTCATTCGGGATGGTGTGTTCGAAGAAGGAACGGGCGATGATCAGGTTCCAGACTCCGACGGCGCCGGGAAGCACGACGGCCCAGACGGTGTTGAGCATGCCCAGGTCGCGGACCACCAGGTACTTGGTGATGAGGCCGCCGTCGAAGAACATCGTGATCACAAACAGGAGCATCAGGAATTTCCGGCCCGGCATGTCTTTGCGGGACAGTGCGTAGGCGCCGCAAAGGATCGTGCTGACACTGATGGCGGTCCCCAGGACGGTGTAGATCAGCGTGTTGCCCAGGCCGTTCCAGATCCTGCTGTCCGCGAAGATCCGCTGGTAACCCTCCAGGGTCACGCCGGAAGGGAACAGCCAGACCTTGCCCTCATAGATCGCGTTCGGATCGCTGACGGACGCGATCACAATGAAGTAGAGAGGGTAGACGACAGCCAGGATGGACAGCAGCAGGATAGCCGTGGCGGTGACGTTGAAGACGCGGTCACCGTACCTGTCTCTCAGCGTTTGCCTGGGGCGGACCTGATTGAGGGTCCGCTTCGGAGCGTCGGTAGTGCGGGGGTTGGTAATCAGAGACATGTCGGCATCACCACAGGGTCGCTTGGTTGGCCCGGCGCGCCACCGTGTTGAAGAAGAGCAGCAGCGCCAGATTGAGGACGGAGTTGAACAGGCCGATCGCGGCCGAGTAGCTGAACTGGGCCTGCTGCAGACCCGCGTGGTAGACGTAGGTCTGGATGATCTCCGAGTTCGAAAGATTCAGCGGCGTCTGCATCAGCAGCGCCTTCTCGAAACCGACGTTGAGCAGGTTGCCGATAGCCAGGATGAACAGGATCGTTACCACCGGCATGATGCCGGGAAGGTCAATGTGCCGGACCCGCTGCAGCTTGGAGGCGCCATCGACCTTGGCCGCGTCGTGAAGCGCCGGATCGATGGCCGCCAGGGCCGCCAGGTACACGATCATGGAGAACCCGGCGTTCTGCCAGACGTCGGAGATGACGTAGACGGGCCGGAACCACTCCGCGGATCCCATGAAGAAGACAGGTTCACCGCCGGCAAGCTGGATCGCGTTGTTGACCAGGCCCGAGCGGGGAGACAGGACCACGAACATGATACCGACGACTACGACAGTGGATATGAACGCCGGCGAGTAGAGCACCGTCTGGGTGAACTTCTTGAACCTCTCACTCTGGAGCTGGTTGACCAGCAGTGCCAGGATGATCGGAATCGGAAAGGCCACCAACAGGCCCAGAACGGCAATCCACACCGTATTTCCGAGGACCTGGCCGAACTGGTACGAGTTCACGAACCGGACGAAGTGCGTCAGGCCCACCCACGGGCTGTCCGTGAAACCTTTCGCCGGGTTGTAGTTCTTAAAAGCGATCTGCACGCCATACATGGGCCAGTATTTGAAAATCAGGATGTAGACAAGGGCGGGCCCAAGTAATACGTATAACTGCCAGGCCCGGAAGATTCTTTTCAGGCGCAGCGAAAAAGAAATCCTTCGCTGTGGCAACGGCGCCGCGGCAGGACGCCGGCGTAGGGCCGGGATGGTGCGGCTCATGGCATCTCCTTAGGATGTGTCACTGAATTCCGTTCGATCAAAGGGCACTCCATGAGCTCGACCCGGCCACCGGGTTCCGCGCCCTGGAGGACAAGGTCGACGGCCCGACGTCCCATTGCCTCGAACGGCAGTTCAAGGGTGGTCAGCGCGGGCCTGAGGTGGGGGGCCAGGGTTTCCTGGTTGTCGAAACCGACGATTGAGAGATCGGTCGGGATGGAGAATCCTAGGGTGGCGGCCGCCTGGTAGGCGCCCCACGCCATTCGGTCCGTCCCGCAGAAAATAGCGGTGGGCCGGTAGGCGGCGGTGAGCAGGCTCGTGGCGTGTTCGAATCCGTCGGGTTCGGTGCCGTGTCCGAAGCGGACGAACCCCGGAGCCACTTCCAGCCCGTGCTCGCGCATCGCTTTGGAGTAGCCTGCGAAACGGCCAACTGCGGCCGGCAGCCCGCTCTCAAGACTGTCGTTGTTGATCAAGGCAATCCGGGTGTGGCCGGCGTCGATAAGGCGCCGGGTGGCCGTGTAACCGCCCTTTTCCTCGTCGGGCGCGACACTGCTGAACCGCCCGCCGCGGTCCTCGGAGTTCAGGACCACCGACGGAACGTCGCCGAGGACTTCAGGGACATCCAGTATCTGGTGGTACATGGACGCGTAGACCACGCCCGCCACCTTGTAGGACAACATCGTTTCCAGCGAGGCCGCTTCGAGCGCCCTGTCGCCTCCCGTATTAACGGTCAGCAGCAGGAGTCCAGACTCCCACGCCCGGTCTTGGGCGGCCTCAATGATGCGTCCGGCGAACGGTGACGACGCCACGAAGTCGCCGACAAAGCCGATCATCCCGGCAACGCCCTCGCGCAGCACCTTCGCGTGGGCGTTAGTGCGGTACCCGAGCCGATCCACGGCGTCACGCACCCGGCGACGGGTGTCCTCCGAAAAACGCGATCCGGAGGCGGAGTTTAAGACTAAAGACACAGTGGCCTGCGATACACCGGCAGCAGCGGCGACATCATTCATCGTCGGTCCCGACTTGGGCCTCAACCCGGCCATGGGCACCTCCTTGGGCCACTAGCATGTAAAAGTTATTCGTATAACTCCTGATGAACTGTAGCGTGCATCACAGCACTGGTCAACATAACGGACGGAAACAGCACAGTGCCAGCCTTACCAACCGCAGGACGGTTCGACGCGCACCGGGGACTACGGGGACCCCGACTGTCGTCCTCTAGCGTTCGAGTCCGCAGCGTTTCAGGGCTTTTCCGTTGCTGCCTTGCTTTGCCATCTTCGATGTCTTGTCCAACAACGGCTTCTGTGCGACGGCCCCCGACGCCCCGGCGTGCCTTGGTGTTTGCGCCACGCCCCCGCTGCCCCCCCCCGAGCCGGCCGCTGTGGCCGGAGGAGCCGTCATGGACAGACGGCTACCGCGAGCCCAGGACCCGGAATGGGTATTGATGTACCGGCTCGGGCTGGGCCGGAAACGCATCGCCTGCTCGTGCGCGCCGCGCCCCCACCACCGGGTACCACCTGATTATCCCCCGCTGCGAGAGCCGGGGCTCGAGGCCGCCCAGCACGCCGCCGCCGGTACGGCCCTCTCCCCCGCTGCTACGGCCCGAATGGAAGAAATCACCGCCTGGATAAGTGCCGAGGGCCGGTTTCCCCCGAAGCCACTCCCGGGACCAGGGGGAACGGTCGATGAGCGCATGGCTCGGACCGCGCCGGCGCGAAGCAGCAGCCGGTCTCACTGAAGTACACCCCAGCCTGACGACGGACGGCCCGGATCACCCACAAAGCGCGATGGTCTGCGCCCCCGACCCTCAACCGAGGGCATACGCGGCCAACCGACCCGATCAGCTGAAGCGAAGCAGCAAAACAGTTCTCCGGTGCGCACCTGCAGGCATAGGGCGTACGGTGGGGGTGTCTGATGGACACTGCCACCGGCCGGACAAGCTGCGTAGCGTGATGGATGTGGACAGAAGAGAAGACATCCGTGAGTTCCTGATCTCACGCCGTGCGAAGATCAGCCCGGACCAGGCCGGTATCCCGAGTTATGGGGAACTGCGTCGGGTGCCGGGCCTGCGGCGCGAGGAAGTGGCGCAGCTTGCCGGCGTGAGCACCGACTATTACACCCGGCTGGAACGCGGCAGCCTCCGCGGCGTTTCCGACTCGGTCCTTGAGGCCGTGGCTTCGGCCCTTCAGCTGGATGAGGCCGAGCGGGCCCACCTGATAGACCTGGCCCGGACCGCCAACACACCGGCACGCCGGACGCCCAGGAGGCCATCGCAGCAGCGGGTCCGCTCCGGGGTGCTGCGCCTGCTGGACGGGATGAGCGGGGCAGCCGCGCTGGTGCAGAACGGCCGCTCGGACGTGCTCGCAGCCAACCTGCTGGGCAGGGCGCTGTACGCGGATGTATTCGACTCCGAGGTGTCCTTCGGCCACGACCTTCCGGGCGCTCCGCCGAACCAGGCGCGCTATCTCTTCCTCGATCCGCGCGCCGGGGACCTGTACCCGGACTGGAACGTGGTGGCCGGCACCACGGTAGCCATGCTGCGCCTGGAAGCTGGGCGGAACCCGCACGACCGGGCATTGAACGAACTGGTTGGGGAGCTGACTGCCCGCAGCGGCCTGTTCGCCGCACTCTGGGCGGGGCATGACGTAAGGATCCATACCACGGGAACCAAGCGCTTCCATCACCCGGTGGCCGGGGACCTGTCCCTGCAGTTCGAGACGCTGCACCTGCCCGGCGACGAAGGCCAGACCCTGTTCACCTTCACCGCCGAGCCCGGCTCGGCCTCCGCAAGTGCGCTGGCGTTCCTCGCCAGCTGGGCGGCGGCGCCGTCCGCCACCAAGGACGCCGAAGACGAAACGTCCAGAACTGCCCGTTCCCAGGCGCAGCGCCTCCAACCAGGCCCTGGGCAAGACAGAACAACGACATAACTGACAAGACCCCGCCGTCACCGCAGTAGCAACCACTTAACGAGCAATTCGGGCAAACCCGCTAACAGTCTCCGTTGAACGGACTTTGCTGACTGCTGCCCAAATTCAGCCAAAAACCCTATGAAAGAGAACAACCAATGACAGAAAAACTCATCGGAACTGTTGCCCTGGTAACCGGGGCCAGCAGCGGCATCGGTGAGGCCACCGCCCGTGCCCTCGCCGAGCACGGGGCGTCCGTCGCCGTCGTCGCCCGGCGCAAGGACCGCCTCGACACACTCGTGGCCGAGATCGAGGCGGCCGGCGGCGGACGACGAACTGCGCGGCGTCGCGGACATCGTCAACATCTCCTCGATCGCCGGACGGCAGGCGTGGGTGAACTTCGCCGCGTACAACATGACGAAGTTCGGCGTGAACGGCTTTACCGAAGCGCTACGCCAGAAGATCACGAAGAAGCACGTCCGGGTCGGCGTACTCGAGCCCGGCGCAGTCGAAACAGAACTGATCTCACACAACAACGACACCGTCAAAGGCGACCTCGCCGTCTCCGACGCGGAGAACATCCCCGAGAAGCTGCAGCCGGAGGACAGCCGAGAGCATCGCGTACATGGTGACCCGCCACCGACGATCCTCCATCGCCGAGCTGTGGGCCATGCCCACGTCCCAAGCCTGAGAACCCTACCGAAGGAGAACACAGCATGAAAAACGTACGTCTCGGGGACCTGGAAGTCTCCCGCATCGGCCTCGGCGCCATGACCATGGCCGGCACCTACACCAGCGAGGGCGCCCTGGATAACAGCGAATCGATCCGCACGATCCACCGTGCACTCGAGCTCGGAGTCACCCACATCGACACAGCGGAGATCTACGGGCCGTTCCTGAGCGAGGAAATCGTGGGTCAGGCCATTAAGGGACGCCGTGACGAAGTGAAGATCGCCACCAAGTTCGGCCTTGTCTCCCATTCCGGTGGCGGTCCCGGTGTCACGGACAGCAGCGCAGCGAACATCCGCACGGCTGTCGAGGGATCCCTGAGGCGACTGGGCACCGACCATATCGACCTCTACTACCAGCACCGGGTCGACCGGAACACGCCCATCGAAGAGACGGCGGGGGCCGTCGCGGACCTGATCAGCGAGGGTAAGGTACTGCACTTCGGCCTGTCCGAGGCCTCCCCGGACACAATCCGCCGGGCACACACCGTGCAGCCCGTTTCGGCCCTGCAGACCGAGTACTCCCTGTGGACCCGCGACGTCGAAGACGAAATTCTACCGCTACTGCGTGAACTGGGCATCGGCTTCGTCCCCTACTCACCGCTCGGGCATGGTCTGCTCACCGGGCAGATCCGGACGGTGGAGGATTTCGCCGATGATGACTGGCGCAAAACCAACCCGCGCTTCACGGGGGAAAACTTCGTCCGGAACCTGCGCATCGTCGACGAAGTCCAGAGCATCGGCGCGGAGATTGGCGCCACCCCCGCCCAGACAGCACTCGCCTGGCTGCTGACCCGTGGGAACGACATCGCCCCGATCCCGGGAACCCGCCGCGTATCCCGTGTGGAGGAAAACACCGCAGCCGATTCAGTCGAGCTCACCGCAGACCAGCTCGAGCGCCTGAACTCACTCCAGCCCGCAGCAGGGGCGCGGCACGACGACGCCAATATGGTCTCGATCGACCGCTGATCCCTGGCCGTGGGTGTCCCGCCGGGGACTGTCCGATAAACGGTGGGTGGGTCCGGCCGGTTTTCATTAGTGAGTGGTTCTTTCGAACCGGCCGGCGAAGGTAATCGCGAACGCGTTC